>DASTCC010000368.1:0-41229 GCA_035711465.1 Vicinamibacterales bacterium
TGGCGAGCTCGACATCGATGACGGCGCGCTGTACACGGCTCTGCATCGCATGGAGCAGCGCGGCTGGCTGCTGCCGGAATGGCGGGTGTCGCCGAAGGGCCGGCGGGCGAAGTACTACGCGCTCACGGCCGACGGCCGGCGGGCCTTGCGCGCGGGCGAGCGCCGCTGGGTGAAGTTCGCGGGTGCGGTCGGACGCGTGTTCGCGGGGAGGTGAGCCGTGCGTGGAGACGACGTCGACGCCGAGATCGAGTTTCACCTCGCCGAAGTCGCCGACGGCCTCGTCGCCAGCGGCTGGACGCGCGAAGCGGCGGAGGCCGAAGCGCGGCGACGGTTCGGCGATCGCGTCCGCTACCGTCGCGGCGTCGCCGGCATCGATCGCCGCGGCCGGTGGCGATCGGCGATGAGAGCGGACGTGCTCGCGTTCGACATCCGCCAGGCGATCCGCAGCCTGCGCGCGGCGCCGGCGTTCACCGCGGCGGCGCTCGGCGTGCTGGTCCTCGGCATCGGCGCGACGACCGCGATCTTCTCGATCGTGGACGCGGTAGTGCTGCGGCCGCTGCCGTTCGTCGAGAGCGAGCGGCTGGTTGCGGTGGGCGAGCGGCGGCCCGGGTCCGGGACGGCCGCCGATCCGCTGGCGATGAGCCGGCTGGCGCCGCAGAACTACGCCGACGTTGCCGCGATGCAGCGCGTGTTCAGCGGACTTGGCGTCTACGTGGCCGGATCGATCACGCTGCAGCGCCCCGGCGCCGACCCGGAGGACGTCAGCTATCAGCGGGTCACGAGCGGATTGTTCGACGTGTTCGGCGAACGGCCCGTCATCGGCCGCGGCTTCGACGCCGATCACGAGATCGAGGGGCGTCATTTCGTCGCCGTTCTCAGCGACGCGTTGTGGCGGCGTCGCTTCGGCGCCGATCCGGCGATCGTCGGCCGCACGATCATGCTCGATCAGGCGGGCTTCGAGGTCATCGGCGTGATGCCGCACGGCTTCGCGTATCCGGTCGGTGCGCCGCGGCCGGTCGAGCTCTGGGTCCCGTACTTCGTCCCGGCCAACGAGCGCACGCGGGTGCCGAATCAGTTCTCGCTCTACCTGCAGGTCGTGGCCCGGCTGCGGCCGGGCGCGGCGATCGCGGACGCGGAGGCCGATATGGCGCGCGTGTCGACGGCGCTCGAGGCAGCTCATCCCGCCTGGAACAAGGATGTCGACATCGCGGTGCGGCCGCTGCGCGACCATCTCGTGGGCGCGCGCGTCTCGGCGTGGATGCTGATGCTGCTCGGCGCGGTCGCGATCGTCCTGGTCATCGCCTGCGCCAACGTCGCCAGCCTGTTTCTGACGCGCGCGGCGTCGCGGCGGCGCGAGATCGGCATTCGCGCGGCGCTCGGCGCCGGCCGCTGGCGCATCGTCCGTCAACTCGTGGTCGAGGGGCTGGTGCTGTCGATCGCCGGCGCGGGCCTGGCGGTGCTCGTTGCGTGGTGGCTGGTCGGCCTGCTCAAACACGCGATGCCGGACGGCGTCGCGCGCGTCGCGTCGATCTCGCTCGATGCGCGCGTGCTGGCGGTCTCGGCGCTGATCTCGATCGCGACCGGATTGCTGTTCGCGCTGGCGCCGGCGCTGCAGCTCTCGCGGCCCGATCTCGGCCGCATCCTGGCCGCGGGACGAGGCAGCACCCCGGCCGGCCGCGACTGGCTGCGCCGGCTGCTCGTCGTCGCCGAGATCGCGCTCGCCGTGGTGCTGCTCGTCGGCGCGGCGCTGTTCATCGGCAGCTTCAGCGCGCTGATGCGCGTCGACACCGGCCTGACCGCCGATCGCGTGCTGCTCGTGCAGCTCGCGCCCCGGACCGAGCCCGGGCGGGCGCGGCCGGATCTGCGCGCCGAATACCAGGAAGTCGTCAGCCGGATCGCGTCGGCGCCCGGCGTGATCCACGCCGGCATGATCCTCGGCGGCACGCCGCTGAGCGGATCGATGAGCACCACCCAGCTCGTCACCCCCGGCGCGGCCGCGGCGGGCGTTTCGGTCTCGTTCCGTCGGGTCACCCCCGACTACTTCCGCGCGCTCGACATCGCCCTGCGTCGCGGGCGCTGGTTGTCCGAGCAGGATCGCGACCGCTTGCCGCGAGCCGCAATCCTCAACGAGTCGGCCGCCAGCGCCTACTTCGGCGGCGTCGATCCCATCGGCGCGTCAATCACCCTCGACGACGATCCCTACACCGTCGTCGGCGTGGTCGCGGACGTCGTTCAGACCGATCTCGAAACTGCGCCGCGGGCGGAGGCGTTCGTGCCGGTGGCGTACGGCGCGCGCAATCGCGGCGACCTCGTGATCCGGACGGCAGCCGATCCCTACGACGTGCTCCCGTACGTCCGACAGGCGATGCGTGACGTGCTGCCGGACATGCCGCTGCGCGACGTGCGGACGATGGCGGAAGTCGTGTCGAAGGGCGCGGCGCAGCGGCGGCTGAACATGCTGGTGCTGAGCCTCTTCGGTCTCGTCGGCCTCGTGATCGCCGCGGTCGGCGTCTACGGCGTCATCGCGCAGTTCGTCGCCGATCGCCGCCGCGAAATCGGCCTGCGGATGGCGCTCGGCGCGTCGCGTGCGCTGATCGTGTTCGCGGTGCTGCGATCGGCGGCAGGTCTGGTGCTCGCCGGCCTGGCGATCGGCGGCACCGTCGCGTGGGTGTTCCGATCGACGATGACGGCATTTCTATTCAGATTGGAGCCGGGCGATCCGCGCGCCTACCTCGCCGCCGTCGCCTCGCTCGCGCTCGTCGCGATCGTCGCGGCCCTGATCCCGGCCCGACGCGCCGCGAGCATCGACCCGGCGACGGTGCTTGCTGAGGAGTGATTCAGCATTCAGGCTGCAGCCCGCAGCCTCAAGCGTATGCTCGCTGCGGCGGGGCGATCGCTACGAACTCAGGACCATCTGCCGTCGCGATGCCGCGCCGCGATCGAAGCCGAAGAGCTCCGCATCGGGACTCGGCCTGCCGAGAATCGCATCGCGCAACAGCGTGGCGGCCATCACGCCGAAGGTGATGCCATTGCCGCCGTATCCGAGCGCGAACGACACGTGCGGTTCGTCCGCCCGGGTGCCGATGTAGGGAAGGCCATCGTTGGTGCTTCCGAATGTGCCCGCCCAGGCATACGCCGGCTCGATGCCGAGCGTCGGGAACAACGCCGTGGCACGTTCGAGCAGCACGCTCGTCTTGGCCGCGAAGGTGGTGCGGCGCCGATGCCGATAGGGGTGCGGCTCGTCTTCGCCGCCGGCGAGCAGCCGGCCGTCGTCGGTGCTGCGGACGTAGAGATAGGGACGAGCGGTTTCCCAGATCAGACAACGTTCCGGCCACTTCTCGAAAATCTCGAGGGGTTCGCTGACGAACGCCCACGTGCTCATGAGCTGCCCGGGCGTGTGTGCGAGGGTCACGCCGACGTCGTAGCCGGTCGCACAGACGACGTGACCCGCTCGCACGCGACATCCGTTCTCGAGCCGCAGCACGGCGCCGTGGGGTCCAGTGTCGAGGCCGCCAACGGCGGTGCGATCGTAGATGCGCGCGCCGGCGCGGAGCGCCGCCGCCAGCAGCTCGTGCGTGAAGCAGTAGGGATCGATCTCGCCGGCGCCGGCGGAGTAGATGGCGCCGTGCGATGGGAAGCCGTAGCGATCCTCGACGTCGTCGGCTGAAAGCAGCTGGACGTCCAATCCGAGGCGTGAGCGCCGTTCGAATTCGTCGACCAGCCGGCGCCGATGATTGCGGTTGGACGCGAGGTACAGGCACGGCCGCCGGGCGAAGCCGCAGGGGCGGTCGAGAGCGCGACAGAGCGCGTCGATCCGGTTGATCGCCTCGAGCCCGCGACCGTAGACGCGCGCCGCGCCGTCTTCGCCGATCGTCTTCGCCAGATCCGCCAGCGAGGCGTCGGTGTCGTAGAGCAGGAGACCGCTGGACGCGGCGGTGCTGCCCGAGGCGACGTCGGCCCGATCGACGACGATCACGTCGATGCCGGCGCGGCTCAGCTCGTAGGCGACCAGCGCACCGGTAATGCCGGCGCCGAGGACGGCGACGTCCGCGGCCGCATCCTGGCGCAACGCCGGATAGGTTGCCGGCAGGCCGTCACGCACCGGCCAGAATGGCGCGCCGGTGTGGAGATCCATGAGGACTACGTCGCCGCGCGATCGATCGGCTCGAGCGGCGACTCCGCGGGTCCCGACAGCACGTCTCCAGACGCTTGGAATCGAGACCCGTGGCACGGGCAATCCCAGGTGTGCTCGGCGGCGTTCCAGCCGACATGGCAGCCCATGTGCGTGCAGACCGGTGACAGCAGCGTCAGAGCGCCCCGATCGTTCCGGTACGCGGCGACGCGCTTGCCATCCACGTCGACGATGCGGCCCTCGCCCGGCCGGACGGCGCGCAGCGACTTCGTCTCGGCGCCGGCGAACCGATCCCGGACCAGATAGTACGGATAGTCCTTGTTCTCCTTCAGGTAATCCCAGATGCCGGCGCGGATGCGTGTCCGATCGATGTCGAGCAGGCCGCTCCACGGATTCGTCCGCCCTTCGATCGCGTCGGCCGCCATCATCGCCGCGAGCGTGCCGAACGTCATGCCGTTGCCGGCAAACCCCGTCGCCGCGAACTGCCGCGGCGCCATCTCGCCGATGAGCGGCAGGCCGTCGGCCGTTTCGATCACTTGCCCCGACCAGCGGTGCGTAATTTCAATCGCCGGCAGCCACCTGCGCACGGCCTCTTCGAGGCGGCGGTAGGGCTCGTGCGTATCGGTCTGCTGGCCGGTCTTGTGATCCTCGCCGCCGGCGATCACCAGATCGAAATCGCGCTGCGGTTCGATACGCACGTAGCGATACGGGTCGGCCGTGTCCCAGAAGAGCGCGTCCGGGACGGCGCCGCGCGCCACCCGGCCGGCGACCACGTAGCTGCTGTAGAGCGAGAGCTTCGTCTGCAGCAGCGTCGCGCCGAGCCAGCCGGCCTTGCCGACGATCGGATTGTGAGTGGCGACGACGACGTGGCCGCACTGGATCGAGCCCTCGTCCGACTTCACCGTCAGTGGATCGTCGACGACCTCGTCGGCCGGGCTCTCTTCGAAGATGTGGCTGCCGTCGCCGTCGATCGCGCGCGCCAGCGCGGCCAGATACTTCCGCGGATGGAAACGGGCCTGGTGCTCGAAGCGCACCCCCGGCGTGTCGAAGAACGGCACGCGCTCGACGAACTCGGCGTCGAAGCCGAGCTCGCTGGCGAGCGCCGCCTCACGAGCCAGATCCGCCGCCGCGTCCTCCGATGTTCGACCGTCATCGCGCCTGGCGTGGAGGTATCCGGGCACGTACTCGAAGTCGCACGAGATGGACTCGTCGCGGATGCACCGTTCGATGCGATCGATCGCGGCGAACCCCGCGTCCCAGACGGCGCGCGCATGATCGCGCCCGAACGACTTCTCGAGGTCCGTAAGACGCAGGTCCGTGACGCAGGTGAGATGCGCGGTGGTGCAGCCCGTGTCCACGCCAGCCAGCCGATCGCGCTCGAGCAGCACGACCGTCCGTCCCAGCCGCTTCAGCAGGTACGCCGTCGTCAGCCCGGTGATGCCGCCGCCGATGACGACGACGTCGGCAGACAACGGCCGGGACAGCCGGGGAAAACGCGGCAGCTGAGCCGAGTCGATCCAGAACGAGGGCGTCGCGGTCACGGCTGGTTATGAGTGCAGCAAGATGCATTCCGGTCAATCCCGTGCGTCCGGCGGCAGACCGGCGGTGTGTTCGGTCACCGCACTGCCGGGATTCACCCTGCAGATTGCCCAGGGTGGATGGACTTGGCCGACGATCAGACCTGAAAACAAGGAGCTCCTTTGGGGATCCAAGGATCCCAAAGGAGCCCCAGGTTTTCAGGTTTCGACAGTTGCTCGTCCGTCCTGCTATGGATGGACGAGCGTCATCGAGTAGGTCACCGTCTGCGTCAGTTGGCCGATGTCGTAGATCGCGACGCAGTAGGTGCCGGCACCGGTGATCGTGTTGCTCCAGACTGCACCGACGATGAAGCCTTCGTTGACGAACTGCAGCGTGCACGCGCCGTTCGAGACGGTGCCGAGGCCGACGCCGACCGTCACCGATGCCGTCGGGTCGATGCTGTTGAGCGTCAGCGAGAGATCGCCGGAGCCTTTAGTGGTGAACGTGTGGTAGTTCGCGTTGCCGGTCGCGAGCGAGCCGCCGAGGCTTTCGGTGACCGGCTGGCTGGGCGCGGTGGGGTTGCTGCCGCACGCGGCGGTCACAATGGCGAGAGCCAGCGCGACCGCGCCGGCCCGGGGGCGTCCATGAACGAATGCCATCACTGCGTCGTCCCTTCAGAAGCGCTGGCATCGCTCTGGCGCGCTGGTCGACCGCGCCGCCAAGAGTGACGCATCGGCAGTGGTTTGCGCAAGACGGCGCGTCGCAGTGACGGCCGCGTCAGCGATCGTCCGCGCGCGGACGGCGGCGCGGTCGAGCGGCGTCGCCGTGCCGCTTCGCGGCGCGGCGCTCGCGCGCCAGCTCCAGCGCCAGCTCGTAGATCTCGGTCTTCGTCGCCAGGTCGTCGATCTCTTTCTGCGACACGCGGGTCTTCGCGCCCAGATGCGTGCTGATGTCGCGCAGCATCCGCAGCACCGCCGTCATCTCGCGCTCGGCCATGAGATCGATCTGCAGGTCGAGCCGGGCGCGGTCGTTCGCTTCTTCGGTGAGCTGGTTCTGACTGGCGAGCACGAAGAGCGTCAGGAAGATCGCCTCGAGCGACACGACCATCGTCAGCAGCTCGAAGGGGAATGGATCGAACGGATCGATTCCCGGCACCAATCCGGTGTTGACGGCCATCCACGCGGGGAACCAGATGGCGTGGAACACGAGGAACGGGCCGCTCGAGGCGACGTCCGTGATCCACTCGCTGATTCGCTGCAACGGCGTGCGCCGACGGCGCTCGTTGCGCTCGAGCCGCTCGATGGTCGCGAGATCCTCGGAAAGCGCGCGCGAGCGCAGCGGTTGATGCCGCGTGGTCACGAGATCCATTTATTGCAACGCGCATGCCGTGGCGCCCGTACGGCGGGCGCGGTGGGTGCGACAGGTGCCCGCAGGACCGGGTGTTTCCGGGGGAACCAGTCCTACCCGAAGCACCCGTCGTACCCGAGAACACCCGTCGTACCGACTACGCTGTTAGGAGATGCAAGGCTCTCGCGTCGACGTCAACGCTCTGGTCGCGGGCTGGCTGCGCGATCTCGCGTTCGTGCAGACGGCGCGCGAGAAGCGCCTCGCCTTCAAGCGGGCCGCCGACAGCGTGTGGCAGCTCGACCGGCCGCTGACCGATCTCGTCGACGGCGGTGCGCTGACGGCCAGGATTCCTGGCGTCGGTCCGTCCTCGACGCGGGTCATTCTCGAAGTATTGGAGGCTGGCGATTCCGCGACCGTCGACCGGGTCATCGCCGCGAGCGGACGCGGCGCCGAAGTGGTCCGACGGCGGCAGCTGCGGCGCAACTTCCTCAGCCGGGCGGAGGTCTTGCGCGTGCTCGCGGATCGGCGGCTCGACGGACCGACGGCGGCCGACTACCGCGGCGACTTCCAGATGCACTCGGCGTGGAGCGACGGACGGACCTCGATCGCCGCGATGGCGACCGCCTGCCGCGAGCGAGGCTACGACCGCTGCGCGATCACCGATCACTCGCATGGACTGCGCATCGCCGGCGGCATCTCGATGGACGACGCGGCGCGGCAACATCGTGAGATCGACGCGCTCAACGTCCAGCTCGCGCCGGCATTCCGCATACTGAAGGGCATCGAGGCCAACATCGATGCGGATGGCGCGCTCGACATTCCACTCGACGGCGCGCCGGCGTTCGAGCTCGTGCTCGCCGCCCCGCACGCCGGGCTGCGCCTCGCCCAGCCGCAGACGGCCCGCTTACTGACGGCGCTGTCGCATCCGGCCGTGCGCATCCTCGCGCACCCGTCCGGACGGAAGATCGACGCCCGCGCTGGCATTGCCGCCGACTGGGCCGTGGTGTTCGCGCGCGCCGCGGAGCTCGGCGTCGCGGTCGAGATCGACGGCGATCCGTCGCGTCAGGATGTGGACTTCGAACGCGCGGCGATGGCGCTCGAAGCGGGATGTCTCTTCGCGCTCGACAGCGACGCGCATGCGCCGGGCCAGCTGCACTACGCAGACACGGCTCTCGCGCACGCGCGTCTCGCCGGCATTCCGCCGGCGCGCATCGTCAACTGTTGGCCGGACGCGCGGTTCGATCGCTGGCTCGACCAGCGATCGAGCGGACGCTAGCGGCGCTTTGCCTTCCGTGGCTGCCGATCGGGCGCGCGATCGTTACCGCGTCCCTGGCCGCCCTGATTGCGGTTCTGTCGCCCCTGTCCGATGCGCTCGTTCTGAACGCGTTCCTGCTCGGCCTGTCGTGCCTTCTGACTGAGCGAGCGTGGGTTCAGCGATGCCATCGTGGCCTCCAATCGGCTAGGGCTGCAGGTTGCACTCCGGATGTCCGCACTCGCAGCGGATTTCCGGCATGTCGTCGGCCTCCTGGCAGTGCGCGCTGCAGAACTCGCCGAACGTGTCGTCGTGGACCATGCAGTTGCAGGCCGGGTGCGCACATTTCTTCGGAGCGTCCATTGCGTGTCTCCTCGAGGGATGAATTCTAACGGACTCGTAGCGCGATCGCGTTCGATCGCTGGCGGTCGGGATTGACGACGTAGAAGAGATAGGTGCCGGCCTCGCTGAGCTCGGGATCGAGCTCGATCGTGTCCTCGGTCACGGTGGTGAGCGCGTTGGGACCGAAGGTGACGATGTAGTAGCCACCCGGTGTCTCCATGCGAACGCTGAGACCCTGCTCGAACCCCGTTCCGCTGAGCGTGACGCGCTGCGGCTCGGCGGACTTCTTCATCGTGAGTTTCGGCGGCAGTGCTTTGAGCTCCGGCGGCGCCTGGGTCTGCGGGGCCTCATCGGCGCGAGGAGTCACGGTCGCTTCCCCGGCGCGGGCCAGCGCCCGCCACGACGTCAGGCTCATCGCCAGCATGAGGAGGACGGCGATCGTGACCCAGGTGCGCCTCGTCATGAGCCGGATCACTGCAAGAACCGACCCACGTCGAAAACCCTGCGTGAATAGCGGTCGAATCCTCGATCGGTGGCTCCGGGCACGGGTGGGGATGCGCCGATCTACAGGGTGAAAAAGAGGGGAAAGCTGAGAGAGTCCGGCCAGCGGAGTAGACTGGACCATGCGCGCGGCCATCAGCCTCGCGGCGATCGCCTTCGGGTTCGTCGCGCCCGGCATCGCTTCGGCGCAGCGATTCAGCTTCGAACAGGCCTTCGACATCCAGAGCGGGGTGACGATCGACGTCACCACTCATCGCGGCAAGATCGACGTCGTTGCCGGCCCCTACGACCGCGTCGTCGTTTCCGGTGCCGTCACGGTGCGGGTGGCATGGGATTCACCGCCCGATGCGGTCGAGATCGCGCGTCGGCTCGCGAAAGCGCCGCCGATCACTCGCGCCGGCAGCACCGTGCGACTCCGTCCGCCCGCCGACGACGTCGAGCGGCGGGCGGTGACGATCGACTATCAGGTTCGCGTCCCGATCGACACCGAGGTCGTCAGCGAGTCCGAATCCGGCGCGACGTCGATCAGCGGCGTCGGCCGTAAGGTGACGGTGCGGACGCAGTCGGCGGCGATCACGCTGGCGAGGCTCGGCGGCGACGCCGATGTCGACACCGGTTCCGGCGCCGTGCGGATCGACGACGTCCGCGGCGCGCTGCGGGTGACGACGTCGAGCAGCGGCATCACGGCGCGCGGCATCGCCGCCGCACTACGCGTCAGGACACAGAGCGGGCAGGTCGAGGCGACGCTCGTCGGCGGCGGCGACGTGGACGTCGAGACCGGATCGAGCGCGATACGCCTGCGCGGCGTCAACGGCGGCCTCACGGTGACGACCGAGAGCGGCCGCGTCGATCTCGATGGCGCGCCGTCGCGAGCCTGGACCGTGAACACCGGGTCTGGCGCGGTCGATGCGCGGCTTCATGCGGCGTCGTTTTCGCTTGACGCGATGACCCAATCCGGCTCCGTCAAGGTCACCGGCGCGGCCGTGACAGGAACGACCGAGGATCGCCGGGTGGCCGGCGAGGTCGGCAGCGGCGGCCCACTCGTCCGCATCAGGTGCCGCAGCGGCTCGATCACGCTCGCAATCGGACGCTAGCCCTGGCAGCCCGTCCGCGGGCCGATCCGAAGTTCTGTTTCCGGCGTCTAAGCTTCCCGAGGTATTCCCGTGAGCCTGCGCGACCTTCGCTTTGCGCTTCGCACGCTCGTGCGCAGCCCCGTTTTCAGCATCACCGCGGTCGTGACCATCGCCGTCGGCATCGGCGCGATCACGGCGATTTTCAGCGTCGCGAACGCGGTGCTCCTGCGCCCGCTGCCGTACGCGGACCCGGATCGGCTGGTGCTGCTCTACAGCGATCTCCGCGCCAGGAACAACCTGGGCATGCCGTTCTCCAACGAGAACTTCGTCGACCTGCGCGACGGCACGACAGGCTCGATCGCGGATCTGGCCGGCGTGCAGACGTTCCGCCAGGTCCTGCCCAACGGCGATGGCAATCCCGAGCAGGTGCGTGTCGGCGCGGTCACCGCCAACTTCTTTGAGGTGCTCGGCGTCGGCGTCGCCGTCGGCCGCGACTTCGAGGCGGCCGACGGGATTCCGCAGCCGCCGCCGCCCGCGCCGGCTGGTCCGGGGCCAGGCGGACCGCCGGCGCCGGGCGCAGCGCCCGCACAAGCCGCACCGCCGCCACCGCCGCTGCCGACGATGGCGATCCTCAGTCACGAGTACTGGCAGCGCCGGTTCGGCGGCGATCGATCGATTCTGGGGCAGGCGATTCCGACCGGCGGTCCGCAACGGCTGATCGTGGTCGGCGTGCTGGCGCCGGGCTTCGAGATTCTGCTGCCGCCGGCCGACAACGTCGAGCCGCGGCCGGACATCTTCATCGCCAACCGTCTTACCTACAACAACGCCGCGCGCAACAACTACGGGCTGCATCCCATCGGCCGGCTTGCCGCCGGCGCGACGCACGGCCGTGCGCAGGACGATCTCGAGAAGGTCGCCGCCGAGATCCGCAGGAACTTCACCGTCTACGGCACCGCGAACTACTACGTCCGCCTCGAGCCGATGCACCGCGCGCTCGTCTCCGAAGTCCGGCCGGCCATTCTGGCGCTGTTGGGCGCCGGGGCCTTCCTGCTGCTGATTGCCTGCGCCAACGTCGCCAACCTCGTGCTCGTGCGCGCGTCGCTGCGCGAGACCGAGCTCGCCGTCCGCGCCGCGCTCGGCGGCGGATCGTGGCAGCTCGTGCGGCCAATGCTCGCCGAGTCGGTCCTCATCGCTGCCGCCGGCACCATCGGCGGCCTGCTGCTCGCCTACGCCGGCGTCCAGTCGCTGCTCGCCGTCGCGCCTGCGCGCCTGCCGCGTCTCGAAGGCGTGCGCATCGATCCCTACGTGCTCGCGTTCGCCGCGGCGAGCGGCCTCGCGGCGGCGCTCATCTTCGGCCTCACGCCGGCGGTCCGCGCGCTGCGCCTCAACGTCATGAAGATCCTGCGCGGATCGAGCCGCACCGAAGGCCTCGGGCGTGGCAGCCTGCTGCGCCAGGGCGTCGTCGCCGTCGAAGTGGCGCTGTGCTTCGTCCTGCTCGTCGGATCCGGGTTGATGGTGCGGAGCTTCCTGGCGCTGCAGCGCATCGATCCGGGTTTCGACGCGAACAACGTGCTGACGTTCCAGCTGCTCGGCGGACGCGGCGGCCCGCCCGATCAACGGGCCGCGACGATGCGGCAGCTGCAGACGACGCTGGCGGCGCTGCCCGGTGTCGAGGCCACGACCGCGTCGTTCCCGTTCCCGCTCGCCGGCGACTTCAGCACGATCCGGTGGGGGACCGCCGAAGCGCTCGCCGACAACTCGAAGTTCCAGGCGGTCGACTGGCAACGCGTGCATCCGGGCTATTTCGAGACGATGCGCACGCCGCTGATCGAAGGCCGCACGTTCACCGAAGCCGACAACCAGTCGCGTCAGAGCGTCGTGGTCGTCGACGAGATGCTGGCGGCCAAAGCGTTTCCGAATCAATCGGCGGTGGGGCAGCGCATCCTGATTCGGATTCGCACGCCGGAACCGGAGTGGGTGGAAATCATCGGCGTGGTCCGGCATCAGCGCGTCACGACGCTTGCCGATCCCGGACGCGAGCAGGTCTACTTCACCGACGGATTCCTGAACTTCGGCGGCGCGCGGAAGTGGGCGGTGCGCACGTCCGGCGATCCGAGCGCGATTGCGGGCTCGGTGCGCGCGGCCATCGCCGGCATCGATCCGCAGTTCCTGATGACCGACGTCCAGCCGATGTCGGCGCTGGTGGAGAAGTCGCAGTCGTCGACGCGCTTCCAGCTGCTGCTCGTCGGCGTGTTCGCGTCGGTCGCCGCGCTGCTCGTCGCGGTCGGCCTCTACGGCGTGCTCTCGACGATCGTGCGCCAGCGCACCGCGGAGATCGGCGTCCGGATGGCGCTCGGCGCGGCGCCCTCGGGCATTCTCGCGCTCGTCATCACCCAGGGCATGCGGCTCAGCGCCGTCGGCCTCGCAGCCGGCGTGGTCGCGGCGATCGGGCTGACGAGACTGATCCGATCGCTCCTCATCGGCGTCGATGCCACCGATCCGCTGACCTATGCGGCCATGGCCGGCGTGTTCGTGATCATCGTGGCGGGGTCGGCATGGCTGCCGGCACGGCGCGCGGCCGCGCTCGATCCGACGGTCGCGCTGCGGGGCGAGTAGCTCATTCACTACCTCATTTGGGCATTGCCCGATCGCCTCGTTGCCGGTTCGCCCCACTCACGGTGCGCGTGTGGCTGGCACACGCCTTGATCCCCTCCAGGAGGAAAGGAAGGGATCATGCTCGACAAGTTCATTCGTCCTCGAACGTTCGGCGCCGCGGTCTGCGTGCTCGCGCTCGGTGCAGCGCCATTCGTCGCCGGTTGCGACGACAACCCGTCGACGCCGAGCGACGCCGGCACCCTTCGAATCATGCTGACCGACGCGCCGACGCAGGCCGTCGACCGGGTCAACGTGTTCGTCGCCGGCGTCACGGTGAAGCGCGTCGATCGCGACGCCGAGCAGGTGACCCTCAACCTGACCCCCAACCCGGTGGATCTCCTCACGTTGCGCAATCGCGTCGTCACGCTCGCGGCTGGAGACGTCGCCGCGGGGCAGTACGAATGGGTAGAGATCCGGCTCGACGAGAGCAGGAGCAGCGTCGTCCAGGGCGGCGCGAGCCGGGCGGTGGATATCACGAACGAAACGATTCGCGTCAACCGCACGTTCTCGATTCTCGAGAACGTGCAGACCGTGCTGACGCTCGACTTCGACGCCAGCGCGTCGCTCTCGCAGAACGCGAGCGGCGGATGGGTGCTGGCGCCGCTGATCAGCGTCACGGGGAACACCGGCGCGAATTGACGACGTTTCGGGTTCTCGGGGACCACGACCCCGAGAACCCCGAGCAGTGCTGCCGGTTCAGCAGCTCGCGTTGCTGAGCAGATAGATGACCGCGAGCACCGAGACCGGCACTCCGAGCAGCCACGCGACGAAGTACTTCCCCATACGTCCCTCCGCCTCGTCGCTAGTGCAAGGCCCGGACCAGTTGGCAGCGCGCGAGATCGGACCGTCAGCAGCAGGAGCGGGAGCCTCGGGCCTGTGATTTCGAAGTGATGACGCTGGTGAGTTGCTGCGCGGGCGGTGCGCCGCGCCCCGTGATCAAAGACGGACTGCGACGAACGTCGTCCGGCGCGCTGAAGCGGGCACAACGACGTGCGCTACTCGAGGCTGGTCGCAGCCATAGACCGGTATAGTATTGGCCCCATGGGCGCCGGCCCGTTCGCGCCGCGACCACCGGCGCCGCACCGGCTGCCTCGAGCGCAATGGGCATCACACGCGGGATCTTCGTCGCCGGCCTGCTGTTGACGTCGGCGATCTGCGCCAGCGCCTGCGGCGGCGCGTCGACGGCGGCCACCGCGGTGACCTTCAATCGCGACGTCGCGCCAATCGTCTTCGCCCACTGCGCGACGTGCCACCGGCCGGGCGGCTCCGCGCCGTTTTCGCTGCTGACCTATGCCGAGGCCTTCGAACAGGGCGAGGACATGGCGCGGCAGACGCGTGAACGTCACATGCCGCCGTGGCTGCCCGACCCGGGCGAGGTGCCCTTCGTGGGCGAGCGGCGCCTGCGCGCCGAGGACATCGACACGATTCAGCGGTGGGTCAGCGGCGGAAAGCAGGAAGGATCGCCGCGCGATCTGCCGAAGCCGCCAGCGTTCCCCGACGGCTGGCAGCTCGGCCGGCCCGACGAAATCGTGAGCATGTCGAAGCCGCTGACGCTCCCGCCCGGCGGCGAGGACATCTATCGCAATCTCGTCCTGCGCACGTCACTCAAGGCCAACGCATTCGTGCGCGCCGTGGAATTCCAGACCAACGGCGCGCCGATTCATCATGCCGTGGTCCGCGTCGATCCGACGTCGGCGTCACGAAGGCGCGATGGCGAGGACGGCAGGCCCGGATTTCCCGGCATGGCCTGGGGCAGCGTCCGCGATCCCGACGGCCACTTCGTCGGCTGGGCGCCGGGCCGCGGGCCGATCGTCGCCCCCGACGGCATGCCGTGGCGCCTCGATCGCGGTGTCGATCTCGTCGTCGAAGTTCACGTGCTCCCGTCGACGACCCCGGTCCTGATCCAGCCGACGATCGGGTTGTTCTTCGCGAGCGCTCCGCCCGCGCACGTGCCGGTGACCGTGCGGATGGGATCGAAGCTGATCGACATTCCCGCCGGCAAGCCCGATTACGTCGTCACCGATACCTATCGATTGCCGGTGGACGTCGATCTGATGAGCGTGTACCCGCACGCGCACTATCTCGGCAAGGAGATGACGTTCACGGCGACGCTGCCGAACGGCCAGACGCGAACGCTCATCCACATCCCGCAGTGGAGCTTCCACTCGCAGCAGGACTACCGCTACGTGACGCGGATCGCGCTGCCGGCGGGGACGATGCTGACGATGCGCTACACGTACGACAACTCGTCGGCGAATCATCACAACCCGAGTCGTCCGCCGGTGCGCGTTCAGGCGGGGCCGAAATCCACGGACGAGATGGCCGAGCTCGGCCTGCAGTTCCTCCCGAAGTCTCCGGCCGACGCGACGCGAATCGTCCAGGACTTCGAGGAGCGCGAGCTCCGCGGCAACCTGGCGATGGCGGAAGCCCGGGTGCGGGAATCGCCGGAGAACGGCGAGTATCGCGCCCTCGCCGGCGGCGGCTACGTCGAGCTCGGACGATACGCCGAGGCCATACCCGAGCTCGAAGCGGCGATCCGTCTTGGGCACAAGACGTCGGCGACCTACAACGGCCTTGGCGTCGCGCTCATGGGCGTCGGACGCGTCGAGGCGGCGTTGCCGCACTTCCGCCGCGCCGCCGATCTCGCGCCGACCGACGAGAACGTGCCCTTCAATCTCGGCAACGCCCTCCGCGCGCTCTCGCGCTGGCGCGAGGCGATCGCGGCCTACGAGCGGTCGCTGGCGCTGAACCCCGATTTTCCCGACGCCCACGTGAACCTCGGCGGCCTGCTGATCGAGCGCGGGGAGTTCGCGGCGGCGATGCCGCACTACCGCCGCGCCGTTGAGCTGCGCCCGGATTCCGCCGTCGTCCACAACAACTACGCCAGCGCGCTTGCCTCGATTGGCCGGTACCAGGATGCCCTGCACCACGTACGCCGCGCGCTCGAAATTCGTCCCGGCTATCCACCGGCGCTCGAGAATCTTGGGCGGCTGGAACGCATGGGGATCAGATAGTCGCCGTCCGTTGACGACACGTGCGCGACTTCACGCACATCGGCGCGATGGCCTGGTGGCGATACGGCGCCGCGTCGGCGGTTTAGTTCTTCCCGCCTCTGCCGTCGATGGGCGGCGCCCGCGAGCTGTTTCCGGCCGACTTCGGCTACTCTCTGACGACCACGTACCTCGTGTGGATCGCGATCGTGATCGCGCTGCATCCGATGCGCCGCTGGGTCGCGCGCGTCGAGCCGCGGAACCGCGGCTGGTGGGTGAGCTCCTTATGAACCGTACATTTGCCGGCGTCGAAGCACCCGACTACTACTACACCTATATCAACCACGTTCCCGACGGCGACATCGTCGGCATCCTCGAGGCGCAGCTGGGCACGACGGCCGAGTTCCTCGAAGGAATCGACGAAGCACGGTCGCTGCATCGGTACGCGCCCGACAAGTGGACCATCCGCGAGGCGCTGGCGCACGTGAACGACACGGAACGCGTGTTCGTGTTCCGGGGCTTCTGGTTCGCGCGCGGGCTCGAGGCGCCGCTGCCGAGCTTCGACCAGGACGTCGCGATGCGGCACACGCCGGCGAACGGGCGATCGTGGGCGAGTCACGTCGGCGAGTTCCGGTCGGTGCGCCTGGCGACGGTCGATCTCTTCAAGCACCTCGATCCCGATGCCTGGCAGCGGCGCGGCCAGGCGAGCGGACACACGTTCACCGTGCGCGCGTTCGCCTACATCACCGCCGGACATCTGCTGCATCATCTGGCGGTGCTGCGCGACAAGTACGGCGTCCGCTGACGCGTCAACGGCAGGCGTATGGATCTTCCGATTCCGTGGCCGTGGTACGTGGCCGGCGCGACGATCGGCCTCGTCGTGACGCTGCTCCAGTGGATCGGCGCGCGTCAGTTCGGCGTCTCGGCCAACTTCCGGCATCTCTGCGCCATCGCCGGATCGCGGCTGGCGTGCTTCCGTTACGACTGGCGGCGCGACGGGCGCTGGAATCTGCTGCTCGCCGGAGGCCTCGTGCTCGGCGGATTCGTCGCCGCCAACTGGCTGAGATCGGCGCCGCCGACGTTCGCGCCGGCTACGCTCGTGAGCTGGACGGCGCTCGGGACGTGGCCGGGCATCTTCGCGATGGTGGTCGGCGGCTTCCTCGTAGGGTTCGGCGCCCGCTGGGCAGGCGGGTGCACGTCGGGCCATGCGATCTCGGGTCTGTCGACGTTTCAATGGCCGTCGTTGCTCGCCGTGGTTGGATTCTTCGCCGGCGGGCTGATCGTCACCTGGCTGGTGCTGCCGTGGATGCTCTGAACGCGTGCGCCGATCAGGACGGCGGCGCCTCGCGCGTCGAGGCCGCGGAGACCGGCATCGGCTTCGCGCTCGCCTATCTCGGCGCCGGAGTGGTGCTCGGCATCGTCTTCGTCCAGGCCGAGATCGTCTCGTGGTTTCGCATCCACGAGATGTTTCGCTTCGAGAGCTTTCACATGTACGGCGTGATTGCCGTCGCGGTGTCCGTCGCTGCACTCGGCCAGATGATCCTGCGTCGTGTCGCCGTCCGCAGCCTCAGCGGCGCGCCGATCGCACTCGAGCCCAAAGTACGGACGCCGCGAAACACTCGTTACTGGCTCGGCGGCGGCGTGTTCGGCCTCGGATGGGCGCTGCTGGGCGCGTGCCCAGGGCCGATCTTCACGCTCATCGGCGCCGGCGCGACGGTGTACGTCGTGCCGCTCGCCGCCGCGCTCGCCGGCACGTGGACGTACGGACGCTTCCAGACTCGGCTACCGCATTGACGGGTCACGACGGGTGACTCCGGTGACCAACAGGTGACGACGGCGTCGCCCGGTTAGTGCAAGATTTCGCCGCCGTCGTCGTCGATGGCGCGTTCGATTGCCTTCGCGGGCGTTCTTCTTCTGCTGGTCGCGATTCGGATCCGGCGGGATGCGGGTACACTCACCGCATGCCGTCGGACGAATGGGCGCTGATCCTGCGGCCGCGCGCGGTCTACCGGCACATTCGTCCGGTCGCCGCGGCCTACATCCCTGCTTACATCCTCTGGTTCTCGCTGGTCATTGCCGTCGCGATCGGCAGCAGTGCGACGGCACGACTCCACATCGGCCTGGTTGCCAGCCTCGCGTTCATGTGGGCCTTCGTGCCGGTCATCCACGTCGCCGCGGCGCTGGCGCTGATCGCGACCGCGCCGCGGCGCGCGCAGCCGGTCGGCCCGGCCGTCGCGTTGCTGCTGATGGGACACGGCCCGTGGTCGCTCGCGTTGTTGACGATCGGCGCGCTCGGCGCGGCCGGGCTCGGTCACTGGTTCGAGCTCACGAGCGCGATCGTCGCGATCGCCGTCGTCCTCACCGTGCGCATCGTCTACGCCTACTGCGTCGAGGTGCTGGCGGCGTCGGCCGTCGGCGCCGGTCTCCGCGCGGCCGCGCATCAGGCGCTGACGTATGCGATCGCGGTGCTCTGTGTCGATTGGGCTGTCGGTGGTTTGGCCCAGCGCTTCGGGCCGTAGGATCACGATGTTGACACCTCGTCAGATCAGCGGCGGCCTCACCGCGCTCGGCATTCTGCTCGGATCGCTCTCCGGCGGTGCGTCGCCGCCGGACCTTCCGCCCTTCGGACCCTATCGCGTCGTCGTCGCCGACTTCCACGTGCATGCGTTTCCGGGCGACGGCGGTCTGCCGCCGTGGGAGATCGTCCGCGAGGCGGGGCGGCGAGGTCTGAACGTCGTGGTGATCTCGAATCACAACCAGATGGCGGCCGCGAATCTCGGCCGGCGCGTCTACGGGGGCACGATGCCGCTGTTGATTCCCGGGCAGGAGATCACGACGCCGCGGTTTCACCTGATCGGCCTCGGCCTGCGGACGTCGATCGATCCGACGGCGCCGCCCGAGGCGATCGTCGGCGCGGTGCACACGCAGGGCGGCGCGGCCATCATCGCCCATCCGGTCGCGACGTCGTGGCGCGGCGACGACGCCCTGCTGCGATCGATCGACGGCACGGAGATCGCGCACCCGCTGACGGCCGTCGACGCCGCCGGACGCGCCGAGCTCGATCTCTCTTACGAGCGCGCCCTCGCCGCCAATCCGCGCGCCGCGCGGATCGGATCGTCGGACTTCCACCTGCACGGGCCGCTCGGCAACTGCCGGACGTACGTGTTCACGGAGTCGGTCGACGTCAGGGGCATCGTGCGCGCGATTCGTGAAGGCCGCACCGTCGCCGAAGACCAGAACCGCGGTCTCTACGGCGATCGCGCGCTCGTCGATCACGTCTACGCGATTCGCGGCGATCGGCAGGCGGACGCACGACCGCTGTTCGCCGTGCTCAGCGTGCTGCTGACCGTCGCCGGCATGATTGGGACCGTCATCCTGAGGTGAGCCATGAAGCAGATGCCGATTGCACTGACCGTGCTGACGCTGTCCACGACCGCGGTGGTTGGGTCGGCGCAGCGTCCGGATTTTTCTGGCACGTGGAAGCTCGACGAGAAGCGCAGCTCGGCGATTGGGGGCGGCCGTGGCGGCGGACGCGGCGAGGGCAACAGCCGCGGTGGTGGGCTGGGACTCGGCGCGTCGCCTGACACGATCGCGATCGTCCAGACCGCCGAGACGCTCGTCGTCGAAGAGCGCCGTGGCGCCGAGACCGCGCGAATCACCTACGGCCTCGACGGCAAGCCCGTTACCAACGGCGTCGCGAGCGGCCGCAGCGCCGGCACGAACTCCACCTACACGAGCGCATGGAAGGGCGATCGTCTGGTGACGACGATCGTCATTCCGCCCGCGCCCGGTGGCGGCGAGATCGGACGATATCAGGAGACGCGATCGATCGACCGCGACGGATCGCTCGTGGTGGAGATCACGATGGCCGGGCGCCCGAACTCGCGCAAGCTGGTCTACGTCCGCGCGAAGTGACTCATTTCTCGGGAATCCGCGCGATCACCTTCCCGGCTTCGTCGAGGAGCTCGATCCGCGGATTTCCCGCGGCGTCAACCGTGAGCGTGAGCCGCGGTTTGCCGTCGGCGTCCGAGAGCGCCACGGTCGCCGCCTTGTTCTGCGTCTTGCCAACGAACACGCGTCGCGGTCCGGGCGGCGCCGTCGACCGGATCTCCGCGATCGCGGCATCGCGCTGAGCGCCCGCCGGCAGCTTGTTCGCGGCGTTCAGCCTGGTGATCAGATCGCTCAAACGGACGGTGTCCGACCGATCCCATACCTGGAATCCGGCGGATCGCTGGCCGTTGCCTTCGGCGTAGCTCAGTCCAATCGTCTGATCCTGCTTGATCTGATCGAACATCAGCCCGGCGTTGGCCCGGCCCTGGCCGTTCGTCATCGTCCCGGTGTACGTGAGGCCGCCGACCTCGTCGCCCTCGTCGTTGAAGAAGAGCATGCCGGCCACCGGCCGCGGGCGATCGATGGTCACGCCGTCGACGACGCCGGGGTGCATGCGGTCCTTGTTGGAGATCACCATGCGCAGCGTGCCGTTGGCATCGACGACGTTGATGCGCTCCACGGTGATCTCGCCGAGGCTCTTGGCGGGCGTTTGCCGGAACGCCGCGGCGGCGATGACGACGAGGGCGAGCGACGTCGCGGTGGCGTAGAGGCGCATGAACAGGAACTGACGGCGCAGCCGGTGACGCATGTCGAACCTCCGCTGGGATCGCGCGAGCCTACCGCGAAATCCTGGCCGCGGGAAGACGGGACGGTTCGTGCGGTCAGCGTACTGAAGCGACGTTCGTCGTCACCTGATCGATGACCACCTCGAGGTAGGCGAAGTCGGTGGACGGGGCGGACCAGCGCCCGGTGCCGGTCGCCGGCAGCCAGCGTCCTTCGAACGACCGGTACTCCGCGATCGGCGTCGACCACCGCGCCGCGAGCAGCTCGCTGCCGTCCGCCGACGCACGCCGTCGATCGTCGGACCAGAAGTTCACGAGCCGCCCGTCCTCCGCGAAGGCGAGAAACGCGCGAATCGTGTGACCCGCGTTGGTGAACGTCGCCTGGACGGTCGACGCATCGATCGGCGACCACTCGAGCGCCGGGTCGATCAACGTCTCCGGCGCCATCAGGCACATGTCGTTGAAGAGCGTGACGGTCTCCGTCCGCGTCATCTCGTCGCCCTCAAGCTTCATGATCGGCACGAGCCCGGCGATGCGGATCCGCATCGACGCCGACGCGTCGGCATAGCGGTGCAGGCCCTGAACCGGCAGCCCCGATCGACTGGCGGTCATGTAGAAGAGCCGCTGCCGGCGTTCGTAGAAGTTGTGTTGCTCGGCCGAGAACGTCATCCACGGTTCATCGACGGCACCACGGATGCGGCCATGCATGCGCGCGCGAAAGTTGGTGACCTTCGGCCGGCCGATGGCGCCGGTGACCGTCAGGTAACGGCGAACCAGATCCGGCAGGTGAGCGACGTCGGCAGCGGTGACCACCGCGGCCTCGCGGCGATCGGCCAGCGCGGCGGCGACGGCGTCGACGTACTCGGCGTGCAGACTGCGCGGTCCGTACCAGGCGAAGCCGCCCACGACGGCGATGCCGATCAACAGGTTGGCGATCGTCCCCCAGCGCGCGTCGCTCCAGGCCAGCGCGATCGCCGCCGTCGAGACGACGATGCCGGCGGCGCCGAGCATCCACCACAATCGCGGCCAGACGAAGATCGCCGTGCCGGTCGAGAAGAACAGCAGCGCCGCCGCCAGCCAGAGCAGGCCGACCGCCGGGGTGATCGGTTGCGTCAGCTCGGGCAGATCGACCAGCCCGAACGCCTTGGCGACGCCCATCAGGTGAATGAACCCATGGAAGACGAGCAGGATGGCGAGGAGGAGGAGCATCGCGGCGCTGCCGTGTGGATGACGTGCAGAACCCTTGCCGCGGCCGTGCGTCGGCCGAGCGCCGAGGCGGACGCGTGGCCCGAACTCGACGTGCTCTTGCGCGAAGATTTGCGCAGCGGCCGCGGAATAATCGTCACCTCGTGTGGTGTGAATCGCGCGCCCTGCGACGGGGTCGCGGCCGCGACTGGCATCGAGGTTGAACGAGTTCTCTGTTCATGACGTCCGTTGACACCGCTCGCGACGTGCTGATTCTGTTCGGAACGACTGAGGGTCAGACGCGGAAGATCGCCGAAGCGCTCGCGGCCGTCCTGCGACGCGTCCGCCTCGGCGTCGACGTCGTCGATGCCGCCGCGGCCGCGAACGTCCGGCCGACGGCCTATCGCGCGGTCATCGTCGCCGCCTCCGTCCATGCGGGACGCTATCAGCGCCAGGTCCGCCGTTGGGTGCGCGCCAATGCGACGACGTTGGCGATGCGGCCGACGGCGTTCGTCTCGGTCTGTCTCGCGGTGCTCAACCGCACGGCGGCGGTGGACGAGCATCTCGACGGGATTCTGCGGGCGTTCTTTACCGCGACGGGATGGACGCCCGACGAGTCGAAGATCGTCGCCGGCGCGCTGCCGTACACGAAGTACTCGTGGTGGAAGCGCTGGCTCATGGTGCGCATCGTCCGGCGGAATCAGGGCGACGCCGACACCTCGCGCGATTACGAGTACACCGATTGGGCTGACCTCGAAGCGTTCGCGCTGCGCTTTGCCGATCGGCTGACGTCGGTCGTGACGGTGTAGATCACGCCCGCCCGAACAGCTCCCCTTGCGCCCCGGTGCTGGCGAGCGGCGTCAGTTCGCGCAGACAGACGGCGCGGCGAGGATGCGGATCTCCGGGCTCAGGTTGCGGACGGCGCGAATCACCTCGGCGCTGCGATCCCGAGCGCCACGACCATCGACGCATCCCACGCTTGCGTATAGTGTCAGCCGATGCGACGCATCGGCCTGACATTGCTCGCGGCAGTCACCGCCGCACACTGCGCCGGCGGTTCGCCGACGCGCCAGGCGGCCGAGCGCGTGTTCGTGATCGGCTTCGACGGCATGGACCCGACGCTCGCGCGGGCGTGGATGGATCAGGGCAAGCTGCCCAACCTCAAAGCGCTCGCGGATGCGGGCACGTTCGCACCGCTCGGCACGACGCAACCGTCCGAGTCGCCGACGGCGTGGTCGAGCTTTGCCACCGGCGTCAATCCCGGCCGGCACAACATCTACGACTTCTTGCTCCGCGATCTCGATCGCTATACGCCGATCCTGAACATGACGCGCAGGGAGCCGCCCGGCTTCCTGTGGAACTTCCTGCCGGTCCGCCGCGTGAAGATCGAATCGACCCGCGGCGGCACTTCCTTCTGGGTCCATGCCGGACGCGCCGGCCTGCGCAGCCGGATTGTCACGGTGCCCGTGACGTTCCCGCCGGAGCCGATCGAGCACGGCCAGATGTTGTCCGGTCTGCCGCTGCCCGACCTGCGCGGGACGCTCGGGACCTACGGCTACTGGGCAACGGACTTGAGCCGCTTCGAGGAAGGGCCGACCGAATTCGGGGGGATCACCAGCCGGCTTTCGTTCACGGCCGGCGTCGCCGAGACCGCGCTCGTCAACACGCCGCCAAATCCGATCGTGCGGCAGCAGATCGATGCCCTGACCTCGGCCGGCGATCCGACCGACGCAACCCGGACGACGCTGGCCGAGCTCCAGACGCGCGAGTTCCTCCGCGTGCCGATGCGGCTGCGGTGGGATCGCGGCGCCCCGGCCGTGACCGTGGAGATCGACGACCAGGCCGTGCGCCTGAAGCCGGGCGAGTGGAGCGGCTGGGTACCGCTGACGTTCCGGATCAACATGCTCGTCCGCATCCGTGGCCTGGTCCAGTTCCATCTGCGCAGGGCCGACACCGAGGTCCAGCTCTACGCCTCGCCAATCAACATCGATCCGCGCGACCCGCCGCTGCCGATCTCCGCGCCGCCGCGGTTCGCGACCGACCTCGCCGCCACGCTCGGGCCCTACCGCACGCTCGGCTGGGCCGAAGCGGCGGACAAGCCGCTCAACGACAACCGCCTCGACGAAGCCGCGTTTCTCGACGATGCCAATCGGGCGATGGACGATCGCGAGCGGCTGATCTTCGAGATGCTGAAGGACCCGGACTGGGATCTGTTCGTCGCCGCGGTGGAGACGACCGATCGCGTCTCTCACATGATGTGGCGGCTTCTCGATCGCGAGCATCCGATGTACGACGCGAAGCTGGCCGCGAAGTACGGCGACGCGATCGAGCGCGTCTATCGGCGCGCCGACGATCTCGTCGGCCGTCTTCGGACCGCGGTGCCGCCCGACGTGCTCTTCATCGTGATGTCCGACCACGGCTTCCATTCGTTCCGCCGCAGCGTCAACCTGAACACCTGGCTGGTGCAGCAGGGCTACATGACGTTCTCGGGGCAGGAGCGCGCGCGTAAGACCCTGGCCGACCTCTTCGGGCGCGGGCAGTACTTCGAAGGCGTCGACTGGTCGCGCACCAAGGCGTACGCCGTCGGCCTCGGCCAGATCTACTTCAACCTCCGCGGCCGCGAACGCAGGGGGGTCGTCTCCCCCGGCACCGAGTACACCGCGCTTCAGCGCGAGATCCGTTCGAAGCTGCTGGCGCTGATCGACGACGAGACCGGCGCGCCGGTCTTCCGCGACATCTACCTCCGCGACGACATCTACCACGGAGAGTTCCTGGACAACGCGCCGGATCTGCAGGTCGGCTTCGCCGACGGCTATCGCGTCGGCTGGCAGGACACGCTCGGAGTCATCATGCGCGCCGTCGTCGAAGACAACGACAGGAAGTGGAGCGGCGACCACTGCGCGACAGCCTCCGACATCAGCAGCGGCGTGCTGTTCATCAACCGGCGGATCGCCGACGCGCCGCACATCATGGATCTGGCGCCGACCATTCTCGCTGCCCTCGGGGCGCCAGTGCCGGCCGGGCTCGACGGCAAGGTGCTCCGGTAGCTGCGTTCACCCTCCCTGCGCAGGTCGACTGCGACGCCTGTCGTGCCTCAGAACTGTTATCTCTCTGTAAAGCGGCGTTAAGAGATTGTGCGCGGCGCAACTCCCCGGGTGGCCTCCCGTCCAATCGCGATGGAGGGAGTCATGCAGCGAATCGCTCGCTTGTGCCCGACGGTCGTGCTGTCAGTCCTGATGGTCAGTGTCACGTTGGCCTCGCCGCAAACATCAGCCGCCAAACCGGAGCCAGCCGGCATCGCCGGCAAATGGGTCGGGACGCTGGACAACGGCGGCGACGGCCACGCGATCACGCTGGATCTCCAGGCGGACGGCGCCAAGGTCACCGGCACGATCACGATTCTGGCGAAGCTGGACGTGAAAGGGGAATTCAGGGACGGGAAGCTCGTGCTGCGATCGACGGTCTACGTCAACGGCGAGCGCGGCACGAACACGTTTCGCGCGACGCTCACCTCGGACGGCAAGCTCGACGGGATGGTCGAGTTCGGCGGCCGCGCGGACTTCGCGTGGCGCGCCGAGCGTGCGAAGTAATCGCGATCGCGATGCGCGTCACCTGGTCAGCGGCGCCAGGACGTCGATCGGTCGGCGTTTACCGCGCCAGGACGGCGATCGCGGGTCGGCGTAGCCGACCAGCCCCGAGGCGAGGCCTTCGTACATCTCGCGCATCAGCGCCGCGGCCGCGTCGGAGAAGCCGGCCGACGTGAACGTCGGCGCCACCTGGTCGAGCGGCGCTTCCACGGCGCTGACGCCGCGGCCGATGAGGCGGCTGAGGTCTTCGGCGAGTTCGCGCGGAGTCGTCGGCCTGACGCCGCCGATCTCGACGACCGCGCTGCCCGCCGGCGCCGGGCCGCGGAGCAGGTGGGCCGCGCACGCGCCGACGTCGGCGGTCGCGATCGTCTCCACTGCCAGATCCAGCGGGATGAACGAGGGCAGCACCTGCTGGGCCTTCACCACCGGTATCGCGGCGGCCCAGTTCTCGGCGAAGTACGCCGATCGCATGAAGGTGACCGGCGCACCCGTTGCGGTCAATCGGGCTTCGGCGGCGTGGAGACCGCGGATGGGGCCGACCCCGGCTGCGTGCTGCGCGCCGATCGAGGACAGCAGCACCACGTGCGGAATCGCGCTGGCGACGATGGCTTCGGCGATCGCGTCGGCGAGGCGGCGCTGGGCGTCGAGCGGATCGGGCTGCGAGTAGGGCGGCGGCACCAGGAGGTAGGCGGCGCGAACGCCCGTCAGCGCGCGCGTCAGCGCCGCCGCGTCGTCGAGCGCGGCGACGACGACCTCGGCGCCGCGCGATCTCCACTCTGCGCCCTTGGCCTGGTCGCGCACGATGGCGCGGACCGTCGCGCCCTGACGCAGCAGCGCCTCGGCGGCCGCCCGGCCGGTGTGTCCTGTGACGCCCGCGACTGCGTACATGAAGCGCTCCTCGTCTGATTGCATCCTACGCCCGCGCGCGAGCCGGCGCGAAGTTTTTCAGCGAACGCCCTTTCGCCGCCAGGGCGTGAGCACCCGGTACTCCGGCACCGCCGTCGTGCTGTCGCGGGCGGCCGCCACCAGCCGCCGCCGCTTCAGCGTCCGCAGCGCCTGCTGCACCGCGCTCTTCGACAGCCCGGTATCGCTGGCGATCTGCTGCAGGCTTACGGCCGTCGCCCGGCCGGGACGGCCGCCGCTCCGCCACCAGAGATGAAGGTAGACGACGAAAGCCGAGGGCTGGCGATCGTGGCCGACCAGGTCCGGGAGCAGCGACTCGACCAGGTAGGCGTCGATGGTCAGGCGTGCCATAGTATTTACAACTATAGCGTTAACGATGCGCCTTTACAGCCGCGTCGGGCGCCGGATAGCCTCCCGGCATGATCACTCACGTCAAGTTCGTCAGCATCCCCACTGCCAACCAGGATCGCGCGCTCGCCTTCTACACCGAGAAGCTCGGATTCAGGGTCCTCACCGATCAGCCGTTCGACGACGCCCAGCGCTGGATCGAGCTGCGCGTCGGCCACTCGGACACCCGGCTGGTGCTGTTCACGACCGACACCGGGCCGAAGCCGGGCGCCTCGTTCAACGGCGCGCTCGCCTGCGACAACGTCGAGCGCACGTACGAGGAACTCTCCGCCCGCGGCGTCGAGTTCGTCGCGCCGCCCACGCAGCAGCCCTGGGGGACCTTCGCCGTGATGAAAGACCCGGACGGCAACCAGTTCGTCCTGTCGTCGCGGTGATTGCCGCGGCGCATCGACGCCGGGCGGGTCATTACCCTTTCTTCACCAGTTCATAACCCGCCAATCATGATTGCCGCACGACCCGGCTCCTAGAATGTCCCGGTCGAGTCAGGGGACTCGACGGAAGGTAGGAGCTGAATGAAGAAACGTTTCTTGTTTGTCGTGGCCGCGTCGGCCACCCTGGGGGCCGCGATCGCGACGACCCCGCAAGTGCCCGTCCTCGCCGAGGGCGCGGGCGCGCAGTTCGGCATCGGCAGCCGTACCGGCAGGGACTTCGTCGCCCCGCTCGTGTTCCAGGCCTCGGGGCCCTCAGTGGCCTCGCTGCAGTCGACCGTCGATCAATACCGTCTGGCCCTCGGCGCCAACAACGGCAACGGCGCTGGACCGCTGACCACCGGCCGCCGCGAGATCAACTGGGACGGCGGCGGGTCGGCGACCTCGCCGGGCGGCAGCCCGTTCACCGTCTTCCTCAACAACCGCGGCGCGCTGCTGACCTCGCCGGGCGGCGGTTTCATCCAGGCGCCTCCCTCGGGTCTGGCGACGACGTTCGGGATCGCCTCGTACGAGACGATCTTCAAGACCTTCAGCCCGCAGCGGGTGTTCGCCCCGACCGGCAGCAACGTCAGCGAGCTGACGTTCTTCATTCCCGGCAGCAACGGCGGGACCGAGGCGACCACCAACGCGTTCGGCGCGGTCTACACCGACATCGATCAGCCGGACGGCAGCGGCCCGGGCGGCAAGCGCGGCAATCGCGGCAGCAGCACGCTGGTCGAGTACTTCGACGGCCGAGGCGCGCTGCTCTACAGCAGCTTCGTGGCCGCCAGCCCCGGCGACGGCCACCTCTCGTTCCTCGGGATCATGTTTGCCGACGCCCGCATCGCCCGCGTGCGCATCACCACCGGCGACGCACCCCTCGGCGTCGAAGACACCGATAATCTCGACATCGTCGTCATGGACGACTTCATCTACGGCGAACCCCGCATCGGCGGATAGACGTCGACCGCACGCCCGACGGCTTGGAGCTTGGAACCGCTCCCGTTCCAAGTTCTGACTTCTGATCTTCGATTTCCGCGCGCGACGCTGTCTCTTACGCCCTCACGCTGAGCCCGGCCAAATCCGCGCCGGCGATGTCCAATAGCCGTCCTGCTGTCGTCGCCCGTCGGGTTGCGTTACGCCCGTCAGATCGAGAGTGTGCCGGATGGCTGCTCGAGTTCCTTCGTGGTCTCTCGTGTTCGTCGGATGCGTCGCGTGGGGGGCGGCCGGCTTGCGCCTCGACGGTGCAGCGCGCACGGCCACCAGGTCGTTCGAGGACCGCAGCGTGCTCGTCACGGTGCTCGATGATCAGCACATGCCGGTGAAGGATCTCGGACCGGCTGAGATCGTCGTCCGCGAGGACGGGGCCGCGCGGGAGGTCGTCAGCGTCGCGCCGGCCACCGGGGCGATGTGCGTCGCGCTGCTCGTCGATACCGCCAAGCCGCGACAGGGGTCACAGGCGCCGACGCGGGATCTGCGCACCGGTCTCACCAACTTCGTGCGCACCGTGAAGGCCGGGATCCCTGACGCCGAGTTCGCGGTGATGGAGTTCGCCGGCGCGGCGGTGATGACGCAGAACTTCACCGCCAACGCCGGGGACGTCGAGCGCCGACTCGGCCGCCTGTTTCCGAGCCAGCAGGTGAGCGCGGTGCTGATGGAGGCGCTCGTCGACGTCAGCCAGACCATGAGCAGGCGGCCGTGCAGGCGACGGGCGATCGTCAGCGTCGATTTCGACTCGCAGGAAGCGAGTGAGCTGCCGGGCCAGAAAATCGGCGAGGCGGTGCAGCGCGCCGACGCGGCGCTCTGGTCGATCTCGGTACAACGCGGTCCGACCAACGCGTCGGGCGCGCAGCGCAACGTCGTGCTCAACCTGCTGACCGAGATCACCGGCGGCCTCCGCTTCAACATCGTCGAAGCCACCGCGCTGGACGCGTTGCTGCAGAAGATCGCGGGCGCGCTGACCTCCCAGTACCTGGTCAGCTACAAGCGCCCCGACGGTGCGACGGTGACGCAGATCCGTGCGGCGTCACCGAAAGGGACGATCGTGCTGGCGACGAGGCTGGTTTCGCACTAAGCGAAGTCTGCCACTCACTCCGCCCTCAGCGTTGCCGCCGGGTCGGTTCGGAGCGCGCGCCGCACCGGGACGTACATCGCGGCGATCGCGGCGGCGAGCAACAGCACGGCGACAAGGGCGTAGCTGATCGGATCGGCGGGCGAGAGACCGAAGAGCAGGCCCTGCAGCGCCATCCCGACGATCGCGGACAGCGCCAGGCCGCCGGCGACGCCGCCGACCAGCGCGCCGCGGCTGGCTCGCGCGATCGATCGCCGGATGTCGCGGCGGCCGGCGCCGAGCGCCAAACGGATGCCGATCTCGCGGCGGCGCTCTTCGATGATGTACGAGAACACGCCGAAGATGCCGACCACGGCGAGCGCGAGCGCGACCAGGCCCAGCGCGCCGGCGGTGGCGGCGCCAAGCAGCGCGTTGTCGAGCGTCGACCGCGCGAGGTGTGCCAACGAGTTCGCGTCGACCAGACGCAGGCTGGGGTCGACGCCCTGGACCAGGGCGGCCAGCCGTTGGGTGACGTCCGGCGAGTCGGTCACGAGCAGCGCCGGCATGCCGACTCGCATCGGCGGTGTGTGCACGAGCGGCCGGATCTCACCGAGATAGCGCAGATGCGCGTTCCTCGCGACGCCGACGATGGTCACGGTCGAGTCGTCGAAGTCGATCTGGATCGCCTTGCCGATCGGATCGGCCCCGGGCCAGATCTGTTCGGCCAGGAGCTCGTTGATCACGGCCTCACGCGCGCGTGAATCGTCCGAGGCCCAGCGGCCGCGGACGAGCGGGACCTGCAGCACTGCGAACGACCGCGCGTTCATCGGCATCAGATCGGCGCGGTAGTCGATGTTCGTGCCGGCCGGCCGGACGGAGGTGCTGATGCCGGACAGATTGCTGACCGGGATGACGTCGGCGATGCCGATGGCGAGCTCGCTCGACGCCGCGGCGGCTTCCAGACCGCTCCAGATCGCGTTGAACCGTTCGCGTGTGAGCTCGTCGCGAGTGGAGACCCGCGCCGCGATCGTCGTCTGCATCGCGAAATCCGACGTGCTCGTCGCCGCGTGATGGATACCGCGCGCGATCAGCGTCGCGGTCAGAATCAACACCATCGCGATCGCGATCTGCACGGCGAGCAGCACGCCGCGGGTACGGCCGGTCCGCGCCGAGATCGTCGCTGCCGCGCCGCGCCACGACACCCGCGTCGTCTGCAGCGCGGGTGCCAGGGACACGATCAGACAGGCGATCGCGGTCAGTGTGGCCGTCAGCGCGCCGACGCGCCAGTCGGAGACGTACATCCCGTCGGGCCACTCGTCGGCGAGCTCCATGAGCGCCGGCACCGCCATCGTCGCCAGCCAGGCGAGCGCGCCCGCGAGCCCTGCGAGCACCAGTCCCTCCGTCAGCAGCTGGCGGATGATTCGTGGGCGGCTCGCGCCGAGCGAGAGGCGGACGACGATCTCGCGCTGACGCCGAAGGCTGCGCGCGAGATGCAGGTTGCCGACGTTGGCGCAGGTGAGGATGAGGACGAGGACCACACCGGCGGCAATCAAACCAATGACGCGCATCATGCCAGTGGGCGCGCCGCGGCCGTCGAACGGGGCCGTGCCGAACAAGTCGACCGTCACCGGCGCCAGACCACGCTCGGCGCGCTCGGCATTGGTCAGGAGCGCCAGCTCTTCGCGCACTTGATCGCGGGTGAATCCTTCACGCGCCCGGCCCATCAGACTCACGCAGCAACTGTGCTCATTGAGTACCACGGTCGACGGCGGTGAGTCCTTTCGGACCAGTGGCGCGGTGGCGAGCGGCATGAACAGGGCCACGCGCCGGGGGCCGAAGCCGTCGAGGCCAGGCGCGAGCACGCCAACCACCGTGAAATCGGTCTGGAAGACCTTCACGGTCTTGCCGAGGACGTTCGGGTCGGCGTTGAAGTAGTTCCGCCAGCTGCGATCGGTCAGCACGGCAACTCGATCGTCGTCCGATGCGCGGCTGCCAAGTCCGGTCCCCAGCTGCATCGGCGCGTGGAGCGTCTCGAGGAATCCGTCAGACACGAAATAGACGAAGGGCACGTACGGCGATTCGACGACCTCCGGTCCGGAGACCCGGTGCCAGTTGGGCATCGCGACGGCGTAGTCGGCTGTCTTGGCTCTTTCGCGGAGCAGCTTGAAGCCGGCGTAGGTAAACCCGTCGTCGACGCGCCCGGGACCGGGTGGCTGAATCACCGAAGCCAGGAACACCCGAGACGCATCCGGCACGTTCCAGGGACGATGGAACAAGCCGTAGTACATCGTGAAGCCGATCGCGACGAGTCCCAGTCCGAGCGTCAGCATCAGGACGGCGGCGGTCGTGAAGCCGCGTTCCCGCCGCAGGCTGCGGAACCCGTAGCGGGCGTCCTGCACGAACTGCTGGAGCAGCGCCGGCAGCCACACCGCGCGCGAGTCCTCGCGCGCGAGCGTGACGTTGCCGAGATCGCGCATCGCACGTGACCCTGCATCCGCCGCCGGCGCGCCGGCCCGCGCATGTTCGTCGGCCGCCAGCGACCGGTGCGTGCCGATCTCCTCGTCCAGATCGTCTTCGAAGTGGCGGTACTTCAGGCGCGCTCGCAGCCGTCGAATCCAGGCAGGCATCACCACCTCTTCACGTATTGACTCACGCCGTTTCCATCACTCGCTGAATCGCCGCGATCACCTGGTCGAATTCCTTTCGCTCGGCGGCAAGATGCTTCCGGCCGTCACGCGTGATCGTGTAGTACCGCGCGCGCCGGTTGTTTTCGGACGGGCCCCATTCGGCGTCGACGAAGCCGTGGAGCAGGAGCCGCTGCAGCGCGGGATAGAGCGAGCTTTCGCCGACCTGGAGGACGTCGCGCGAGAGCAGCTTCAGTCGCTGGGCGATGCCGTAGCCGTGCAGACGCTCGCCGGCAACGATCCGGAGAATCAGCATGTCGAGCGTGCCGGGGAGAAGATCCGGAGCGGTTACCGCCATCGCATCGGTGCCTCGCTGCGTCCCATCGTTAGACGATGGGAGAGACGATAGCGTTCCTGACGGCGCAGCGCAAGTGGGGGGCAGCAATCAGTCAGACAAGCGGAGCGGGTTGATCTCGGTCGGCAGCTGGTCTTCGAATTCGAGCGGCCGATCGGCGGCATGCTGGCGCCGCTGCCGGCGCAGCCAGAGCGCGGCCGATTCCAGGGCGACGATCGCGAATACGAACGCGGCCGGTACGTACATCGAGGCGAGCGAGAACGCTGTCCCGAACGTCGTGAAGCCGACGAACGCCGCGAAACCGAAGACGACGACCTGCGGCACGAAACCCTGGCCCGGAATATAGGAACAGGTGAACGGCAGTCGGCCCCAGTCGCTCATCAACCACTCGACGTAGATCGTTCCCCAGAGCCAGGCGAAGATCGCGATCGGCAGCGCCCCGGGGCCCTCGGCGAGCCACAGCAGCGGCAGCATCGCCGCGATCGGCAAGCCCACGCCCCATCGGCGCACCACCTGAACCGCGGCGCCGACCTGATCGGCCCGCGCATGCGGCCGCTCGGTGATCCGGAACACCCAGTTCGCGCGTTGTTCGATCGGCAAGCGCAGTGACGTCCGAGCGGCGCGGCAGGCCACGAAGATCAACGCGAACATCGGCCACACGAGGCTGGCGACGCGACCTTGCGTCGACGGCGCGCCGGCCGCGAGCCAGGCGGGTGTGCCGGCGGCAATCAGCGAGTTGGCCGCGATCCCGGCGCCGATTGCGGAGAGCGTCACCAGCACCCCCTGGTGCATCACGCTGCGCCTGAAGGTCAGCGCCGTGAAGGCACGCACTACCGACGCCGCCGACGTGGGTCTCGGCCATCGCCAGCAAAAGACCAGCCGATGCCACGCGGGCGCGCGCTCGGCCGCCGGGCGGCTCAACACCAGATCGAAACGTCGATAGAGCATGGCGTAGGCAAGCACCGCCATCGACGACGCGACAGTGAACGCGGCCAACGCAGTGGCGGCCAGCGCCGCGTAGCGACCATCTCCGAGCAGCCACCGCTCGAGACCAACGAACCACGCCGGCGGCGTCAGGTACAACCACCAGGCATCGTCGCGAAACGCCCCGGTCCGTGCCGACAATCGGACGAGCCCGGGCAGCGCGAGGACGAGCGCGGCGAGCAGCGCGCTCTTGAGCGCGGCCGAGATCTCGAGCAGCCGCGATCGTGGCAGCCCCAGCAGAAGCGCGCCCTGCAGGGCGGTGACGGCGAGCACGGCGAACAACGACGCCGCGCCGTTCGCGACGGCGTAAGCGGCGATGCTCGGAACGAACGGTCCAGCCCACCGGTTGAACGCCATCACCGCGGCCAGCGGCATCAGCGCGGCCTGCGCCGCCACGATGAACTGGCCGAGGAACATCGCCAGCGCCAGGAGCTTGGCGCCGAAAATCAGTCGATCGCTGATCGGCAGCGCGCGAAGGGCGCGGAAGTCTGTCTCGTCGGGAAACAGCGAGTGGCTGACCAGCACCGTCACGAACGCCGCGATCCACATCGTCACGCCGAACATGAACGCGTGATCCGCGGTCATCGCGAGCTGGTACCGCTCGCTGCCGCCGGCGCCGAGGGCCGCGTACTTGGCGGCGAATATCCGCGTCAGGACGAGGCCGAGCGACAGGAACACGGCGCAGACGCCGAGGATCATCCGCGTCAGACGATCGGTGCCGGCGTCGGACAGAAAGCCGAGGTCGAACAGGCCGTCGAAGAAGTGGCGGGTCAGCCGCCACGCCGGGCGATCCCGCCAGTCGGTCATGACAGGCGAATGGCGTCGACGATCTGCCGCGCGACCGGGACACAGTCCGGTTGCGCGGTCGCTTGTACGAAGAGCGCTTCGAGAGAACCGGCGCCGGCCGAGGTGAGATCCGAGACCTGTCCTTCGCTGACCAGCCGCCCGGCCGAGAGGATCACCACGCGCGAGCACAGCTTCTCGACCATGTCGAAACGATGCGTGCTGAACAGGATCATCTTGCCGTCGGCGGCCAGCAGCTGCAGGAGCGAGCGGAAGAGCAAACCGGCGTTGACGTCGAGGCCGGAGAACGGCTCGTCGAGCACCAGCAGATCCGGGTTGTGAAGCAGCGCCGCGGCGACGAGCACTCGCTGCCGCATCCCTTTCGAATAGGCGCGCATCGTCCGGTAGCGGCTGTCGTGCAGCTGAAAGAGCTCCAGCAGCCGCGCGATCTTCTCGTCGAGCACCCGGCCCGGCATGCCGCGCAGACGCCCGACGAGCGTCAGGTACTCCGACGCCGTCAGGTGCGTATAAAGGAAGGGCTCTTCGGGGACATAGCCGATGCGTCGCTTGTAGGCGACGGGATCTTGAGCATGGCGCACGCCGTCGAGCGCAATCGATCCTGCACTCGGCTCGAGCAGCCCGACGACGATGTTGACGGTCGTGCTCTTGCCGGAGCCGTTCGGTCCGAGATAGCCGACGACCTCGCCGGGATGCAGGTCGAAGCTGACGCGATCGAGCGCGAGGACGCCGCCGTAGCGCTTGGTGAGTCCGCGCGCTTGGAGCATGGCTCAGCGCCGCCGGCGAGCCAGGTGCGGCGAGAAGCAGACGGTCAGCAGGATCGTCGTCGCGATCAGCAGGACGCTGACGACGGCGAGCAGCACGAGCGACATGAGTTCCGCATCGGGCCGTTCCGCCGGCAACTGAAATGACAGGCGGCTGACGACACCGACGATGGCCGAGACGAGCGCGAGCGGGACGATCGCCGCGACCAAAGCGATGATCGGCCAGCCGGAGCGCAGCCACTGAACCGCGATCGTGAGTGCGAAGTCGCGGATGGTCTCGGCGTGGAAACGCAGTAGCGCGCGACGTCCAGCGGTCGCGGCCTCGCTGCGCGCGCTGTCCACGTGCTCGCGCATCTCCTCGGCAAACTCGGTGCGGAACGCCGGTGGGTAGAGGAAGAGCGCGGCGCGGTAGAGCAGGACGTCGAAGGGCGGCCGCAGCGTTGACATGATTCAGCCGCGCGTCGGTCTGATGAGCACGCGCTCGGCGCGGGCGGTGCGCACGAGCGCGTCGAGCCGCTCCATCTCGGTGCGGAGGGCCTCGCGGCCGTCGCGGGTGAGGCGGTAGTAGCGGCGTGCCTTGGCGGTGGCCTGGAGGCCCACGACCTCCTCGACCCAGCCGCACTCCATCAGCCGCTGCAGCGTGCCGTAGAGCGTGCCCGGTCCGAGGCGCACGCGCGCGTTCGTCTGCCGCAGCACTTCTTTGAAGATGCCGTAGCCATGGCGCTCCTGCGACGCGAGCGAGAGCAGGACGTGTACGACTGCGCTGGTGAGCGGCGCCATGGTCCGTCACAGATATATCCGTGACAGATATACCAGTCAAGAGGAAGCCGCTGAAAACTCGGGTCTTGATTTGCCGCCCGATCGTTCGCTATATTTTCGCCCCTGTCCGTCGCTCACGTGAGGATGCCCCCAATGGCGAAAAAGGCGAAGAAGGCGAAGACGATCACGAAGAAGACCGCGCGGCCGGTCAAGACCGCAAGGACGTCCACGGCGCCGAAGAAGCAGGTGGCGCCTGTTCCAGCTGGCTATCACACCGTGACGCCGTATCTGATCTGCCGCGGCGCCGCGGACGCGATGGCGTTCTACAGGAAAGCGTTCGGCGCGAAAGAACGGATGCGCATGGACGGCCCCGACGGCAGCATCGCCCACGCCGAGATGCAGATCGGCGGATCGATGATCATGCTCGGCGACGAGAACCCGCGGATGGGCGCTCAGTCGCCGCTGTCGATCGGCGGCACGGCGGTCCACATCTTTTTGTATCTGCCCAACGTCGACAAAGCCTTCGCGCAGGCCGTCGCCGCAGGCGCCAAAGCGGAGATGCCGCCCACCGATATGTTCTGGGGCGATCGCTACGCCAAGCTGGCCGATCCGTACGGCCACAAGTGGTCGATGGCCACGCACATGGAAGACGTGTCGCCCAAGGAAATGGCCCGCCGTGGGGCAGAGGCGATGAAGAGCATGGGCTAGAAACTCAGAACTCAGAACTCAGAACTTCGAACTCGGAACTTGGATTCCCGGGCCGCGGGTCTTGCTGATCCGCGGCCATTGTTTTCCCGGTGCAGAACCAAGTTCCAAGTTCGAAGTTCTGAGTTCTACGTTGACAAGCGTCAGTACGTCCGCCTGGCCACCCACTCACGCATCAGCGAATCGACGACGGCGTAGTGTCCGTCCTCCTCGCGCGCGATCAGGTCTTCGCGCACGAGTGCCGCAAGCGCCGCCTGCACCGTGGAGGCGCCGCCGAGGCGATGCCGATCGCGCGTCTCGACGGCGAGCAACTCGCGGCCGCGTTCGAGGACGACGGCGCGAAGGACGGCGCGCTGGCCGAGCGTCAGCTTCTGCCAGATCGCTTCGAACATCGGCTCCTGTTCGCCGAGCAGGCGGTGCAGCGTCGCGTGGAGGTCCTCGAGCCCGACGCGTCGCTGCCGCGCTGCCGCGACGTCGTCCCAGGTCTCGTGCGCCAGGCGCTGCACGTCGTAGGGCAGGTTGCCTGACAGATCGACAACCGCGGCGCCGAGGCCGTTCTCCGGCGCGAGTCCAGACTTCGCGAAGCGGGTGTCGACGAACGACGCGAACGTCTCGGCGGGAATCTTCCGCAGCCGCAGCACCGGCCCGGCCTTGTAGAACGGCCGCCGCGGGCCGATCATCGCTTCCATCAGGCTCGGCTCGGATCCGGCGAAGACGTAGCCGACCTGCCGCTGCTGCTGCACCGCCGCGCGCAACGCCGGCTCGACGGCCGCGCCGCCGAACGATCCGATCGCCTGGAATTCGTCGAGCGCGATCGCCAGCCGCCGGCCGCCCCGCGCGGCAATGCGCGCCGGCAGCGCGAAGACCTCGTCGGCGAGCCGCGCCGCGTCGCGCGGCGTCCGGATGCCCGGAAACGCGATCGCGACGCCCGCGCCGCCGCCCGGCTCCACGCGCACCTCGGGCGTGACCCCGCCGAACAGCTCGCGCAGCCACGACCTGCTCCGCGGCGTCCGCGCGTCGAGGTTGACGAGCGCCCGGGCGTAGCCCTCGAGGAAGCCGACGTAGGAGCTGAAGCTGCTGACCGTGAACTCGAGCGTCACCACGTTGCGCCGCTGCAGCGTCCGGAAGGCCTGGTGAACGAGCGACGACTTGCCGTAGCGCCGCGGCGAGATCAGAAATATCTTCTGCCCGTCGGCGAGATCGGCGGTGAGCCGGCCGAGCTCATCGGCCCGTCCGACGAACGCCGACGCCGGAACGATTTCGCCGTAGACGAAGGGGTTGGACGGGGGCATGGGAAACTTGGAGCTCAAAACTAGAACTGAAAACTAAGAACTGGAAACCGGGTTCCAGGGTTCTCGGTGCTCCTGCCGCGGTACGTCGATGAACGTAATGATTACGTAATATGACGTAACGGGGCTCTGTGTCAAGGCTTCGGACGCCCCATGCCTCGACGAGGCTACGCCTGCAACCGAACCCACTCGTAACCGGACTGGAAGTTCTGAGTTCCAAGTTCACAGGTCCAAGTTCGAAGTTCGCCGTTGCGAACCGCCGAGAGGTGTATCCTGCCTCCGAGGTTCCACCGATGCGCGTCCTGCTCCTGTCGATGCCCGACGCCTTCGAGCACACGCCGCCGCTGACGATGCGGATGCCGAACGGGGCGCTGGCGTCGCTGGCCGGCAATATCGACCCGCACCACGAGGTCGCCATCGCCGACCTCATCCTCGCCCGCGACGACGTGCCCGGCACGATCCGGCGGCTCCTCGCCCGGCACCGGCCCGACGTCGTCGGCTTGTCGATCATGACGTTCCAGCGTCTGACCGCGACACGTGTCGTCGCGCTGGTCCGCGCCGAACGTCCGGCGGCGCGGATTGTCGTCGGCGGCTACGATCCGTCGCTGGCGCCGGAGCTCTGGGAGCACGCCGGGTCGGGCGTCGACGCGGTGGTCTGCGGGGAAGGAGACATCACCTTCCGGGAGCTCCTGCGCGCCTGGGGCGGCGACGGCGATGTGAGATCGATCGCCGGCCTGTCCTTCCGCTCCGGCGATCGATTCGTCCGCAACCCGCCGCGGCCGGTGAGCCATCTCGGCGACGACGTCCGCCCACCGAACCGGGCCGCGCGCGTGCTCGAGGGCTACACGATTCTCGGCCGGCAGGTCGACGTCGTCGAGACCTCGCGCGGCTGCACCTACGACTGCAGCTTCTGCTCGATCGTCGAGATGCGCGGCCGCAACTTCCACACCTGGTCCTTCGATCGCGTCGTCGCCGACATCGGCGACGCCCGCCGCCGGGGCGCGCGGGCGATCTTCCTGGTCGACGACAACATCACCCTCAACATCGCCCGCTTCAAGGGGCTGTGCCAGGCGATCATCGATGCCGGGCTGACCGACATCGACTACATCGTCCAGGGCATGACGAGCGCGTTCGCGGCGAGCGGCGACGAGCTCGGGGCGTTGATGCGCCGCGCCGGCTTCCGCTACGTGTTCCTCGGGATCGAGAACGTGCTCGATCAGGATCTGGCGTTCCTGAAGGCGTCGGCGAAGAACGCCCGGCGCGAAGCCGGCCGGACCGTCGGCAGCGCGACCGCGCGCGCGATCGAAGTGATCCACCGCCACGGCATGTTCGTCGTCGGCGGCCTGATCGTCGGCAATCCCTCTGACACGCGCGAATCGGTGCTGGCCAACCTCGCCTTCGCGCGCGCGAACATCGACTGGCCGTACATTCAGCATCCGACGCCCTATCCGGGCACGCCGATGACGAAGGACTTCCGGGCCCGCGGTCTGATCGTGAGCGACGACGTCGAGGAGTACGACGGGACGACGGCGGTGGTGCGGACCGAGCACATGGACGCGGAGGAGGTCGAGTTCATGCGCTGGCAAGCCGAGCGCTGGATGAAGGTCCGTCATCTGCCGGCCGTGGTCGCGCATCACCCCGGCTTCGTCGCCCGCAACGGACTACGGATGCTGCGGCACACCTTCCGCGGCACCACCCTGAGAACATGGCTGAAGCTCGAGCCCGAGCGCGACGCCTTCCGCCGCTACAAGCAGATCCGCCGTCGCGAACGCGACTACTTCGCATGCGCCAGCTCGTCGTGATCGGTCTCGCGACCGTGCTCGGCGCTGGCACAGCCGCCGCGCCGTCGGTGCCGGACCTGCGTCCGCAGACGCTCGCCGCGTTCGAGCACTACGTCCGCGTCAACGAATCGCGCATGGAGCGCGAAGCCGACGGCGCGGCGCCCTTTCTCTGGATCGACCGCCGCCCGAGCGCCGAGCGCGAGGCGATCATGCAGCGGCTGCGCACCGGAAAGGTCGAGGTCGCGAAGCTGGAGACCCGCGTGGACGGCAAGACGCTCGAGGTCCCGGACGGCATGGTCCATCACTGGATCGGCAGCGTGCTCCTGCCCGGTGTCCCGCTCGAGCGGGTGACGGCGTTCGTGCAGGACTACGATCGCTATCCCGAACGCTTCAGGCCATTCGTCAATCGCGCCCGCGTGCTCCGCCGCGACGGTCCGCGCTTCGAGGTGTTCATGCGGACCGTGACCGAGAAATGGATCACGGTCGTCATCGACGCCGACTACGTCATCGACTACGACATCACGGCGACGCGGGTGCGGACCAGGAACATCGCCACAAACCTTTTCGAGGTGCACGACGCCGGCACGCCGCGCGAGCGCCGCACGCCGGTGGCCGACGGGCGCGGCTACGTCTGGCGGGTCAACAACTACTGCTCGTTCGAGGTCGTGCGCGAAGGGATCGTCGAGCAGTGCGAGACGATTTCGCTCAGCCGAGACATCCCGTTCGGCTTCGGGCTGATTCTCGGCAAGTTCGCGCGAGCCGTGCCGCGCGAGACGCTGGAGTTCACGCTCGGGCACGTGCGGTCCGGCCTGATGCGCTGAACGGCCGGCGCGGGGCGTCTTGCCGGCCTCCGGTTTTTTTGACAGAGTCCAGCCGTGGACCCGAATCTCGTCGCCGCCGATCCACGCCGGATCATTACGGACTACGAGGCGTACCTCTTCGGCGAAGGCCACTGGCTGCGCGCGTGGGAGAAGATGGGCGCGCGTCCGGCGGCGATCGCCGGACGCCGCGGCTACTCGTTCGCCGTCTGGGCGCCGAACGCCCGGCGGGTGTCGGTGGTCGGTGACTTCAACGGCTGGGACGGCACACGCCATCCGATGCACCACCTCGGCGCGAGCGGTCTGTGGGAGACGTTCATCGCCGATGTCGGTCCCGGCGCGCTCTACAAGTTCGAGATCCAGATCGGCATCGGCCTGACGATCACCAAGGCGGATCCCTTCGGCCTGCTGATGGAGCGGCCGCCCGAGACCGCGTCGATCACCGCCACGCTCGGATCGCACGAGTGGCAGGACGCGGCGTGGATGGAGCGCCGCCGTGACGAGGGCACGCGGCTCGATCAGCCGATGGCGATCTACGAGGTCCATCCCGGTTCGTGGCGGCGCAATCCGGAGCAGGGACATCGATCGCTCACCTGGCGCGAGATGGCGACCGAGCTCGTCGGCTACGTCAAGACGCTCGGCTTCACGCACATCGAGCTGCTGCCGGTGATGGAGCACCCCTTCGGCGGGTCGTGGGGCTACCAGGTCTCAGGCTACTTCGCGACGTCGAGCCGCTTCGGCACGCCCGACGACTTCCGCTACTTCGTGGACAGCTGCCATCAGCACGGTATCGGCGTGATCATCGACTGGGTGCCGGGGCATTTTCCGAAGGACGCGCACGGCCTGGCGCGCTTCGACGGGACCGCACTCTACGAGCACGAGGACCCGCGCATCGGCGAGCACCAGGACTGGGGCACGCTGATCTTCAACTACGGCCGCCACGAGGTTCGCAATTTCCTGCTCGCCAACGCGCTCTTCTGGCTCGAGTCGTTCCACATCGACGGCCTGCGGGTCGACGCGGTCGCGTCGATGCTCTATCTCGACTACAGCCGCAATGAAGGCGAGTGGATTCCCAACCAGTACGGCGGCCGCGAAAACCTGGAGGCGATCGACTTCCTGCGCGAGCTGAACATGCTCACGCACGAGCATCATCCCGGGACGGTGACGATCGCCGAGGAGTCGACGGCGTTCCCCGCGGTCAGCCGGCCGACGTGGGTCGGCGGCCTCGGCTTCACCTACAAGTGGAACATGGGCTGGATGCACGACATCCTGACCTACGCCGCCAAGGATCCGCTGTACCGGCGCTGGGAGCATCGTCACCTGACGTTCTCGATGCTCTACGCGTGGAACGAGAACTTCATCCTGCCGTTCTCGCACGACGAAGTC
>DASTCC010000369.1:0-5177 GCA_035711465.1 Vicinamibacterales bacterium
TCCTCGAGTCGCCCGATCACCTGACCGACGAGATTGTTGGGGGTCGAGGCCCCCGCCGTCAGGCCGATGACGAGCGGGCCCGACGCCGGCAGCCAGCCGGTCGTGACGGTCTCGCCGACCGCCGACGTCGAGGGTTGCCCGATCGGCCGGTGCCGGATCCTCTCGGCCGACTCCAGGCAGCCTGGCTCGGCGATGTGATAGGTGACCACCCGCTCGGCGCAGATTCTCGCCAGATTGCAGGTATTCGAGCTGTTGTAGCCGCCAATCACCACCATCAGGTCCAGCCGGTGCTCGTCGAGCAGCCCGACGACGGCATCCTGCCGTTCCTGGGTGGCGCTGCAGATGGTGTCGAAGGCCCGGAACCGGGTCGCGAGCTCGGCCTCGCCATGCCGCGCGGCCATCGCGGCGCGGAGCATCTCGCCGATTTCCAGCGATTCGCTCATCAGCATCGTCGTCTGGTTGGCACAGCCGATTCGCTCGAGATGCGTGACTGGATCGAAGCCCGGCGACACCGCGTCGCCGAAATGGGCGATGAACGCGGCCGGGTCGCCGCCCCGCTCGATGAACCGGCACACGAATGCAGCTTCGTCCTGGTCGCGGACGATGACGTAGTGCCCGTTGGGGTACTGGGTCGCCTGGGACGCCGTTGCCCGGGTTTCTTCGTGGTGGACCTTGCCGTGGATGATCGACGTGAAGCCGTCCTGGGCGAAGCGCCGGACGTTCTTCCAGACGTTCAGCACGGAGCCGCAGGTCGTGTCGACCAGCGTGCAGCCCTGGTGCTGCAGCTCGAGCATGTCGGCGATGGACACGCCGAACGCGGGAAGGATCACCACGTCATCGGCGGTCAGGTCGCTCCAGCGCTCGCCGGCGTCGCTGAGAAACCGGATGCCCTGACCGCGCAACCGGTCGTTGACGTGAGGGTTGTGGATGATCTCGCCGGTCAGGAACACTCGGCGCTCGGGAAAACGCTTGCGGGTCTGGTAGGCGTAGTCAACGGCGCGGTCGACGCCGTAGCAGAAGCCGAACTCGCGGGCGAGGTGAATGGTGAGACGCCCGGATGTATGCGTGAAATCGTTGGCGCGAACCGCATCGACGACCTGACTGTCGTAGGCCGCGGCGAGCTCACCGGCGACCGCGTCCTTGAGGTCGAGGCCCTTGCGGAAGATCAACTGCGCCATGAGAGTGCGACCGCACCGCTCCGGCGCGAAACCGGCGCATGGGCCATCCGGCTATTGTAGCCGGTTTGGGCCGTCAGCCGCCGATGTTCGAGGCGAGGAGCCGGGGCGTGATCTCGGACAACCCTTCGAGCTCGGACACCGGCACGCGCTCGAGATCCTGACGGAGCAGGTCGTCGACGTCGAAGTTGGCGGGGACCGTGCGCGGCGCTGCCGGCGCCGGGTCGCTCTCCGCCACCGTCACCGGCGGCGCGACGGGGCCGCCGAGCCGAGCGGTCATCTGGCCGCCGATGGCGCCGAGCACGACGCCCGCGGCGAGCGCGACGCCGACCCAGCCGGGCGCGACGCGGCGTCCGCCGGACTGCTGGCTCGATCGGGCCATGCCCGGGAACGTCAGGACGCGGGCCGCGGGCTGTTCGAGCTGCTCGAGCCGCCGCATGATCTGCGCCTGCTGGGACTGGAGCACCTCGGGCGGGAACGCGGCGTCGGCCGCCTCGAGCCCGATGGCACGCACGTCGTCGAGCCAGCGCCCGAGCTCGACCGCGCGGTCGGCGCACAGATCGCAGCGGTCGAGGTGGACCGGCCGATCGCCGGTCATCAGCGCCTCGACGAGCGCCTGTTCGGAAAGATGTCCCTGTCGAAACACCGCATCAGCGAGCCGCACGGTTCGACCTCCCTCGTGCCTGGTTGCGCTGCGTCGCGCTCGGCGCGAGCAACGCCCGCAATCGCCGGATTGCCCTGAACAGGTGCACACGCACCGTCGACTCGTTGAGCCCGGTCATCAGGCTCACCTCACGAGACGAGCGGCCTTCGAAGTGGCTGAGCATGAACACCAGCCGCTGCCGCTCGGGCAACTGAGCCAGCGCCGCGGTCAACTGCCGGCGCCGCTCTTCCGAAAGAACCTGATCCTCCGGGCTCGGCCCGCGCGCGGGCAGATACTCGGCGGGATCGCGCTCGACCCCGGAGGGATCGAGCGGCGGAGGTGCCATCCAGCGTTCACGCCGCCGCCGCGACTTCAGGCGGTCGAGGCATCCGTTGATCAGGATGCGCGTGAACCAGACCTCGAATGGCAGTTCCTCGCGAAACGTGCCGAGGTGCATGTACGCCTTCACGAAGGCGTCCTGCACCGCTTCGTCGGCATCGGCCGCGTCGCGGAGATAGTGAAAGGCGATCCGCAGCGCGCGGCGCTGGTGTCGTGCGACCAGCTCCGCATACCGATCCCGGGCTGCGTCAACCCTCCCGGCGGCTTGCAGGGCCTTGACGTCGACGGCCACGCGAGCATCGGCTTCGCGGGCGGTGACGGGCGGGGGTGGCGTGGCTCCTGACATCTGGATACGTCCCAACGGGGCTGCTGTTTACGGCCGATTCTAACAGGGGACGGCAGTGCACGGGAATGCACGCTTCGAGACAATCTTGAGACACCGCCCTCACCGGCCAATCCTGATATCTGGATAATACGCTCCGAGTATGGCCTCGAGCGTGTCGCCGCGGCGGGCGCGGGCCAGGGCGCCGACCTGGCAGAGGCCGACGCCGTGGCCGAATCCGGACCCGTCGAAGACGAACACGGCGCCGCGATTGGCGATCGCGAAGCGGGTGCTCTGGAGGCCGGGCGAGGCGAGCGATCGGTTGACGATCGTCCGGAAGATCTCGCCGGTGGTCGTGCGGGTCGTGCCGCGGTCGTCGGCGATCGTCAGGCGCGCCGCGCGGCCGCTCGCGTCCTGCGCGTCGATGCTGAGCGCGACGAGTTCGCCGGCCAGCTTCGTGCGCGGGTCGGCATTCAGTGCCGCGGCCAGATCGCGCCGTGCGATCGTGCGCTGCCAGGTCCGGTGACGCATCGCCGGGACTTCGTCGGCGATCGGGACGAGATAGGGCACGCGTCCGCCCCAGACGTCTTCGGCGGCCGCGGTCTCGCCGCCGCAGTCGGCGTGGTAGAGCGTTTCGGCGGGGCGTCCGCCGTAGAGCACCATGAGGCGGCGCGTCCGTTCGACTGCGGCGCGGGCCGCCGCGGAGAAGCGCGATCGGGAGATTCGACCCGGGTCGTAGCGCTGGCAGTGTGTGGCGTCGCAGAGATCGAAGCCCTCGGCGCGATGCCGGCCGAGATGCGTTGCCGCGTAGGTGCGCGCGAGCACCGCATGGACCTCGAAGACGCGCGCGATCGTCGCGTCGGATTCGCCCACCGGCGAGATCTCCGCCAGGATCGACCCGAGCACGTACTCCTCGAGATCCACAGTCGCGCGCGTGCCGCCGGCGGACACGACGAGCGTGCCCGGCAGACGTACTCCGGGGGTGCCCGGGGTGCGAGCCGGTCCCGGCGCGCACGCCGCCGCGGCGGCGAGGAGGGCGATCGCGGCTGTACGGCGGACGGGCATTCGTGCTTCGATATCGGGCGACTCTGGCGCGGGCGTGAGGGTCGGATCGCGCCGGCTCGCCCGCGCCCTGACCCATCTTGGAGTGCCGGACCCCGCCGGGCTAGAATTGAGCGTTTGTCGCACGTATCAAGGAGCATTCATGACTGGCGGTGATCGGAAAGTCGGGTTGAACGCGGTGGGAATCGAAGGCGCGGCGCAGGTGTACTGGAGCTCGAGCGTCGCCGAGCTCTACGAGGAGGCCGTACGGCGGCGCGAAGCGACGATTTCCGCCGAAGGGCCGCTCGTCTGCCGCACCGGCCAGCACACCGGCCGCTCGCCGAACGACAAGTTCATCGTCAGGGAGCCATCGAGCGAGAAGCACGTCGCCTGGGGCAAGGTGAACCGCCCGATCGACGCCGAGTCGTTCGACAGCGTCCAGCGCCGCATGCTGGCGCACATCCGCGGCCGAGACCTGTTCGTTCAGGACTGCTGGGCCGGCGCCGATCCGGCGTTCCGCCTGCCAGTGCGCGTGATCACGGAGCGCGCGTGGCACAGCCTCTTCGCCCGCCACCTGTTCATCCCCGAGACCGACGCGGCGAAGCAGCAGCAGCACGATCCGCAGTTCACGGTCATCGACATCCCGAGCTTCACCGCGAACCCGGCGACCGAGAAGACCAACTCCGAGGTCTTCATCCTGCTGAACTTCGCCAAGAAGCTCGTCCTCATCGGCGGCACCAACTACGCCGGCGAGATCAAGAAGTCGATCTTCACGGTCATGAACTACCTGCTGCCGCTGCGCGACGTGATGCCGATGCATTGCTCGGCCAACATCGGCGCCGGCGGCGATGTCGCGCTGTTCTTCGGTCTGTCCGGCACCGGCAAGACGACGCTCTCGAGCGATCCGGCGCGTCAGCTCATCGGCGACGACGAGCATGGCTGGAGCAGCGTCGGGGTGTTCAACTTCGAGGGCGGCTGCTACGCGAAGATGATCCGCCTCTCGGCCGAGGCCGAGCCGCAGATCTACGCGACCACCCGGCGCTTCGGCACGGTCCTCGAGAACGTCACCTGCGATCCGGTGACGCGGCTGCTCGATTTGAACGACGACTCGGTCACGGAGAACACGCGCGGCGCCTATCCGCTCAACTTCATCGACAACGCCGTCCCCTCGGGCCAGGGCGGTCATCCGAAGAACGTCGTCATGTTGACGGCCGACGCCTTCGGCGTGCTGCCGCCGATCGCGCGGCTCTCGCCGGCCGCGGCGATGTATCACTTCCTCTCCGGCTACACCGCGAAGGTCGCCGGCACCGAACGCGGCGTCACCGAGCCGAAAGCGACGTTCAGCACCTGCTTCGGCGCGCCGTTCATGGTGTGGGATCCCAACGTCTACGCCAAGCTGCTCGGCGAGCGCATCAAGAGACATGGCTCGCGCGTGTGGCTGGTCAACACCGGCTGGACGGGCGGCCCCTACGGCGTCGGCTCGCGCATGAAGATCGCGCACACGCGCGCGATGATCAACGCGGCGCTGGCCGGGATGCTCGACAACGTGTCCTACCAGATCGATCCGATCTTCAACCTCGAGGTGCCGACATCGGTGCCGGGCGTGCCCGCAGACGTCCTGACCCCGCGCCACACATGGAAGGACAAGGGCGCCTAC
>DASTCC010000370.1:0-12321 GCA_035711465.1 Vicinamibacterales bacterium
TCACCAGGTACTCGTCGAGCGTGTCGCCGTCGACCAGCTCGAGCACCAGCGCAGGCGTACCCCCCGCATCTTCGACGCCATGGATTCCGCCGATGTTGGGATGGTTGAGCGACGCGAGCAGCCGCGCCTCGCGATCGAGACGATCGCGGCGGTCGGCGTCGGCCATCCAGACGTCGGGAAGAATCTTGAGCGCGACGTCGCGCTCGAGCACCGGATCGCGCGCCTGGAACACCTCGCCCATGCCGCCGGCGCCGATGCGCTTGTGGATGCCGTACGGACCGAGCGTCGTCCCGACGAGCGACCGGCGCGGCTGCGATGACGGCGCGCCGTCCGTCCCGAAGCCGGCGGCGCTGGCGCGCGCCAGATGGCCGAGCAGCGACTCGAGATCGCGGCGCAGCGCCGCGTCGCCATCACAGAGCTCGTCGAGGGCGAGAGCGCGTTCCGCTTCGGGCCGCGCGAGCACGGCATGCCAGACGCGGTCGATGTCCGGCCAGCGCTCAGGTGCGGCCATGACCGTTGAGTGTCTTGAAGAGCCACGCGCGCGCGGCGTGCCAGTCGCGCTCGATCGTCTTTTCGGAGACGTCGAGCAGCTGCCCGATCTCGTCATGTGAAAGGCCGCCGAAGAACTTGAGCTCGGCGATCCGGCTCTTGCGCGGGTCGAACGACGCCAGCGCGTTCAGCGCCCGATCGAGATCGAGGAGGTCGGCCGTGAACGGAGCGTTCGTCTGCCCGGCATCGTCCAGCGTCACGCGGGTCCACCGGCCCGAGCGCTTCGTGGTGAGACGCGCGCGGGCTTGATCGATGAGGATGCGGCGCATCATCTCGGACGCGACGCCAAGGAACTGCGCCCGGTTCTTCCAGACGACGCGCTCGTTCGCGAGCCGCAGGTAGGCTTCGTGGACGAGCGCGGTGGGTTGCAGGACGTGGCTGGCCGGCTCGCGGCGAAGCCGCGCCGCGGCGCGGCGGCGAAGGTCGGCGTACAAAACCGCCATCAGACGGTCGCGGGCATCGACATCGCCAGCGGCCCAGGCCTGGAGGAGCTGGGTCACACCGCGCTCGGGGTCCATTGTGGGAGGGCTGGCGGCGATTCTGGTAGCTTCGCCGCAGCGAGTCAAGCGCGGCGGGAATCGGCAGCCGGTCGCCGGATCAATCGCGCAACGCGATCAATGGGTCGACGCGCGCGGCGCGCCACGCGGCGACGAGCGCCGAGCCAATCGCCGCGGCGGCGAGCAGGACGATCGAGAAGCCAATCGTGCCGGGGTCGCGGCCGTCGAGGCCGAAGAGCAGCGAGCCAATCAGAGAGCCGAGCGAGATCGCGGCCACGGCACCGGCGCCGACCCCGCCGATCAGCATGCGGGCGACGTCGCCGAGCATCATCCGGACGATGCGGGGCCGCGTGGCGCCGAGCGCCAGACGGACGCCGATCTCGGTGCGCCGCGCCGCGGCCGAATAGGCGACGACGCCGTAGAGGCCGACCGCGGCGAGCATCAGGGCGACGGCCGCGAAGGCCATCGACAGCCGCGCCATCAGCCGCTCCTGCATCAGCGCTTCGCCCATCTGCACGTCGAGAAACGCGAAGCGCGTGCTCGCCGACGCATCGCCCTCCGAGATGGCCGCGCCGATCGCCGCGACCGTCCGTCCGGGTGGTTCGCTGCTGCGCGCGACGTAGCGGCGCACCAGGCCGAGCTCGGCGAGTTGCGACGAGGCCTGGAAGAAAATCGGCGCCGCGAGCTCGCGCATGTCGCCGTACTTCTGATTGCCGACGACGCCGACGATCACGAGCTCTCGGGCGCGGTCCCCGGGCCGGTCGGCCGCGATCGAGAAGCGCTGACCCACGGCAGGCCCGACGAGAAACGTCGCCGCGAAGGCGTCATTGACGATGGCGACGGCGGGTGAGCCGGGCACGTCCTGCGCGTCGAAGTCGCGGCCCGAAGTGACGGGCGTCCCGAGGGTCGCGAAGTACCCGGGCGAGACGATATTCATGAACGAATGTCCGGGCCGTTCGCCGGGCAGGACGATGTCCGTGCTCCAGACGTTGCCGCCGAGCGGCGTCGTGTACGCCTCGGAAAGGCTGATCATGCCCGGCAGCGCGCCCAGCCGGCGGTCGATCTCCGCATAGCGCGCGCGCCGCGCCTCCGTCGTGTCCTCGCGCGGCGTGAAGAAGACGTTGGCGACGACGACGCCGCGCTCGCGGACGCCGGTGTCGGCCGTGGAGAGCTTCCACAGGCTGCGGAAGAACAGCAGCCCGGCGAAGACGAGCACCAGCGTCACCGCGACCTGCATCGACACCAGCACCCGGCGCAGCCGCAGGCCGTCGACGGCGCCGGCGCCACGCGTGCTGCCGGCGAGCGCCGGCGTGCGCGCCGCGGCGATCGCTGGCGCCATGCCGAAAACCAGCGACGTCGCCAGGCCGACGCCGACGGCGAAGCCGAGCACGCGCCAGTCGAGCGCGAGATCGAGATGCACGCGATCGACCAGCGTGCTGAGCAGCGGCGGGATCGCCCGGCTCAGGAACGCCGCGACCGCGACCGCGGCGGCGGAGCCGAGCGCGGCGAGCACCACGCTCTCGGTGAAGACCTGCTGCAGGAGGCGCCGGCGCGAGGCGCCGAGCGCCAGTCTCACGGTGAACTCGCGCCGCCTCGCCGTCGCCCGCGCCAGCAGGAGATTGGCGAGGTTGACCGCGGCAATGAGCAGCACCAGCGACGCGATCGCGATGATGACGGCGAGCGGTCGCGAGTACGAACGCCGCAGCGGCGAGACGCCGGCCGAGGCGTCCACGAGCTCGGGCGTGAGCTTGACATACGCCTCGGCAAGCGCCGCGTTGTAGTCGGGCTGCGCGGCGCGAAGCGCGTCCGGCATCAGCTGGCGGATCTGCGCGGCCGCGCGCTCCTCCGTCCATCCGGGCTTCAGCCGCCCGATCGCGGCCAGCCACCAGTGATTGCGGTTACCGTAACCCGACGCGCAGAGCGGCATCGCGATGCCGAACTGCCGCCCCACTTCGACGCCGAAGAACGACGCCGGCGCCACGCCGACGACGATCGGCCGCCAGCTGCTCGCGGTGATCGGTCGGCCGATGACGTTCGGATCGCCGCCGTATTCGCGATGCCAGAGCGCGTCGCTGATCACCGCGACCGGCGCCTGGCAGCCGGTGTGGTCGTCCGCCGGCCCGATCAGGCGGCCGAGCTGCGGCGCCACGCCGAGCACGCCGAAGAAGTTGCCCGACACCCACAGGCCGTCCACGTAACGGACCTCGCCCGATGCGGCGAGGTTGAAGCGGGTGTCGCTGAAGGCGAGCAGATCGGCGAACGCCTGCTGCCGTTCGAGCACGGCTCGATAGAGCGGCAGCGACAGCTGGCGATTGCGGCCGGTATGGCGGCCGTCGCGGCCGTCGCCGGCGAGGCGCAGCTCGACGAGCTCGTGCGGAGCCGCCACCGGCAACGGGCGCAGGCTCAGCGCGTCGAGGAGCTGGAACATCGCGGTGTTGGCGCCGATGCCGAGCGCCAGCGACAGCAGTGCCGTCGTGGTGAAGCTCGGCTGCTTGCGCAGCTGGCGGAGCGCCAGCCGAAGGTCCCGCCCGACGTGGGTGAGCGCGCTGACGCCGCGAGCGTCGCGCATCTGTTCCTTGCGAAGCTCGATGCCGCCGAGGGCCGCGATCGCCCGGGCGCGCGCTTCCGCCGGCGGCACGCCGCGCGCCGCGAGCGCGTCGATCTCGCGGGCGAGGTGATCGCGCAGCTCCTCGTCGAGATCGTGGTCGAGTCGGCCGGCGTCGAAGATCGACCGCGCTCGCAGTCGAAGCATCGTCCACCAGCGATCCACGCCCATGATCGGCCTCGCTATTCGGGAAGATGGACGACGAGCGAGATCGCGCCGGCGAGCCGCTTCCAGCTCTCGGCTTCGTTCTTGAGCTGCTTCCGCCCGGCGCGGGTCAGCGAGTAGAACTTGGCCCGGCGGTTGTTCTCGCTCGGCCGCCACTCGGCGGAGATCCAGCCGTGCTGCTCGAGCTTGTGGAGCGCGGGGTAGAGCGAGCCGTCGCTGACCTGGAGGACGTCCTTCGACACCTGGCGCAGGCGCTGGCCGATGGCCCAGCCGTTCAGGGGCTCGAGCGCGAGGATCTTCAGGATCAACAGGTCGAGCGTGCCCTGGACGAGGTCGGGTGGCCGGCTCATGCGCTCCTCTTGCTTACCGAGAGGAGTGTGCCACGGCTCCTCTCGGTAAGCAAGTGGAAAACGCCGGCGTCCGGGCCATACACTTCGGCCACCGATGGGCGCGGCTCGATGATCGGCCAGACCGTCTCGCACTATCGCATCGTCGAGCGGCTCGGCGCCGGCGGCATGGGCGTCGTCTACAAGGCCGAGGACACGCGGCTGAAGCGGACGGTGGCGCTGAAGTTCCTGCCGGTCGAGCTCACCCAGGATCGGGAAGCGCGCGAGCGGCTGCAGCTCGAGGCGCAGGCGGCCTCGGCGCTCGATCACCCGAACATCTGCACGATCTTCGAGGTCGACGACAGCGCCGATGGCCGCGTGTTCGTGGCAATGAGCTTCTACGAGGGCGAGTCGCTCGCAGAACGCATCGGCGACGGGCCGTTGCCGGTGGCGGAAGGCATCCGCGTCGGCATCGGGATCGCACGCGGGCTGGCGGCCGCGCACGAAGCGGGCGTCTTCCACCGCGACATCAAGCCCGCGAATCTGATGCTGACGAAGCGCGGCGAGGTGAAGATCGTCGACTTCGGCGTCGCCAAGCAGATCGATCGCACCGAGCTCACCCGCACCGGCGTCACCGTCGGCACCATCGCCTATATGGCGCCCGAGTACGTGCTCGGCCAGAGCGCCGACGCGCAGACGGAAGTCTGGGCGCTCGGCGTCGTGCTCTACGAAATGCTCGCCGGCTGCCGGCCGTTCGACGGCGATCACAGCGTCGCGATCATGAACGCGATCGCCAACCGCGAGCCGCGGCCGCTGCGCGAGCTGCGGCCCGACGCGCCGGCCGAGCTCGACGCCATCGTCATGCGCGCGCTCGAGAAGCCGCGCGGGACGCGCTATCAGAGCGTCCGCGAGATGCAGCAGGCGCTCGAGTCGGTGCAGCAGGCGTTGACGCTGCGACCGTCCGCGACCGCGACCTCGACGCAAGCGATCGCGCCCGGAGCGAAGCGCTGGTCGCGCGGCGCGATCGGCGCCGCGCTCGCCGTCGGCGTCGCGCTGGTCGCGGTCGGGAGCTGGTGGGTGGTTCGTTCGCAACGTCTTCGCGACGCGCGTCAGGAAATCGCGCAGATGAGAACGCTGACAGAGGAAGAGAAGTACACGCAGGCCTACCGCCTGATGCGAGGGCTCGAGCCGTCGCTCGCCGGCGATAAGGAGTTCGAAACGGCGAAAGAGATGCTGCTGCTGCCGGCCGAAGTCCAGACCGTTCCGGAAGGCGCCGAGGTGTTCCTGAAGGGCTACGACGAACCAGACGCCGAGTGGCTGCCGCTCGGCCGCTCGCCGCTCAATCTCCGCTTGCCGCTCGGCTACTTCCGCGTCCGGGTCGTCAAGGCCGGCTTCACGACGTTCGAGGGATCGGGCGAAGGAGGGATGACGAAGAAGATCTACACGCTCTCGCCCGAGGGCAGTCTGCCCGAGGGCATGGTCTTCGTGCCCGACACGACCCGACTGCTGAGCGGCATCGGCCCGGTTGCGATCCCGTCGTTCGCCATCGACCAGTACGAAGTCACGAACCGCCAGTTCAAAGCGTTCGTCGACGCCGGCGGATACACGAAGGCCGAGTTCTGGCGCGAGCCGTTCGTGAACGACGGCCGCACGCTGACCTGGCAGGAGGGCATGAGCGTCCTGCGCGATACCACGGGGCAGCCGAGTCCGGCGACCTGGGAGCTCCGCGCCTATCCAGCCGGTCAAGACAACTACCCGGTGACCGGCGTCAGCTGGTACGAAGCGTTGGCCTATGCCGTCTGGACGGGGCGTGAATTGCCGACCATTCACCACTGGAAAGCGGCGGCCTCGTCCGATGGCGGGTTTTCGATCATCCTCGAGTTCAGCAACTTCAGCAACAAGCAGATCGCGGCTGTCGGCGCCTACCAAGGTATCGGGCCGTTCGGCACGTTCGACATGGCCGGCAACGCGCGCGAGTGGTCCACCAACGCGGTCGGCTCGCGGCGCTACATCCTCGGCGGCGGATGGAACCAGCCGAACTATCTCTATCCGCAGTCGGATGCGGTCGATCCGTTCGACCGCAGCGCGATCAACGGCTTCCGGACGATCACGCGGACCTCGGCGACGCCGGTGCCCGAGCCGCTGTTGCGTCCGGTTGAGGTCATCGCTCGCGATTACTCGCGCGAGAAACCGGTCTCGGACCAGGATTTCGAAGCCTTCCGCCGTCAGTACGCATACGATCGCGACGAACTCAAGGCGGCCGTAGAGTCCACGGACGAGTCGCACGAGCTGTGGCGCGTCGAGCGTGTCAGCTACGCTGCCGCCTACGGCGGCGAGCGAATCACGGCCTACCTGTTCTTGCCGCGCAAAGGCGCCGCGCCCTTCCAGACCGTCGTCTACTTCCCCCACTCGGGCGGCGAGTACCTGCGTTCGTTCCAGCAGTCGGAGATGAACTACCTCGGCTTCGTGCTCCGCAGCGGCCGCGCGCTGCTGTTCCCGATGTACAAGGGCACCTACGAGCGTCGCCTCGACCAGATGCCAGCCGGCATGAACGGCCGCCGCGACCTCGTCATCAATCGCATGAAGGATCTGCAGCGTTCGGTGGACTACCTGCTGACACGATCCGACATCGATCACGATCGGCTGGGCTTCTTCGGTGTCAGTCTCGGCGGCCGGCTCGGACCGATTGCGCTGGCGATCGAGAAGCGCTTCAAGACCGGGGTGCTCTGGTCAGGCGGCTTCCGGACGACGCTCACTCAGGTGGCGCCCGAGATCGACGAGATCAACTTCGCGCCGCGCGTCACCACGCCGGTGCTGATGCTCAACGGCGAACAGGACTTCACCTTCCCGGTCGAGACGTCCCAGAAGCCGATGTTCCGCCTGTTCGGTACCCCGGCCGCGGACAAGCAACACGTCATCTACGACGGCGGCCACGTCTTCCCGTTCGCGCGCATCATCAAAAACACGCTCGACTGGCTCGATCGGTATCTGGGCCCGGTGAAGTTCTAAGGCGGGGGAGGCCTTCACCTCCCAGGCCTTCAGGCCTCCCTGCCATCTAACGCGGGGCGACGAGCTCGATCCGCGCCCGCGGAAATCGCGCTCGCAAGTCCGCGAGCCCCAACGTGCCGAGCACGGTCGCCGTGGTCGCGAGCGCGTCCGCCCTTGCGGCGTCGTCGTCGATCACGTGGGCGGAAACGGCATCGGTGAGGGGACGGCCCGTGCCCGGATCGATCACGTGTGAATAGCGGACGCCGCCGATCTCGACCCCCTGCATCGCCGGCCCCGACGTCGACAGCGCGCGATTGCTGAGCGCCGATGCGCTCGCGACGAAGGCGGAAGGCAGGTGCGCCGCTGCCGGCAGCTCGATGCGCCAGCCCGGACTGCCTGGCGGCGGATCGCCGGCGACGACATCGCCTCCGGCTTCGACCATCGCGCGGCGGACGCCATCGAGTTGCAGCGCCTCGAGCGCCGCCTGGATGATGTACCCCTTGGCGATGCCGCCGAGGTCGAGCGTCATGCCCGATCTCGTCAGGCGGATCGTCCGCTGCTCGCGATCGAGCGCGATCTGCCGCCAGCCGACGAGCGCGCGCGCCCGATCCAGGGCCGCGGCGTCGGGGAGCCGCCCGGTCTTGCGCGCCTCGCGCCAGAGCGCGACGACGGGCGCGATCGTCGGGTCGAACGCGCCGCCGGTCAACCGCGCGATCTCGATCGCGCGGCCCATCACCTCTATGAAATCGGCAGACACGCGCACGGGCGCGGGCGCGCGCCGCGAGACCTCGCTGATGGCGCTGTCGGGGCGGTAGTCGCTCATCTCGGCGTCGAGCGAGGCGATGCGTGCGAACGCGCGGATCGCGGCGGCCCTGGCGGCGGGCTCGGCCGGCGCGTAGAGCACGATCCGCACCGGCATGCCCATGTGGACCTGCGAGTACTCGAAGCGCTCGAGACGGGCTAAGCTTTGGCCGGAGCTCTGGTGAGATTTCGGATTTCGAGGTTCGGCGTGGAAGGACGCGGTCACCGGCGTCGTGGCGATCGCGGCCGCGAGGGCCAGCGCGCCGGCGCGCCACGAGCGTGTGCCTCCTGGCTTCATGTCGTGCTCGCCTGCGGCCTCGCCGTTGTCGTCGCGCCCACGAGTGCCTCGCAGGCGACAGCCTATCGCGAGACGATCGCCGGCACGACGGTCAGCTTCGAGATGGTGCCGGTGCCCGGCACCGCATTGCTCATCGGCCGGACCGAAGTCACCTGGGACATGTACGACGTCTTTGCGCTCGGCCTCGATCGGCCCGCCGGCGCCGCCGGCGACGCCGATGCGATCGCCCGCCCTTCCAATCCATACGGGGCCCCCGACTACGGCTGGGGCCACGCCGGATTTCCCGCGATCAGCGTGACCCGGCCGGCCGCCGAGGCCTTTGCGAAATGGCTTTCCCAGAAGACCGGACGGAACTATCGTTTGCCTACAGAAGCCGAGTGGATGCAGGTGGCGGCGCTCGCTGCCGGCCCGGCGCCGTTGACGGCGGCCGACGCCGCGAGCCTGGCCTGGCATCGCGACAACGCCGAGGCGCGAACGCACCCGGTCGGGTCGAAGCGCGCCGATCGTCTCGGCCTCTTCGACCTGTTCGGCAACGCCGCCGAGTGGGTGACGACGAGCGACGGCGCGCTGGTGGCGCGGGGCGGCTCGTTCAGGGATGATCCGGCGAGCCTCGGGCCGGCGTCGCGCGCGGTGCAGGACGACACCTGGAACGAGCGCGACCCGCAACTGCCGAAGAGCCGCTGGTGGCTTTCCGACGGACCGTTTGTCGGCTTCCGACTGGTGATGACGAGGACCCCATGACTCAGATGAGCGATCGCCGCAACGCACACACGCCCGCGCCGGTCACCCGGCGTACGTTCCTCGGCACCAGCGCCGCGGCCGCCGCGTTCGCGTGGTCCGGCGGCCTGCGCGTGTTCGGCTCCGACGTGATCCGGCTCGGCCTCATCGGCTGCGGCGGCCGCGGCACCGGCGCGGTCAGCGACTGCCTGCGCGGCACCGAGGGCGTCGAGCTGGTCGCGATGGGCGACCTCGCGCCGGATCGGCTCGCGCAATGCCAGACCGAGCTCGAGAAGTTCGCGGCATCCAATCCCGCGCTGGCGCCTCGCATCAAGGTCACACCCGATCGTACGTTCACCGGATTCGACGCGTATCAGAAGGTCCTCGCCGCCGACGTCGATCTCGTCATCCTGGCGACGCCGCCCGCCTATCGCGCCGCGCACCTGGCGGCGGCGGTGGACGCCGGCAAGCACATCTTCGCGGAGAAGCCGGTCGCGGTCGATCCGGCGGGCGTGCGCTCCGTGCTTCAGACCTACGACCGCGCCAAGGCGAAGAACCTGGCGATCGGTGTCGGCACGCAGCGCCGGCATCAGGCCGACTATCGCGAGACGATCGAGCGCATCCATGGCGGCGCGATCGGCAAGGTCCTGACCGGCCAGGTGTTCTGGAATCAGGGCGGCCTATGGTCGCGCGATCGCAAGCCGGAGTGGACCGACGCCGAATGGCAGATCCGCAACTGGCTCTACTTCACCTGGCTCTCCGGCGATCACATCGTCGAGCAGCACGTGCACAACCTCGACGTCGCCTACTGGGTGCTGAACGAGCTGCCGATCAAGGCGACCGGCGTCGGCGGGCGGCAGTTCCGGACCGACCCGAAGTACGGCCACATCTACGATCACTTTGCCGTGGACTACGAGTACGCGAGCGGCGCCAGGATCCTGAGCATGTGCCGTCAGATTCCGGGTACGTCCAACCGGGTCGGCGAGTGGTTCATCGGCACCGAGGGCCAGTCCGACGCGTCGCGCCGGATCGCCGGCGCAAAGGCGTGGACGTACACGCCGCCGGCGCAGCGCAGCAACGGCTTCGTGCAGGAGCACACGGATCTCGTCGCCAGCATCCGATCGGGATCGCCGTACAACGAGCTGAAGCAGATCGCCGAGAGCTCGCTGGTCGCGATCATGGGCCGCGAGGCCGCCTACACCGGCCAGGAGATGACCTGGGACGGCGTGCTCAACGCGCAGCAGGATCTGACGCCGCCGATTTCCGGCTACGGTCCGATGACGGTGCCGCCGATTCCGATGCCGGGCCGCACCAGGCTCGAGCGCGGCTGGGCGGACTGAGGACGCGCCGTGATTCGTCGTCGCGAGTTTCTGAAGTCCACGGCGCTGGCCGGCGCCGGGCTGGCCGCGGCCAGTCAGGCGGTACCGATCGAAGCGATGGCGCGCGCCGCGCCCGCGCCGCAGCGCCGTTTCAAGCTCAACTACGCGCCGCACTTCGGCATGTTCCGCGACCACGCCGGCGGCAACGACGTCGTCGCCGAGCTCGAGTTCATGGCGTCCGAGGGCTTCATTGGACTCGAGGACAACGGCATGCGCGGGCGGCCTGTGGCCGAGCAGGAGAAGATCGGCAGCACGCTCGCCCGCCTCAAGATGCGGATGGGCGTGTTCGTCGCGCACACCATCAACTGGACCGCGCCGACGCTCACCAGCCCGAACGCGCAGCATCGCGAGACGTTTCTCAAGGAAGTGACCGAGTCGGTCGAGATCGCCAAACGCGTCGGCGCGACGTGGATGACGGTGGTGCCGGGACACGTCGACAGCCGGCCGCATTTCGACTATCAGACGGCGCGCGTCATCGAGACATTGAAGCGTGCGGCGGCGATCCTCGAGCCGCACCAGCTGGTGATGGTGCTCGAGCCGCTCAACACGCTGCGCAATCACCCCGGGATGTTCCTGACGACCATCCCGCAGGCCTACATGATCTGCAAGGCCGTCGGCAGCCCGTCATGCAAGATCCTGTTCGACATCTACCACCAGCAGATCACCGAGGGCAACCTGATCCCGAACCTCGACACCGCGTGGGACGAAGTCGCCTACATCCAGGTCGGCGACAACCCCGGCCGCAACGAGCCGGGCACGGGCGAGATCAACTACCGCAACGTCTTCAGGCACATCCACGGCAAGGGCTTTACCGGCATCGTCGGCATGGAGCACGGCAACTCGACGCGCGGGCGCGCCGGCGAGCGCGCGGTGATCGACGCGTACGTCGCGGCTGATGGATTCTAAGAGGAAGGCTCCGGCCGCCACCGCGGCGCCCCTGACCGTCGTCATCAACAGGACCTCGATGCTGAGGCAGTGAGGTGAACGCCGTAGACTGGCTCCTCGACTCGGATCCCGCCATCCGCTGGCAGGCGATGCGGGATCTCACCGGCGCGCCGGCGACGCCGGTCGCCGCGGAACGCGCGCGTGTCGCCCGCGAGGGTCTCGGCGCCGCGATCCTCGCCTGCCAGGGAACCGACGGCGCGTGGCATCGTCCCGACGAGCCCGACTGGTTGCCGACGCTGTTCACGATGCAGCTCCTGCGCGCGACCGGCGTCGATCGGAACGATCCCGGCGTCAGAGCGGCCATTGCGCGCCTCGAGGCCGGCTATCGATGGCACGAGGAGTTCGGGGCGAAGCCGTTCTTCGATGGCGAGGTCGAGCCATGCATCAACGGCGGTGCGCTGGCGCTCGGCGCCTACTTCGGCCGTCCATCGGAGAGCCTCGCCCGACGTCTCGTGACCGAGCAGCTCGACGACGGCGGCTGGAACTGCGAGGCGCCGAAGAGCCGCTGCTCGTCGTTCCACACCACGATCTGTGTGCTCGAAGGCCTGCTCGAGTACGAGCGGGCCGTCGGGTCGGCGCCGGAGATCGCCGAAGCCAGACGACGAGCCGAGGAGTACCTTCTCGAACGCAGTCTCTTCCGGCGTCGGTCAAGCGGCGAGGTCGCGCATCCGTCGTTCCTGACCTTCGCGTTCCCGCCGCGCTACGAGTACGACATCCTGCGCGCGCTGGACTACTTCCGATCCGCCGGCGCGCCGCCAGACCCGCGTATGGACGAGGCCCTGGACGTCGTGGGAAACAAACAGTTGGCCGACGGTCGATGGCCGCTCGATCGCGCCCATGACGAGGCGCTGGCGCTGCCGCTGCCGTTCGGCGAGTCGATCGGCGCGCCAAGCCGATGGAACACGCTGCGCGCGCTGCGGGTGCTGCGGTGGGCGGGCGATCGCTGACAGACGCAGCAGATCAAAGCCTGAAAACGTGGAGCGCCGTCCACCGGAGGCGCCTTCGGCGCATCTTTTGATCTCGAGCTTCTTGCGCCTGGGGGGGGACGGAG
>DASTCC010000371.1:0-3675 GCA_035711465.1 Vicinamibacterales bacterium
ACCGGCCTGGTCAAGAACGCCAACTCGATCTGGCTCAACGGCCGCGCGTTCGGCGCCGACCTCGAGGCGCGGCTCGGCCGGCCGGTGCGCCTGGCCAACGACGCCAACTGCCTCGCGGTCTCCGAAGCCGTCGATGGCGCCGCGGCCGCCGCGCGCGTCGTGTTCGCCGTGATCCTCGGCACGGGCGTCGGCGGCGGCATCGCCATCGACGGCCGCGTGCACGTCGGCGCCAACGCGATCGCCGGCGAATGGGGGCACAACCCGCTGCCCTGGCCGACCGATGACGAGCGGCCCGGCCCCGAGTGCTACTGCGGCCGCCGCGGCTGTCTCGAGACGTTCGTGTCGGGTCCGGGACTGGCGGCCGACTACGATCGCCGGCGGGCGCCGGCGAACCGCGCCAACAGCACGCCTGAGAACGTGGTCGCGCTCGCGCGTCACGGGGACGTCACGGCGATCGCCGCCCTCGACGCCTGGCACGACCGCCTCACGCGCGCGCTTGCGACCATCGTCAACGTGCTCGACCCGGACGTCATCGTGCTCGGCGGCGGCCTCTCGCGGCTCGACGGCATCGTCGATCGCGTGCGGGCGGCGTGGGCCCCCTGGGTCTTCTCTGATCGCGTCGACACGCGCCTGACGATCGCGAAGCACGGCGACGCGAGCGGCGTCCGCGGCGCCGCTTGGCTCTGGGAGTAGATAAGGTGCTGGGTGCTGAGCGCTGGGTGCTGAGTCCGCAGCCCGCAGCCTGCAGCCCGCAGCCCGCAGTCCGCCCCCTGTGCTACCCTGACCTTGTCTGTGCCTACCTCTGCGCTGCGACGCGTGTCGATGCCCGACGAAGGCATCGAGTCGCTGTTTGGATCCTTCGACGAAAATCTCAAGCACCTCGAGTCGGCGCTCGGCGTCCGCCTGAAGACGAGCGGCCACGACGTCGTCATCGAAGGGCCGCAGGACGATGTCGCGCGGGCGGAGCGCGTGTTGGAGCAACTCGCCGGCCTGTTGCGCGACGGCTACCGGTTCGGCCGCGGTGACGTGAAGACCGCCGCGCAGTTGCTCACCGACAACCCCGACGTCGAGCTGCAGGAGTACTTCCAGAAGGGCGGCGGCACACGCGCGGCCGGACGACGGCAGGTGACGCCGAAGTCGGTGACGCAGCGCCGTTATCTCGAGGCCATCGACCAGTCCGACATCGTCATCGGCGTCGGCCCGGCCGGCACCGGCAAGACGTATCTGGCGATGGCGCAGGCGGTCGCGTATCTGCTCTCCAAGCGCGTCACGCGGATCATCCTGGCGCGGCCGGCCGTCGAGGCCGGCGAGAAGCTCGGCTTCCTGCCCGGCGATCTGCAGGAGAAGGTGAACCCGTATCTCCGGCCGCTCTACGATGCGCTCTACGACATGCTCGACGTCGAACGCGTCGAGCGGCTGCTCGAGCGCGGCGTCATCGAGGTCGCGCCGATTGCGTTCATGCGCGGCCGGACGCTGAACGACGCGTTCGTCATCCTCGACGAGGCGCAGAACACGACGTCCGAGCAGATGAAGATGTTTCTGACGCGGCTCGGCTTCGGCTCGAAGGCCGTGGTCACCGGCGACGTCACGCAGATCGATTTGCCGCCCGGGCGGATTTCCGGCCTGGTCGAGGCGCTCAAGGTCGTGAGCAGCGTCGAGGGCATCGCCACCGTGTATTTCGACGAGAGGGACGTCGTCCGCCACTCGCTGGTGCAGAAGATCGTCAAGGCCTACGAGTCGTACGCCAACTCGACGAAGTCCTGATGCGCCGCCGAGCCCCAGGCAGGCGGCGCCTCGACGTCGCGGTCACGGCTCCCGCGGCGGCGAGCGCCAGCGTCCGCGGTCTCGCGGGCTGGCTCGAGCGCGCCGCCCCGGCTCGCGCCAGGGGCCGGGTGGCGATCGCGATCGTCAGCGACGCGCGCATCCGCGCCCTCAACCGCCAGTTCCGCGGCCGGGATGAGCCCACCGACGTGCTGTCGTTCCCCTCAGGCCGGGACAACCCGAACGATCCCGGGCACTTAGGCGATATCGCCATGGCCTGGGGTGTGGCCGGCCGGCAGGCGCGCGCCCATGGCCACGCCCGGATCGTGGAAATCCGGATCCTGGCGCTCCATGGTCTACTGCACCTTCTGGGCTACGATCACGACACCGATCGGGGGGAGATGCGGAGGCTCGAGGCGCAGCTCGGCCGGAAGGCCGGCCTGCCTGCGGTGCTCACCGGCCGCGCTCCCGGACATCCGTCGCGATGACGACCGTTTTCTTCGTGTTTCTCGCCAGCTCGGCGCTGCTGTTCTTCTCGGTGGTCGAGACGGCCTTTGCGCTGCTGATGCGGCTCCCGGCGCGTCTCGAGGCCGAGCGGGAAAACGAGAATCCCGCGCTCGCGATCTATCTCGAAGACCCGATGAAGTTCTTCGTGCCGGTGCGCTTCCTGCGCGCGGCGCTGCTCGTGATCGTCGTCGCGCTGCTGGCGCAGCCGATCGGGACCGGCTTCTCGCAGGCCCTGGCGGTCGTCGGGCTCGGCGTGGTGATCGCGCTCGTCATCGGGCAGATCCTGCCGGCGATCATCGTGCGGCGGTCGCCGGAGCGCTTTCTCGAGATCCTCCTGCCGGCGTTCACGTTCGTGGCGAACCTGCTCGGTCCGCTGACGGCCGCGATCACCGGCTGGCTCGGTCAGTCCGAGCGCCGCGAGCAGCCGGAAGCGCCGGCCGGGACACCGGCGGCCCCGACGTCCGGCGGGTCTCCCACGGCGCGGCCGGCGGTGGCCGACGAAAGCCGGCTGCTGCGATCGGCGGTCGACTTCGGCGAGACGCTGGTCCGCGAGGTGATGACGCCGCGGCCGGATATCGTCGCGATCCAGGCAGATGCGACGGTCGACGAGCTGCGCACGCTCGTGCGGGAGCAGGAGTACTCGCGCCTGCCGGTCTATGCCGACAACCTCGACAACATCGTCGGCGTCATCGTCGTGAAGGATCTGATCTACATGACGGAGATGCCGGCGGGCACGCGCAAGGTGTCGGAGTTCGTCCGTCCGGCGTCGTTCGTACCGGAGACCAAGCGTGTCGCCGATCTGCTGCGCGAGTTCCAGCAGAAGCGCTTTCAGCTGTCGCTCGTCGTCGACGAGTACGGCGGCACGGCCGGGCTGGTCACGATCGAAGACGTCGTCGAAGTGCTCGTCGGCGACATCCGTGACGAATACGATCTCGAAGCCGAGCCGATCGTCCAGGAGTCGGCGGACAGCTTCGTCTTCAACGCCAAGGTCAGCATCGGCGACATGATCGATCGGCTGGGGATCGAGATCGAGGAGGGCGGATTCGAGACCGTCGGCGGCTACGTGCTGACGCGCGTCGGCCGCGTGCCGGCGGTGGGCGAGCTGCACAGCTTCGACGGCCTGGCGGTCGAGATCCTCGAGGCCGAGCGCCGCCGCATCCACAAGGTCCGCATCAAGAAGCCGCCGCTCGCGCTCGAAGAGGCCGGTGCGTGAAAGCCGGTCTGGTCTCGCTGGTCGGCCGCCCCAACGCCGGCAAGTCCACGCTCCTGAACCGCTTCATCGGCCAGAAGATCGCGATCGTCTCCGACAAGCCGCAGACGACGCGACACCGGATCATCGGCGTGCGCAACAGCGGCGCCGGGCAGATGGTCTTCATCGACACGCCCGGCATCCACAAGCCGATGCAC
>DASTCC010000372.1:0-7863 GCA_035711465.1 Vicinamibacterales bacterium
GCGGGAATGATGCGCCGGAACGTGTCCACCGGGGCGTCGTTCACGCCGACGGTCAGAGCATCGCGCACGCGCGCGGACCCGTCGGCGAGCAGCTCAATCGCCAGTTCGCGCCGCTCAATCGAGACGTCAGCCGGCGCGGGCGGCGTGCAGGACGCCAGGCCCAGGACCAGCGCCATCGCCGCCCGGCGTGAAGGATTCGACATTCATCGTCAATGGTACCGCGAAGGCGTCAGGCCGTCTCCCAGCGCCGGGCGAAGAGGCGCGCCGCGGCGAAGAAGACTGCCGCCAGCGTGATCAGCACCGCGACCTGCGGCGCCAGCGCGGCGATCGGCGCCTCGCGCCAGAACACCTTGAGATAGCCGTCGAGCGCCCAGGCGTTGAAGGTCACGAGACCGAACCGCTGCATCGCCTCGCTCATCATGAAACGCGGGAACATGCTGCCGCCGACCGCGGACATCGTCAGGATGACGATGGTGGACATGCCCGACAGCTGCGCACGGGACCGGCTGAGCGTCGCGAGCACGAGGCCGAACCCCGCGGCGGCCGCAGCGGTGACGACGGTCATCACCGCGAACCCGGGTAGATGCGACGCCAGCGGCAGACCGAACATCACGGCGCCCCAGGTAAACATCAGGGTGAGCTGCAGGCAGCCCATGATCGTCAGGAAGATCCATTTGCCGAGGAGGACACCGGTCATGCCGGCACGCGATCCGATCAGACGATCGAGCGTGCCCGACTCTTCTTCCTCGAGCAGGGTGCCGCCGGCGCCCGCGCACGAGAACAGCAGGAACATCACGCCGATGCCGGCCGCGTAGAACGAGATCGTCGGCGCGCTGCCCGCGTTCGGCTGCATGACGTTGACGATCTCGATCGAGAGTCCGAACGCCGAGTCGCCGCCACCGGCACCGGTGGACGGGTCCGCCCGCATCTGGCCCACCCAGCTGTCCATCGACCGCCGCTGATCGGGCGGCAGCGGGCCGCTGTACTTCTCGAACATCTCGATGCCCTGGATCGCCATCGATTCCGGCGCGGCGGTGAAGCTGACCTTCTGCAGCAGACCCTGAACCAGCTGCGGCGCGACCGGATCGGACACGTCCGCCAGCAGCTGCACCGTCGGCCCGGCAGCGCCCGACCCGTCGGACCAGAACCGCGGCGACGCGCCGAGTCCCTTCGGCAGGATCACCGCGACCGGCGCCGTCCCGCCCTTCACCAGCGCCTCGGCCGACGCACGATCGAGAGGAGTCTCGGCGCCGTTCACCTGCCGCGTCGTCTGGACGCGCAAGCCGCCTTCTGCCTGGAACGCCTTCACGAGCTTGCGCGAGTACTCGGATTGATCTTCGTCGACGATCGCGACACGGACACGGCTCGTCGCGTCGGTCTGGTTGCCGAAGACGGTCGCGAAGATCGAAAAGAAGATGATCGGCAGCACGAACGTCAGCGCCTGCGCGACCCGGTCGCGACGGAGGTTGATGAACGCGACACGCAACAAGGTCCCGATCATTCGCGAAGCTCCCGCCCGGTCAGGGCAATGAACACGTCCTGCAGCGACGCGCGCGCGAGCTCGAGATCCACGACCTCGGCGCCAAGCCGCCCAACCGCGTCCATGGCACGCACGACGTCGGCGCGCGGATCGTCGACATGCGTCCGCACCACCCGGCGGCCATCCTCGGCAACCAGATCCGCCGGCAGCGCCGCGCGTTCGTCGAGGGGCGCCGCCAGCGTCAGCCGCAGGGTGCGCTGGGCGCCGAGCACGCGCGACACCAGCTCGCGCATGTCGCCGGCGGCGACGATCCGGCCCTTGTCGATGATGACGATGCGCTCGCAGCGGCGCTCGGCTTCTTCGAGGTGGTGCGTCGTCAGCACGATCGAGACACCCGAGACGCGCAGCGACGTCAACATCTCGTAGATGCGCTCGCGGCTCTGCGGATCGACGCCGACGGTGGGCTCGTCGAGGAGCACGATCGACGGCTGATGGACGAAGCTGCAGGCGATGTTGAGGCGGCGCTTCATGCCGCCCGAGTAGCGCTTGACCGGCTCGTCGGCACGATCGGCAAGATCGGACCAGGCGAGCGCCCAGCTCACGCGCTCGTCGAGCGCCGCGCCTCGCACGCCGTAGAGCTCGCCGAAGGCGCGCAGATTCTCGGTCGCGGTGAGCAGCGGATAGACGGCGATCTCCTGCGGCACGACGCCGAGCTCGGCGCGGGGATCCTCGGGCGTCAGCGCCCGGCCGAAGAGACTGACGCGGCCGCTGTCGAGCCGCAGCCGGCCGGCAATCGCGCGGATCAGCGTCGTCTTGCCGGCGCCGTTCGGGCCGAGGAGGCCGACCAGCTCACCGCGACCGACGGTGAGCGACGCGCCGTCCAGCGCCTGAACAGGACCGAAGCGTTTGACCGCTGATTCGACGACGAGCGGGATATCCGAGGCGGGTGTGTCGGACATGCAGTCGACCCTGCACAGAGTGAACGCTCTTGCCCGGCGGCCGTTCGCGCGAATCGGCGAACGGGCGCGTGTCGTCGGCGAAACGCGCTAGCGGCCGCGATCCTTCTGCATCGCCTTGAGCGCCTTGTTCTGGATCTTCGACTGCCGCTTGGCCTCGAGCAGGCTCCGTTCGTCGCGCCGGTCGGCGAGCTCCTGCTGTTCGCTCTGCAGCTTGAGGAAGCTGGCATGGCGCTCGGCGTCGAGCTGCCCCGATTCGACCGCCGCTTTGACCGCGCAGCCGGGCTCGCGGTCGTGGCGGCAGTCGCGAAACCGGCAGGCGTCGGCAAGCGCCGCGATGTCCGCGAAGCTGTCGACGACCGGCGCGGTTTCCCAGAGCGCGACCTCGCGCATGCCGGGCGTGTCGATGATCAGGCCGCCGCTTTCGCGCATCATCAACTGTCGGTGCACGCTGGTATGACGGCCGCGACGATCCCAGTCGCGTACGTCGCCCGTCAGCAACGCTTCGCGGCCGATGAGCTGATTGACGATCGAGGACTTCCCCGCTCCCGAAGGGCCGAGGAGCGCCAGAGTCATGCCGGGGCGCAGGTCGCGTTCGAGCCGATCGAGGCCGAAGCCGGTCTTCGTGCTGACTGCCACCACCGGCGCCGCACCGGCCGCGAGGGTCGCTTCGGCGACGGCGGCGCCGACGTCATCGACGAGGTCGCTCTTGTTGAGCACGACGACGGGCCTGGCGCCGCTGCGCTCGGCGACGACGAGATAGCGCTCGATGGCGCGCGCGTTCACGGCGGCGTCGAGCCCGAAGACGAGCCACACGACGTCGATGTTCGCGGCGACGACCTGCTCGGTCGTCTCGCGGCCCGCGGCCTTGCGCGAAAACCAGGTGCGCCGGGGCAGCACCGCCACGATGAGCGCCCGCCCGCCGGTCGGATCGGGGCGCACGACCACCCAGTCGCCGACCGCGGGCAGTTCGTGGCGGCCCACGGCGCGATGCTTGATACGCCCCGCCGTTTCGGCCAGGAGCTCGCCCGCCTCGGCGGCGAGCCGGAACACGTGGTTGTGCTCGAGACAGACGCGCGCGGGCACCGCGCCCTCCGGGGCGACGGCGTCGAACTTCGCCTGCCACTCGTCGCTCCACCCGAGCGCGATCAGCGGCGGCATAAAACTTTACGGTACAAAGTAATCTGCGTTAACATCGACGAGTGATGGCCCGGCGTCTCGCACGCATCGTCTTCGGAATGCTCCTGATTATGCTCGCCCTGGGCGGCGTCGCGCTCGTCCTCGCCCAGGCCCGCCACTCCGAGCCCTGGCCGCCTGCCAGCCGCGCCGCGGCCGCCGGCGACGTCGCGGCCCTCGAGTCCCACATCGATGCCGGTGTGTCTCCGGATGCGGCTGAAGGCCGCGGCGGCACGCGCCTGCTGGCGTCGGCCGCGCGAACCGGACGGCTCGACGCGATGCGCCTGCTGCTCGACCGCGGCGCCGATCCAAACCTGTCCGACAGCGGCGGCAACCACTGGATCCCGTTGATGCACGCCGTGCACAAGCACCAGTTCGACGCCGTCCGGCTCCTGCTCGAACGAGGCGCGCGGCCCGACGGCTCGAAGGATCTCCGTGTAACGCCGCTGATGATGGCCGTGGGGTCGGGCCAGGTCGAGGTGGCGACCACACTCCTGGACAAGGGCGCCGATCCGATGCGCCGGACGCCAGGCCACGGCTCGATGCTGACGCTGGCCGTGGCCGGCGGGGCGTTGACCGACCTCGACGGACCGCTCCTCGGCGGCTGCTACCCCGCCATGGTGAAGCTCCTGATGGACCGCGCGCCGCTCATCCGGTTCGACGACGGGCTCCAGGAAGCCACGGCACGGCTCTTCGCCCGGCTCAACGGCTGCCGTGAAAGCCTGACCCTGATCCGGGGGAGGCTCTCTCCCGCTAAACCGTAGAGCGTTCGCTATCGTCCAATAGGTCGACCACAGCACCAGTAGTGCGCGCCGGCGGGTCGGACGGTGAATCAGCCCGTCCCCCGAACGGGATTCGAAGTTCGCGAAACCGCACTAAACGGCAGGTCTGGCTGGGGAGGCCAAACCGATTCAAGTGCTTGCTTTTCATGGTGATAGCGCCATACTAGCGTCCTGGCACCGACTTTTGCATTAAGGGTACTTATGGCTATGGACGTCAAGCGCGATCCCAAGATCCTCAAGAAGAAGAAAATCCGCCGCGCCATCTTCGGCGTCGCGGCCGCCGCCGTCCTGGTCGCGGTCACGGTCGCCGTCTCGCGCCTCGAGCCGGCCGCGCCGAGCGTCCAGGAAGGCACGCTGTGGTTCGGCAACGTCAAGCGGGGCGACATGGTCCGCGAGGTCAAGGGCGCGGGGACGCTTGTGCCCGAGGACATTCGCTGGGTCCCGGCCCGCGTTTCGGGCCGCGTCGAGAGGCGTCTGCTCCAGGCCGGCGCGCAGGTCGAGGTCGGCACCGCGATCATCGAGCTCGACAACCCCGACCTCAGACAGCAGATGAACAACGCCGAGCTCACCTGGAAGTCGCAGCAGGCGCAGTTGGAAAATCGGCGCGCCGCGCTCGAGACGCAGATGGTGCAGCGTGAGAACGCGGTCGCCAACGCGCGCTCGGACTACGACGTCGCGATGAAGGACCTCGAGGCCAACAAGCAGCTGTTCGAGCAGGGACTGGTCGCCGGCCTGACGGTGCAGCGCCTGCAGGCCACGGCCGCCAACCGCAAGCTCGCGCTCGAGCTGGCGCAGAAGCAGCTCGATTCGGACAAGAAGACCGCCGAATCCCAGCTGGCGCCGGACATCGCCCAGGTCAACCAGGCCAAGGCGACCTTCGACCAGCTCGCGCGTCAGGTGTCCGAGCTCGTCGTCCGCTCGCCGATGAAGGGCCAGCTCCAGATCGTCAACGTCGAGCTCGGCGCGCAGGTCGCCGCCGGCGCCAACGTCGTGCGCGTCTCGGATCCGACGAAGCTCAAGGCCGAGATTCGCATCTCTGAAACGCAGACGCGCGATCTGGCCATCGGACTGCCGGCCATGGTCGACACGCGCAACGGCATCGTGCCCGGCCACGTCACCCGCATCGACCCGGCCTCGCAGGGCGGCACGGTCGGCGTCGACGTTTCGCTCGACGGACCGCTGCCGGCGGGCGCGCGGCCCGATCTCTCGGTCGACGGCACCGTGCAGCTCGAGAAGCTCGTCAACATCCTGTTCGTCGAGAGCCCGGCGTTCGGTCAGGAGAACAGCAAGATCAGTCTCTTCCTGGTCGACCCGGCGACGAAGATGGCGACGCGGACGACGGTGGCGATCGGCCGCCGCTCGGTGCAGTACGTGGAAGTGGTCGAAGGCTTGAAAGAAGGCGATCGGGTGGTGCTGTCCGACATGTCGCAATACGACGCGTGGAACCGCATCCAGATCAACTGACGGTCTGAGGCAAGACCCGGCGGGCCTGTCGCCCGCCGGCAGTGGTGAGGCTGTCGCGGCGACTGCGCCGCGACCACAACGATAGGAGTGGAAATGAGTACGACGGGGCAGCCGCTCATTCACCTCGACGGCGTGACGAAGATCTTCTACACGGATGAAGTCGAAACGCACGCGCTCGCGGGAATCCATCTCGAGATCCAGCGCGGCGAGTACATCTCGATTGCCGGGCCGTCGGGCTGCGGCAAGTCGACGCTCTTGTCGATCCTCGGCCTGCTCGACACGCCGACCGAAGGCACTTACGTGCTCAACGGCCGCTCGGTCGCGGATCTGCCGCTCTCGGAGCGCGCCCGCGTGCGCAACCGCGAAATCGGGTTCATTTTTCAGAGCTTCAACCTCATCGGCGATCTCACCGTCTACGAGAACGTCGAGCTGCCGCTCACCTACCGCGGCATGAAGTCGGCCGAACGCAAGGAGCGCGTGATGGCGGCGCTCGAGAAGGTCGGCATGTCGCATCGCGCCAAGCACCTGCCCAGCCAGCTGTCAGGCGGTCAGCAGCAGCGCGTCGCCGTGGCCCGCGCGGTCGGCGGATCGCCCTCGATCCTGCTGGCCGACGAGCCCACCGGTAACCTCGACTCGAAGAACGGCGAGGCGGTGATGGGTCTCTTGCAGGAGTTGCACAAGGAAGGCGCGACCATCTGCATGGTCACGCACGATCCGCGCTACGCGAAGAACGCCGAGCGGTCGATCCACTTGTTCGACGGCCGCGTCGTGGAAGAAGACGCCGCTCGCAGCGGCCAGAAGGATCTCGAGGAGAGCGGCTTCCACCTCGGGAACTAGATCTGCCTCGCACCGGCAGACGGCCGGCCACCCGGGCGCACAGCCTCCGCCCGCCGTCGGCCGCCGTTCTGCCGGTGATGTTCGTCTCTGGCACGGCGCCTCCGCCGTGACTCGTTCATAGGTTGAAGGACCGAACATGGCCGCTTTTTTCAAGGACCTCCGCCACGCGTGCAGGCTTTTGCTGCGCAGCCCAGGCTTTACGCTGGTCGCGCTCGCCTCGTTGACGCTCGGCATCGGCGCCAACACGGCCATCTTCTCGCTCGTCAACGCCGTTCTGCTCCGGCCGATGCCGGTGCACGCGCCCGACGAGCTCGTCTCGATCTATCAGGCTGACGACGTCAATCCCGGCAACCTGCCGATGTCGCACCTGAACTTCAAGGACCTGCGCGCCGGCAACACGACGTTCGTCGATCTCGCGGCGGTCTCGTTCGGCCAGGTCAACGTGCAGCCGCCGGCCGGCGAAGCCCGCCAGGAGGCGGCGCAGATCGTCAGCGGCAACTACTTCGATCTCATCGGCGTGCGGATGCGCCTCGGCCGAGGCTTCGCGCCGAACGAAGACGCGCCGCCCAACGGCGAGCACGTCGTGGTGATCTCGTGGGCCTACTGGCAGGAACACTTCGCCGGCGAGGACCGCGCCATCGGATCGACGATCGTCATCAACCGCACGCCGTTCACCGTGATCGGCGTCACGCCGCGCACGTTCACCGGCACGTTCGCGCTCGGCGCGCCGTCGTTCTGGCTGACGATGGCGACGCACTCGCTGACGCAGCCGGCGCTGGCCTGGTACGAGCAGCGTCGCGGCCTGTTCCTGTTTCCCTTCGGCCGCCTGAAGCCGGGCATGACCATCGAACAGGGCCAGGCGAATCTCGCGGCGATCATGGCCAACCTGTCGAAGCAGTACCCGGCGGAAAACGCGCGGCGCGGCCAGGTGAGGACGGTGCCGCTCGCCGAGGCGCGCGTCGATCCGAATGGCCAGGGCCAGCTGCAGCGCCTGTCGCAGCTGCTCATGACCGTCGTCGGCATCGTGCTGGCGATCGCGTGCGCGAACCTCGCCAATCTGCTGCTCGCGCGCGCCTCGCGCCGGCGCCGCGAGCTGGCGGTGCGGCTGGCGATCGGCGCGGATCGCTGGCGGCTCGTGCGGCAGCTGCTCACCGAGAGCCTGCTGCTG
>DASTCC010000373.1:0-4591 GCA_035711465.1 Vicinamibacterales bacterium
GACGAAGTGCTGAAGATGCTCAAGGGCGGCCTCTGGCAGTATCGCGGCAAGTGAGGCGCCAACGTGACACGGTCCCGCACCGGCCGGCGTATAGTTTCCACACCCCGGCTCGAGTCATTTCAGGAGGGCTCATGAAGATCAGCCAAGTGGCAGCGATCCTGGCGCTCGCGTGTTCCGCCGCGGTCGCCGCGCAACAGGCGAACCCGCCCGCGCAGCAACAGGGGCAGCAGCAGGGCCGCGGCGGCGGACGCGGAAATATGACGCCCGAGCAGCGTGAAGCGGCGGCCAAGAAAGCGTACGACGAGGAGGCCGCCAAGGCCCGTCCGATCGCGGCGCTGGATAGCGTGTGGATCGAGGAACTCACCTACCTCGAGGTGCGCGACGCCATCAAAGCCGGCAAGACCACCGCGCTCATCGTCGCCGGCAGCACCGAACAGAACGGCCCGTACCTCGCGGGCGGCAAGCACTTCTACGCGATCCGCCTGGTCGCCGACGCCATCGCCCGCAAGCTCGGCAACGCGCTGGTCGCGCCGATCGTGCCGATCGAAGCCGGCAATCCGGAAAACAGGTATCTCGAATGGGGCAGCATCTACTTCACGCCGGAGACGTTCCAGGCCGTGATCCGCGACATGGCCAACAGCCTCAAGAGCCAGGGCTTCAAGAACGTCATCCTGCTCGGCGACAGCGGCGGCGACACCGCCGGGCTGCGCGCCGTGGCCGCGGACCTGAAGACGAAGTGGGCCGGCGCGGCGAACATTTATCACGTCCCCGAGTACTACAACTGGACCAGCAAGGGCGGCGTGCGCGACTTCCTGGCGCAGAACGGCATCAAGGAGAACCCGTCGGCTGACGGCATTCACGACGAGTACGGCCTGACCGCGGTGCTGATGGCCTACGACCCGAAGACCGTGCGCTACGACCAGCGCGTGGCCGCCGGGAAGGCGACCATCAACGGGATCAGCATCGAGCCGAAGGAAAAGACCATCGAGATGGGCAAGAAGATCGTCGAGTTCCGCGCCAACGTCGCTGTCGAAGCGATCAAGAAGGCCATCGGCCAGCAGTAACTCGTCTGGCTAATTCAGCTCCAGATACAACGTCGAGCGGAACCTCGGTTCCGCTCGACTCGTCTGCTCCCTCGATTCTGGAGCCGCTCCCATGACCAACATCTGGTCCGATTTCCGCCAGAGCTGGCGCGTCGTCCGTCGCAGCCCCGGCCTCACCCTCGCCGCGACCTCCGCGCTCGCCCTCGGCATTGGGTTCACGACGACGATGTTCGGGATCGTGCATGGCGGCACCCGGGCGATGCCGCTGCGCGATCCCGACACGATCGTCAGCGTTTCGGCGCCGACGCTGTCGCAATCACAGGATCCCCAACCCGTGGACGCGGCCACGTTCCGGCGGTGGGAAGCGCTTGCCGGCTTCGAGCGCGTAGGCGCCTATCAGTCCGACTCGGTGAGCCTCAGCGGCGAGGGTGGCCGCCCGTTGCGCGTGCCCGCGGCCCGGATGACCGCCGCGACATTCGAGCTGCTCGCCGAACCACCGATGCTCGGGCGATGGCTGAGCGCCGACGACAGCGCGCCGGGGGCGATGCCGGTCGCTGTGATCGGCCGGGCCCTGTGGCAGACGCGCTTCGGCGGCGATCCGGCGATCGTCGGCAAGAGCATCCGGATCGACGGCGTGCCGCATCTGGTCGTCGGCGTGATGGGCGGACGCTTCGGCTTCCCGATCAACGCGCGGCTCTGGCGGCCGCTCGCGCTCGACGCTGCGGACGCCACCGCAAATCTGAACATCGTCGCCCGATTGCGGGCGACGACGTCGATCGGCGCGGCGCAGGCGGAAATCCAGTCGGACCTGGCGCGGCACATGCCGGCAGCCGCCGGCGCCTCGTCTCAACGCCGCGCGCTCGTGGTGCCCTTCATCGAGGTCGAGACGCCGCGCGAGGTGCAGCGCGGCCTGCAATTCCTGGTGATCGTGGTCTCGCTGACGCTCGTCGTCGCATGCGCGAACGTCGCCAACCTGCTGCTGGCGCGGGCGGCGGCGCGGACGCACGACGTCGCGCTGCGCACGGCGCTCGGGGCGAGCCGCGCGCGCCTCATCGGCCTTCATCTGACCGAAGCCGTGCTGATGTCGTGCGTCGCGGCGGTCGCCGGCCTCGCGATCGCGTCGGCGGGCCTCAGATTCTTCAGCGCCGCATCGGCGGAGATTCTCCAGGCCTTCTGGGTCGATTTCCGGATCGACTTCGCCGTCGCCGCGTTCGCCACCAGCCTGGGCGCGTTCGCAGCACTGGCCGCGGGCCTGTGGCCGGCATTCCGCGCGACCTCGCCGGATCTCGGCCCGCTGATTCAACACCGCGGCGCTTCGGTCGCCAGGCTGCGCGTCGGCCGGCTCGGCCGCGGGCTCGTGGTCCTGCAAGTGACGCTGGCGTGCGGACTGATGATCGTGACCGCCACCTTCCTGAGTGCGGCGACACGTCTCCACACGGTGGCGATTCCCTTTCCCGCCGACGAGATCCTGACGGCGGAGCTCAGCCTGTCGCCGGAGACGATCGCGAGCCCGGCCCGGCGTAACGCGTTCTTCACGACGCTGATCGAGGCGCTCGAGGCCTCGCCGGAGTTCGAGCGCGCGGCGCTCGTGAACACGCTGCCGGGACGCGGCGCCGGCCGTTGGAACGTGGACCTGCCGGTGCCAGGCGCCGCCGCTCGTCGCGTCACCGCCGGCGTGATGATGGTGACGCCAGGCTTCTTCGCGCTCGCCGACGCCGGTCCGCTCCAGGGACGCCTGTTCACCACCGCGGACGGCGAAGGCGCCGCGCCGGTGGCGTTGATCAACGCCTCGTTTGCCGCGCGTCAGTTCTCCGGCGGCGATGTCCTCGGCCGGAGCCTGCGTATCGGCGACCGCGAGTTCACCGTCGTCGGCGTCGTCCCCGACCTGCTGATGCAGGACATCGCAGATCGTGACGGCGCCGGCGTATACCTGCCGATGTTGCAGACCCGGCCATTCGGCGTTCGCGTGATGGCGCTCGGCCGTGGCCCGGCCCTGTTGTCTGCAGCGGCGCTCGACCGCGTCGTGGCCGGCGTCGATCGCGACCTGCCGATCACCGAGGTCGCGAGCCTTCGCGATGCGATCTTCGCGGACAAGCGGATTCTCGACGCGATTGCCACGCTGTTCTTTGCTTTCGGCGCCGGCGCGTTGTTCCTGTCCGCGCTCGGCCTGCATGCGTTGCTGAGCTTCCTGGTCACGCAGCGCACGCACGAGTTCGGCGTACGAATGGCGCTCGGCGCCTCGCGCCGCGACATCGCGCATCTGGTCGCCCGCCGCGGGCTCAAAGAAGTCGGTTGGGGCCTTGCCCTCGGCTTGACGCTCGCGTTCGCCGTGACACGCCTCCTTGCTGCCCTCCTCGACACGACCGAGCCGGCCGGCCCGAGCGTGTTCGCGCTGCTCGCCCTGGCCGTCACCGGCGGCGCGGCGCTGGCGGCGTGGTGGCCGTTACGGAGAGCGATGCGAATGCATCCCGTCCAGGCCTTGAGACAGTCCTGACGGACTCAACGTTCGTACGCCAGAAACGCATTGCGAATGACGCGCACGCTCTCCGAGGCGGTACCGAAGCTGTCGATGGCGACGACGTCGAAGCGGCACCGGGCGCCGCGCGACTGGCGCGCCAGATAGTCCAGCGCCATCGCCGCGATGCGGCGGCGCTTCCGCCGCGTGATCGCCTCCGCCGCCGATCCGCATCGCCGCGATCGCCGCGCTTTCACCTCCACGAACACCAGCGTCCCGCCGTCGTCGCAGACGATGTCGATTTCTCCATGGCGGGATCGGTAGCGTCTCGCAAGGATTGCGTACCCTTGTCGCTCGAGCTCGAGGCAGGCCCTGTCTTCGCCCAGTTTTCCTAGATCGTTTCGCGACGGCCGGCCGATCACGTGAACCAGCAATGCAAGGCATGTGCCCGCATGGCGTCACGATGACCAGAGCTAACGCAGATGCAGTGAGTGGGTGTTGTGGTGATTGGCGCGGTGTTCTTGCGCGTGATTGAAGTCCGGACCGGCGGCGCGAAGACTCACGAGGGTGAGGACGACAATCGCGACGGCGACGAGCGCGGCGGCGCGGAGGAACCGGTTCGCCGCCGGCGGCTGATCGCCAGGCTCGAGCAGCGCGTCGACGCGTCGACGCAGACTGCTGGCGACGCCGGGCGCCAGCGTGAACGCGGCGAGGCGTCCCCCGCCGCGAATGCCCGCCGCGGTCTCGACGAGGTGCTGCGCGTAGGTCACCCGGCCGACGCCCACCGACGCCGCATCGTCGGCAGCGAGCTCGGCGGCGAGGCGCATGCGAGCGGCCGCGAGACGCAGGCCGGGAACGAACCAGAGCGCGGTCTCGGCGATTGCGGCGATGAGATTCCAGAGATAGTCGCGGCGCTCGACGTGCGCGAGCTCGTGCCGAAGGATGATCGCGAGCCGCTCGGGCGGCCACTGGCGCCAGGACACCGGCAGCAGAATCTGCGGCCGCTGCCAGCCGACCGTCAGCGGGCTGGTGACGCGATCGTGCGCACGGCACTCGACCGCGGGGGCGGCGCCCGCCGAGGACTGGAAGGCTC
>DASTCC010000374.1:0-15335 GCA_035711465.1 Vicinamibacterales bacterium
GCTTCTTCGCTGACGCCCGCGCCGCGCCGCGCCATCATGTGGCCCCAGAAGAAGTCGTAGCCCTGCGCGAAGCGCGCGGCGTCGGGGCCGCCGTACGCAGGGCCAATCGAGTTGATCGGCACGAAGATCTGCGCCGGTTGCGCGTCATTGACGCCGACCAGCGATGCCGGCGCCACGCCGATGATGGTCGTCGCCATGTTGCCGACCTGGAGCGTCGAGCCGATCACGTCGCGGCCCTGATATTCCGAGTGCCAGAAGCTGTGGGCGAGCACCGAGACCGCGGCGCCGATCGGCGCCCGATCCTCGCCGGCAGTGAAGAATCGACCGGCCGCAGGCGCGGCGTCGAAGAAGTCGAAGAACGAGGCCGAGACGCCGACGACCGGCAGCTCGCGGACCGACTCGCCGACGCCCACCGCGAAGGATCGCTCGACGAATCCGGCCACGGCGTCGAACGACGTCGTCGCCGCGGCGATGTCGGCGAAGCGGCCGAACGTCATCCAGCTCGTCGTGTTGAGCCGGCCGCGGTCGAGCGTCTGCATATAGACGCGATGGACGCGGTCCGGATGGCGCAGATCGTCGAGGGGCCGGAACATCAGCCGATCGACCACGGCCACCGTCGCCGCGTTGGCGCCAATGCCGAGCGCGAGCGTGGCGACGACGGCCGCGGTGAAGCCGGGCGTGCGCCGCAGTCCCCGGACGGCCTGCCTCACGTCCTGCTGCAGGTGATCGATCCATCGGATTGACCAGCGTTCCCGTGTCGCTTCGGCGATCCGGAGCGGATCGCCGAGCTGTCTGCGGGCCTGGCGCCTCGCCGCCTCCGCGGTGGCGCCATCGGCCGCGGCGGCCGTCTCGATCTGCCGCTGGTGGAAGCGCAGTTCCTCCTGGAGCTCGCGATCGAGGCGACCGCGGCGGAGCCAGTCGAGCAGGCGGAGGATCGTTTCGCGCATCGGGACCTCAGTTGTGCCGCATCACGCGGCGGACGCCGGCCATCAGGTCGGCGAAGCCGGCTTCGCGCTCGCCGAGCTGGCGGCGGCCGGCAGGCGTGAGCGAGTAGAACCGCGCCCGCTGGTTGTGGTCGGTCTGCCGCCACTCCGCCTTGATCCAGCCTTTCTGCCGCATGCGCTGGAGCGCCGGATAGAGCGTGCCCTCCTCGATGCGAATCACGTCCTGCGACACCCGCTGCAGGTGCTGCGCGATCGCATAGCCGTGCATGTCCTCGAGGCTGAGCGATTTCAGGATCAACATGTCGAGCAGCCCGGGTAGCAGCGGTGGCTTGGCGAATTCGGTCATCTCAGCGCGATCCGTCCATGGGGAAGATTGGCAAGGGGATAGAGAGGCTATGCCTTTATCGCACGGCCGGGCGCCGCCCGTCAATGGTGCCGGTCGGGCGGCAGGCTGCAGGCTGGGGGCGGCAGCGGGCCGCTGTCAGAAGAGCCGCGGCTCGGCATCCGGCGGCGCGCTCATCGCTCCGGGGAAGGCCCGCGTCAGCGCATCGGCTACGCGCTGGTGCGAGAACTGGCGCTCGTCGCAGAGGAAGCGGATCACGCCGTCGACGTCCGGTTCGCCGAACGCGATGGCGTAGTCATCGGTGACGTCGGGATCGAGATAGATCTGCCGGAGGCTGGCGACGTCTCCCACCGCGTCCCGAATCTCCGCCGGCATCTGCTCGATCGCGCCGTGGCGTTGGACCAGCGCGAGCGCCTTCTTCGGACCGATGCCGCGGACGCCGTCGTTGAAGTCCGTGCCGACGAGGAGCGCGAGATCGACCAGCGCCTCGCGTGAGATCCGCCAGTCCGCCAGATGCGCGTCGAGCGCGATCAACTCGGGCACGAGCGGCCGGAACTTGCCCTGGCTCGGCATGAACTCCTTGCCGGAGATGGTGAGAAAGCGGAGCAGCCGCGGCGCGCCGAAGAGCAGCGTGTCGTAGTCCTTGCTCGCCGCCGCCCAGACGCGTCCGCTCCGCGCCATGTGCGCCGCCTGTGCCTCGCCTTCCGATGGCGCCTGCACGACCGGCAGGCCGAGCATCCTCAGCAGCTCGCGCGCCTCGCCGACCATCTCCCGCGTCAGCCGCGAGGTCATCGTCGCCTTCGCGTACGCCGTCTCGAAGTCGCCGCGCGCCAGCGCCTCGTCGCGCGCCCGCTCGAACTCGACCTTCACCGCGCGGCGCCGCTCGATCTCCTGCGCCTTCGCAGCCGGCGGGGCGCCGTCGAAGACGAAGACGACCTTGACCCCATGTTCGGCGATCAGCCGCGTCGTCCGGAAGAACAGGCCGGACAGGTGCGAGGTGACCCGCCCGCCGGCGTCGCGGAGCGGCGTGCCGTCGCGCAGACGGATCAGCGCCAGGAACTGATAGAGCTCGCCGTTGCCGTCGACGGCGAGCGTCTTGTCGCGCAGCTCGGCGAGGGCGATCGGCTGCGGGTGCACGATCGGCGTGAGAACGACGCCCATGACCCGATGCTAACGCTACGATGCAGGAATGCGCTTCGCGGAAGTCGCCGCCGCCTCCGAGGCCGTTGCCGCCTCGTCTGCCCGGCTCCCGAAGATCGCGCGGATGGCCGACCTGCTTCGCGCCCTCGGACCGGAAGAGATCGAGCCAGTCGTGGCGTTTCTGTCGGGCGCGCCGCGGCAGGGCCGCATCGGCCTCGGTTACGCGACGATCGGTGCCGTGTCCGGCGTCGCTGCCGCCGACACGCCGTCGCTGACCATCGTCGAAGTCGACGACGCGCTGGCCCGGCTCGCGGCGACCAGCGGTGCCGGTTCGGCCCGCGAGCGCGTGCAGCAGCTGTCCGCGCTCTTCGCGCGCGCCACGCGATCGGAGCAGGACTTCCTTCGGCGGCTCCTGTCCGGCGAGCTGCGTCAGGGCGCGCTCGAGGGCGTGGTGCTCGAAGCCGTGGCCAAGGCTGCCGGACTCGCATCCGCGAAGCTGCGGCGCGCGGTGCTGATGGCCGGGAATCTCCCGCCCGCGGCTCGCGCGGCGCTGACCGGCGGCGCCGCCGCGCTCGAGGCGATGGCCGTCCGCGTGCTCCAGCCAATCCGGCCGATGCTCGCCGACTCGGCAGATGACGTCGACGCCGCCCTCGCGGATCTCGCCGACGCCACGATCGAATACAAGCTCGACGGCGCGCGCGTCCAGATCCACAAGGCCGGCGACGAGGTCAGGATCTTCTCGCGCACGCTCAACGACGTCACCGCCTCGGTGCCCGAGATCGTCGCGCTCGCACGCGCGCTCCCCGCCGCCGAGCTGATCCTCGATGGCGAAGTGATCGCGGTCAACGACGACGGCTCGCCACAGGCGTTCCAGACGACGATGCGCCGCTTCGGAAGGACGAAGGGCGTCAGCGCGCTGCAGCAGGAGCTGCCGTTGACGCTGTTCGCGTTCGACTGTCTCTACCTGAACGGCGACTCGCTCCTCGACGAGCCGCTCGAGCGCCGCGTCGGTGCGCTTCATGACGCCGCAGCGTTGGTCGCGGTGCCGCGAGTCATCCGTCCGGCCTCGGCGGAAGCGCATGCCTTCGCCCGTGCCGCGATCGATCGCGGCCACGAAGGCGTGATGGCCAAAGCGCTGACCGCGCCGTACGCCGCGGGCCGGCGCGGATCGGCCTGGCTGAAGATCAAGCAGGCGCGGACGCTGGACCTGGTCGTGCTCGCCGCCGAATGGGGTCACGGGCGGCGCCACGGCTGGCTCAGCAACCTGCACCTCGGCGCCAGGGATCCCGCGACCGGATCGTTCGTGATGCTGGGCAAGACGTTCAAGGGCATGACCGACGAGATGCTGGCCTGGCAGACGAAAGAGCTTCTCGCCCGCGAGGTCGCGCGCGACGGCATCGTCGTCTTCGTCCGTCCCGAGCTGGTCGTCGAGATCGCCTTCAACGAGATCCAGGACAGCAGCGCGTATGCAGGCGGCTTGACGTTGCGCTTCGCGCGCGTGAAGCGGTACCGCGGCGACAAGACCGCCGCTGACGCCAACACGATCGACGACGTGCGGCGGTTGGCGGGACGGTGACCGTCGGCCTGGGCGCTTGACACCGAGCGGTTCCGGTTGTAGTACTAGACATAGACTAGTTTGAGTTACAAACCATGAGCATCTTGAGGCCCTCCGTGCTCCCGCTCATCCTGATCGGCCTGACCAGCCAGACCGCGCCGCCAGCCCTTCCGCCGGTCTTCACCTCGCTCGGCGTCGCCGACGCCTGGCGCGTGTCGCGCGGGGCCGGCGTGAGCGTGGGGATCGTCGATGTCGGGTTCGACTTCGAGCACCCGGCGCTCGAGACCGCGCTCGAGCCCGGCTTCTTTGCGCCGGGCGTCTATCACTCGTCGGCCAGCGTCATCGTCGCGCACGGCACCGCGATCGCCAGCGTGATTGGCGCGCGGCCTGCGCCCGGCGCGGAGATCGTCGGTCTGGCGCCCGAGGCCCGGATGATCGCGGCCGCGCGTGGCATGCCGGCTCACACGCTTGCCCAACTGCAGCGTCAGCTCGGTCTCGCCGGGCGTCCGATCGAGGAGGTGGCGGCGGCGTTGCGGCCGCACCTCGATGAGATCAAGGCATTCCAGTCGCGGTGGATTCGCCACGTCGCCGACAGCACCGCAGCGGCGATCGAGTACCTCGTCGACCGTCAAGTCGCCGTGATTAACATCAGCGAGAACCTGCCGCTCGACGCCTTCGCGGCCCTGCCCGACCAGGCGGCGCGGCTTCAACGTGCATTCGAGACCGCCGCCGCGCGCGACGTCGTGATCGTCCTCGCCGCCGGCAATGCCGGCACGCGTGTCGAGCACTATCCCGGCGACCCGCGATTCGTTGCGGTCGTCGGTGCGGCAACGGCCGGTGACACCCGCTGGCGGCAGCCGTCGCCGCGGCCCGGCCTGCCGGCGCAAGGATCAAGTGTCGGACCACGGTTGACGGTTCTGGCGCCGATGGAGCACTTCGCCGTGGCGCGGCCGCACGATCCGGCGCTCTACCGTCTGCTTCATTCGCCGATGGGGCCGATCGACGAGCCGTTCGAAGGCGCGGTTGCAGCGCAGCCGCTCGGTGCGACCTCGGTGGCTGCTGCTGTCGTGACCGGCCTCGTCGCCCTGGTGCGCAGCGCCGATCGGTCCCTGACCGCCGGTCAAGTCATCTCGCTCATCGGCCGGGCAGCGAAGGACCTCGGCGCTCCGGGCCGCGACGACGAAAGCGGCTTCGGTCGTGTGGATTTCGGCGGCACTCTTGCGCTCGTCGCGAGGAAGGATGGCGGGCGATGACATCACGCATCGAGCTCGCCCGACATCGGGCTCTCGATCACTGGTTCGCCGACGGCGCCGTCGAGCTCGCGCTTGGGATGCTGCTCCTTGGTACCGCCGGTGTCGTCGTGGCTCAGAGCTGGTTTCCCGGATCGATCGCCGCGCTCTTGTTGGTCGTGTGGGTCGTCGTCGGCACCTGGACCGCACGCCGGTGGATCACCGCGAAAAAGGCGCTGCAGGCCGGATCCGGCGGCTACGTCTCGTTCGGCCCGCCGGCACGGCGACCGATTGCCAGGCTGGCGGTCGCTGCCGCGGTCGTTGCGGCCGTATCGATGGCGGCCCTGGCGCAGACGGCTCAGGCGGCGACAGCGTCCGCGGGTGCACTGCTCGTCGGCGCGCTGCTGCTCATGTGGATTCAGACGAAGCGCCGTCGCATCGGCCTCGTCTTCGTGGTCGGGTCGCTCGCATGGATCCAGGCGCTCCTGGCTGCCGATCGTTATCCTCTGAACATCGCCATGATGCTGGCGGTGACCGGGCTGGCCCTCTTGATCATGGCGCTTCGCGCCAGGCTGTCGGGCCTCGACCGGTCTGCGGGAGCTCGGTCCCGTGCCTGACTGGGGGCCATTCGACCAGCTCGATCCCGTTCTTCATCAACCGATTCGGCTGATGGTCGTCACCATCCTCGCGGCGGTCGCGGAAGCCGACTTCACCTACCTGCTCAACGAGACCGGGACCACCAAGGGCAACCTCTCGACTCACCTGAGCAAGCTCGAGGAGGCTGGGCTCATCGCGATCGAGAAGACCTACCGCGGCAAGGTGCCGCTGACGCTGTGCCGCGTTACCGCGCTCGGCCGCCGGCGTCTCGACGCCCACGTCAAGACCCTCGATCGCGTCGCCGCGCGCGTCCAGGACATCGCGCGAAAACGGGCGTGACCGGCGCGCGCCTGCCCGAATTGACGCATTGACGCCATCCGAATCGGCGACTACGATCATACGCCTAGCTAGATAGGTATGCGAACCGCACCTCGGATCCCCCGCTGGCTGCGCCGGCTGCTGGAGGCCATCCGGCCGTCGACGATCGAACGCGACATCGAGCGCGAGATCCGATTCCATCTTCAGGCCCGGGTCGACGACCTGCGCGAGGAGGGCCTCGACGACGTCGAGGCGGGGCGGCGTGCGCGCCTGCAATTCGGCAACCCGCGCGTTCAGATCGAACGGACGCGCGATGTCGATGTCTGGCGGCTCGCCGACGGATTGCGGCGGCACGTCCGCGACGCGCTGCGCGCGATCCGCCGATCACCGGGCTTCGCGGCCACCGTCGTTCTCACATTGGGCGTCGCGATCGGCGTCAACACGGCGCTGTTCTCGGCCGTCGACACCGTGCTCCTTCAGGAGCTGCCGTTTCCCGAGCCGGATCGGCTCGTCCGCGTTCTCCAGGTCCAGGACACGACGACGCCGATCGCACCGGTGCGCCTCGAGGACTGGCGGCGATCGAACCGCACGCTCGCCGCGCTCACCGGCTATTACGGCGAGGATGTTTCGGATACCACCGGCCCGATCCCGGACCGCGTGCGGCGCGCGGTCGTATCGCCGCAGTTCTTCGAGGTCTGGAGAGTCGCTCCGGCCATCGGACGCGTCTTCCGCGACGCCGAACACCGGGGCGCGGCCACGGCCGTGATCGTGAGCGATCGCTACTGGCGCACCAGGCTCGGCGGCGATCCTTCGGCGCTGTCGCGATCGATTCGCATCGACGGCCGGTCGATGACGGTGATCGGCGTCATGCCGGGATCGTTTCTGTTTCCCGACCGCAGCGTCGATCTGTGGTCGCCCTACCCCGCCGACGGCGACGCGCTCGAGCCGCGCCTCGACAACCGGCGGCTCCAGACGTTCACGGGCATCGGCCGTCTGCAGCCCGGCGTGGCGCCGGCCCAGGCGGCCGCGGACCTCGGCGCCGTGCAGGCCGCGCTCGAACGCGTCTATCCCGACACCGACGCGCGACTGCGCGCCGACGTCGTGCCGCTGCGCGAGACCGTGATCGGGACGTATCGCGGGTCGCTCGTGCTGGTGTTCGCGGCGGTGACGATGTTGCTGCTGATCGCGTGTACGAACGTCGCGGCCCTCCTGCTCGCGCGCACGTCGCGGCGTCAGGGCGAGATCGCGCTTCGCGCGTCGCTCGGCGCCTCGCGGCCGACGATCGCCGTGCAGCTCTTCGTCGAGACGATGGCGCTCGCGGCCGCCGGCGGCGCGCTCGGCGTCGTGGTCGCGGTCGGCGCGACGGCGGTGGTTCGCGCGTTCGCCCCGGACCTGCCGCGCGTCGGCAGCATCGGCGTCGACGGCCGCGTCCTTGCCTACACGCTGATGTCGGTGTTGTTCGTCGCCCTCGCGTGCGGCCTGCTGCCGGCGGCGCGCGCTCTTCGCGGCGCCACACACGTCCTGGCCGGCCGATCGATCGTCTCGACGCGACAGCGGGCGCAGTGGCTCCTCGTCGGGCTGCAGGTCGCGCTGGCGATGACGCTGCTCGCCGGCGCCGGACTGCTGATCCGCAGTGCCGCCGCGCTGGCGCGCGTGGACGCCGGCTTCGACGCGGCGCGGGTGCTGACGTTTCGGGTCAGCGGCAGCTGGGCCGAGGCCGACGACCAGGCGCGTCTGCTGCAGCGCCTCAACGGCGCCATCGAGACGCTCGCGGCGCTGCCTGGCGTCGAGTCGGTGGCGACGGCGTGGAGCGTGCCCGGCACGCCGCGGCAGTACCGGATCGAGTTCGAGATCGACGGCGCGCGGGCTGCATCCGAATCGCCGGTGATGGCCGAGTGGCGCTCTGTCTCATCGGGTTACTTCGCGACGCTCGGCATCCCGGTGGTCGCGGGCGAGCTGTGCCAGCCGTCGTCGACGCCCTCGAACGACCCCGCCGTCCTGGTCAACGAGAGCTTCGCGACGCGGTACGCCCGCGGACGATCGACGATTGGCCGGACGTTGTCGTGGGAAAGCGACACCCGCACCGGACGCGTCGTCGGCGTCGTCGCCGACGCCCGCGAGGTCGGAATGGATCGCGATCCGGCGCCGACGGTGTACGCGTGCGACGCGGCGCCGACGCCGTTCCCCTGGTTTCTGATCCGGACCGCCGGCGATCCTGCGGCGCTCGCGCACGCGGTGCGCGTCAGCCTCGCCGCGGGCGATCCGTTGCGGTCGGTGTACGATCTCGCGCCGCTCGACGCGCGTATCGACCGGAGCTACGCCCAGACGCAGGTTCGGACGACCCTGGTGACGCTCTTTGGCGTCACCGCGCTCGTGCTCGCGTGCCTCGGCGTCTACGGCACGGTCAGCTACGCGGTCGGTCAGCGCCGGCGCGAGATCGGCTTGCGCCTGGCGCTTGGCGGACGTCGCCGCGACGTCATCGGGCAACTTTCCATGCGAGGCCTTGCCATCGTCGGCGTCGCCGCGGTGGTTGGCCTCGCCGGTGCCGTGCTCTCGGGCCGCGTACTGTCGGGCATGCTCTACGGCATCACAGCCACCGATCCCGCCACGCTGTCAGCCGTGCTCGTCGTCGTGCTCCTGACGGGCGCTCTGGCTGCGCTGGTGCCGGCGATTCGCGCGACCGCCGCGTCCCCGCTGCGCGCGTTGCGGGACGAATAGCGCCGCACCGGCGTCGGTTCCTCGCAGCGGACCCGATAGAATAGCGGCGTCGTGAACGCCACCTACGTCAAGGTGCTCGTCGTGCAGGTCGTCGTCCTCGCCGGGCTGTGGATGCTTCAGCAGGCCTTCCTCTAAGCCGGCGATGCACCCGATTGACTGGGCCGTTCTCATCGGTTTCACGGCGTGGATCGTCTACGACGGTCTGAAGCGCACCAAAGACAGCCACGAGATCGAAGGCTACTTCCTCGCCAAGCGCAGCATCCCGTGGTGGGCCGCCGGCATCTCCGTGATGGCGACGCAGCTCAGCGCGATCACGATGATCGGCACCACCGGTCAGGCCTACGCGGACGGCATGCGCTTCATCCAGTTCTATTTCGGCCTGCCGCTGGCGATGATCATCCTTTCGGTCACGCTGGTTCCGTTCTTCTACAAGGCCAAGGTCTACACCGCGTACGAGTATCTCGAGAGACGCTTCGACGCGAAGACGCGCAGCATCACCAGTCTGGCGTTCTTGATCTCGCGCGGGCTGTCGGTCGGCGCGGTGATCTCCGCGCCGGCGGTCGTGCTCTCGCTCGTGCTCGGCTGGAATCTCACCGCGACCGCGCTCGCGATCACGCTTCCGGCCGTGGTCTACACGATGTTCGGCGGCGTTCAGGCCGTCACCTGGACGGACGTGAAGACGATGACGCTCATCGTCGTCGGGTTCTTCGTGATGCTTGCTGTGGCCTGGCTCGGATTGCCGGACGGCGTTGGCGTGACCGACGGGCTCGCCGCTGCGGCGTCGACCGGGCGGCTGCGGATGTTCGACTTCTCGTTCGACATCACCAACCAGTACACGTTCTGGTCGGGCACGATCGCGGCGCTGTTCCTGTTCTGCTCGTACTTCGGCGCCGACCAGAGCCAGGTGCAGCGCTATCTCACCGCGCGATCGCTCGACGAGGCGCGCCGCTCGCTGCTGATGAGCGCGTACTGGAAGATCCCGCTCCAGGTGCTGGTGCTGCTGGTCGGCATCCTGATCTTCATCTTCTACACGTTCAATCCGGCGCCGCTGCTGTTCAGCGCCGACGCACAGAACAAGCTGCGCACCGGCCAGGCGTCAGCGGCGTTCGGCGCCCTCGAATCCGAGTACGCGCGCACCGTCGCGGAGCGCCGGCAGGCCGGCGTCGATCTCGCGCAGGCGAGGGCCTCTGGCGACGCATCGCAGGTGTCGGCGGCGCAATCGAGATTCGCCGAACGCGACACCGCCGTGCAGCAGGTCCGCTCCCGCGCGACCGCGCTCGTCCGCGAGCAGGAAGGCGACCGGTCTTTCACCGACGTCAACTACATCATCCCGACGTTCATCCTCACCGAGCTGCCGATCGGTCTAATCGGAGTGCTGATCGTGGCGATCCTGATGGCGGCGACCGACACCATCGCCGGCGAGCTCAATTCGCTCTCGACGGCCACGGTGATCGATTTCTACAAGCGCTGGTTCAAGCCGGTGGCCACCGATGCGCACTATCTGAACGTGTCGAAGATCCTGACCGGCCTCTGGGGCCTGGTCGCCTGCGGCGTCGCGGTGTGGGCGGCCGAGCTCGGCTCGCTGATCGAGGTCGTCAATCGATTCGGATCGTTCTTCTACGGATCGATCCTCGGCGTGTTCGTGCTCGCGATCGCCTTCAGGCGCGCGACGTCGAACGGCGCCTTCTTCGGTCTGATTGCCGGCGTCGCCATGGTGGCCTGGTTCGCGAAGTACACGCAGGTCGCCTTCCTCTGGCACAACGTCATCGGCGTCGTCACCGTCGTCATCGTCGGGCTGGTGATCAGCGCGATCGATCCGGCGCGAGGGCGACGGGCCGACGCGCCCGTCTCCTGAATCGAGCCGGATCGGCGCTCAGCGAGGGCGCCTCCGCCGCGCCACCATCAGCGCCGCGAGGCCGGCCGCGAGCAGCCCGACGGTTGCCGGTTCCGGCACCGCGGCGGCGCCCGGTTGCACTGTGATCGCGAAGGGCGCGAGCGTATTCGACGACGTCAGGTTCAGCCCGAACGGGGTGTTGGAGAACAGGTCGACGCGGGCGAGCGTCCGGTCCAGCCGGCCGTCGCCGCCGCAGAACGGGCCGTTGTCGTCGTCGTCGCCGGCATCCCCGCAGCCGACGCCGAGCGTGTACTGGATGAAGGGCACGAACGCGAGATCGAAATCGGTGGTGAAGATGTTGTCCAGCGCCAGGTTGCCGAGCTGGACGTCCCAGACGCCCGCCTCGTCGAGATTGAGCGACAGGTTGAGCGACGAGCCGAGCGAGAACGGCGCCGTCCGCACCGTGCCCGAGACCTGGTGGGTCGCCGTGACCGTGCCCGTCAGCGCGTTGATCCTGTGCTCCGAGGTCTGCACGATGTCGTAGTCGATGCCCGCCGTCGCCGATCCGACGCCGATGTCCGGGCCGATCGTCGAGGACGCCGGGGTGAACGCGTCGTCGTCGGTCTGGGTGTCCGGGGGCGACGGCACGTAGGTGCGCGCGGTGTCGAGGGAGTAATTGGGGTTGGTCACGATCACGCCCCCAATGACCGGGAAATACGCCGTGACCTTGACGAACGCGCCGAGCAGGGTGTCGAAGTGACCGCCGTTGGCGTCGCCGAGATACCCCAGGTTCAGAGTCACCAGGCCGGGCAGGACGACGTCCTCGTACGACAGCGAGAGCGATCCGTTGTAACGCGAGCTGACGGTGCCGGTGCTCGCCCCGGTCTCGAAGCGCATCCCGAACGACGTATTGCCGAGAATCATCGTGTCGATGCCGAAGTCGGCCGAGCTTTGTCCCGGCCCCCAGAAGGACTGCGTCGGCGAGCTGAAGTCCACGTTGAACAGCAACGAGGCCGCCCACGCCGGCGTGCTCGGGAGCAGCAGTGCCGCCGAGACCATCGCGCAGACCAATCCCGAAGCCACGGGTCGCCGAGTCATGTATCCCCCTGAATGTCGTTGCCGGATGAACGCCGGCATCTGGGTGAACGCGCCTTGCGGTCGGAAAGCAGGAGGGACATGCTAGGCCGGCCGGGGCGCTGATGGAATCCCGCGAAGACCTGAGTCGCCGCCCGAACGAACGGCCTGGAACCGCGAGGATCTCCGGTCGTCGGAGGAGCGGCCGCCGGGCGGGCCGCTTCAGCGGGTGCCGGCGTCCCAGACGCGGTTGACCACGCGCACCAGCACCACGCCGCTCGCGACGAAGATCGCCGTCAGCGTCCAGGCGAGCGTCATCCGGCCGTACAGGAAGTTGCCGATCGCGAAGAGCGACGACCAGATCACGATGCAGCCGGAGATCCAGCCGAGCGTCGCGAGCCGCATGTCATCGCCGGGCGCGGCGATCTGGCGCTCGGTCAGTCCCGCCGCGCGCCGCACCGGCGTCCAGCCCGGGCCGGCCGGATGCACCTTGCGGTAGAAGGCGACGAGGGTCTCGCGATCGGTCTGCGGCGTCACGTAGGCCGCGATCAGCCAGCACGCGGTGGTGAGGCCAACCGAGACGACGATCGCCGGCGCGAACGGCAGCCCGTGGCCGTACTTGTTCAGGACGAAGAAGACGATCGAGATCCCGAACGAGCTGATCATCGCGACGACCTCGGCCCACGCGTTGATCCGCCACCAGAACCAGCGCAGCGCGTAGAGCAGGCCGGTGCCGGCGCCGATGCTGATGATGATCTGGAACGCCTGCTGTGCCGACTCGAGCGAGACGGCGAGGAAGCCGGCGGCGACGTAGAGCAGCACGGTGCAGACCCGGCCGGCGTTGACGTAGTGTCGTTCGCCGGCGTCGCGGCGGATGAAGCGGCGGTAGAAGTCGTGGACGAGGTACGACGATCCCCAGTTGAGGTGGGTCAGGATCGTCGATGAGTTCGCGGCGATCAACCCGCCGACCATCAGGCCGACGAAGCCGACCGGCATGAACATCAGCATCGCCGGGAAGGCGCTGTCGTGGCCGATGAGCCGCGGATCGGCGGCCGGAAACGCCGCCTGGATGTCCTTCAATTCCGGGAAGATCACGATCGAGCAGAGCGCGGTGATGATCCACGGCCACGGCCGCAGCACGTAGTGCGCCAGGTTGAAGAACAGCGTGCCGCCGAGCGAGTCCTTCTCGGACTTCGACGCCAGCATCCGCTGCGCGACGTAGCTGCCGCCGCCGGGCTCCGATCCCGGATACCAGTTGGCCCACCAGCCGATCGCCATCGGCATGATGAAGATCGCCAGCGCCAGGTCCCACATCGCGAAGTTCGGCAGGATGTCGAGAATCGGCTGCCCGGCGCCGTCGATGGCCGACACCACCGGCTGGCCGCCGTCGGTGTAGTTCACCTGCCGCGTGTCGAGCAGCGCGACGAGCCGCTCGAGCCCGTCAACGGCGCCGCCGCCGCCGGTCCGCCGCGCCACTTCGATCAGCGCGAAGTAGGCGGCGGCGATCACGGCCGTCATCTTGATGAAGAACTGGATCATGTCGATGACGAGCACGCCCCAGAGCCCGGAGTGCGCCGCGAAGACGACGTTCAGCAGGCCGCAGATCACGATCGTCTGCCAGGGCGGGATGCCGAACAGGATGTTGGCGATCTTGCACGCCGCCAGCATCACCGTGCCCATGATGAAGCAGTTGTAGACCAGCCCCAGGTACACCGCGCGGAACCCGCGGACGACGCTGGCGGCGGTGCCCGAATAGCGCAGCTCGTAGAACTCGAGATCGGTCATCACGCCGCTGCGGCGCCACAGCCGCGCGAAGAAGAACACGGTGGCGACGCCGGTGAGCACGAACGCCCACCACTGCCAGTTGCCGGCGACGCCGAACTTGCGCACCTGCTCGGTCACCCAGTTCGGCGTGTCGCTGCTGAACGTCGTCGCCACCATCGACAGCCCGGCCAGCCACCACGGCACCGACCGTCCCGACGCGAAGAACTCGGACGTGTTCCTGCCGGCGCGTTTGCCGAAGAACAGCGCCGGCACGAAACAGATCAGGAGCGAGAAGATGACGATGATCCAGTCGATCGCCTGGAGGCGCATGTCGGCGGCGATTATGTGCCGGAACGACTGAAACGTCCTCGGGAGTCGACAACGACTCCCGAGGTCGGTCTGGCGGGGGAGAACTACTGGTTGGCGGAATTGAATTCTTCGATCACGAGCGTCCGTTTGCCGATCGCAGCGCGTGTCGACCCGGCGGCGGCATCCGGATCGGCGGCGACGATGCCGCTGGCCTTGACCAGGACGTTGTGCACGCCGCTGCCGGGGTTGCGGGCGTAGAAGTTGAAGTGGTTCGCGTTCTTCGTCTTCAGGAAGAGCTCGAGGATCACCGCGTCGGTCGTGACGACGTCGTTCGACTGGAACGTCAGATTGACCGTCTGCTCGCGATCGCAGTAGACGACCTGGCCGGGATTGGCCGGCGAGCCGTCGACGAAGACGGTGACGTTGACCGCCGCGCGCGACGTCGAACTGGTCTGGCCGCCACCCTTGCTGGCGCTGTTCTTGGTGCCAGTCCAGAGCGCGCACTCCATCGAGACACCGATCATCAGATCGCCGACGTTCGACGTCTTCAGCCAGCCGGTCAGAATCGTCGTCGGCATCGCGCCCTGAATCAAGACCTGCTCGTTCAGGCCTTCGGCGAAGAACGCCTTGGCCGATGCAAGATTCTGACTCGACGGCACCGCGGTGGTGAGCACCGCGAGCACGAGCACGGCTGGGATGAACACGAGAATGCGAGAGACTCGCTGGGCCATTGGATCCTCCAAGGGGGTGGGGGGGGAGTATCGCCGCGCGCACCGACTCTAGGTCTGGAGCACCAATGGTTCAAGCCAAAAGATTGTAACCACACATTTGTGATCCGGCGTCGGCGCGCGCACCGGCTCAACGGCCACGTTCCGCGTACACTTACATCCGCTTTGCTGCTCCGCCCGTTCGACTACGTCGTCATCGCGCTCTACCTGGTCGCAATTACCCTTTTCGGATCGTGGTTCGCGCGCTTTCAGAAGACCACGAAGGACTACTTCCTGATGGCGCGGTCAGCGCCGTGGTGGGCGATCTGCTTCACCATCGTCGCCACCGAGACCAGCACGCTGTCGTTCATCGGCGTCCCGGCGCAGGCCTACGCCGGCAACATGACGTTCCTGCAGCTGGCGCTCGGCTACATCATCGGCCGCCTGCTGGTGTCGGTGCTCTTTATCCCTGCGTACTTCCGAGGCGAGCTGGTGACGTCGTACCAGTTGCTGCAGCGGCGGTTCGGCTCGGCGGTGAAGACGGCCGCCTCGGGCATCTTCCTGATCACGCGATCGCTCGCCGATGGCGTGCGGCTGTTCGCGACCGCGCTGGTGATTGCCGTCGTCACCGGCGTGCCGGTGTCGTGGACGGTGGTGCTGCTCGGCGCCGCGATGATCGTCTACACCGTCCGCGGCGGCGCGGCGGCGGTGATCTGGACCGACGTCGTCCAGTTGTTCGTGTACATCGCGGGCGCCATCGTGGTGTTCGTCTCGCTTCTCGATCTGATACCGGGCGGCTGGGC
>DASTCC010000375.1:0-7132 GCA_035711465.1 Vicinamibacterales bacterium
CGGAATCGCCGGCGGTCCGAACGCGATGACACCCGCTTCGGGAATCTGTTGCGCGAACGCGCGGTTGAGCGCCGCGACGACGCCATTGGCGTGGGTCTCCTCGGTGGTGCGGTCGTGCCACGGCTTCAGCTGCACGAAGAAGAAGCCGATGTTCGACGAGTAGGCGCCGGTCAGCAGGCTGAAACCCGACACCGCGTTGTAGCCCTCGACCGCCTCGTTCCTCGCGAGCACCGCTTCGGCCTTCTTCATCACCGCGTCGGTGCGCTCGAGCGAGGCGCCGTCGGGCAGGAGCGCGTTGACCAGCAGGTAGCCCTGATCCTCTTCGGGCACGAAGCCGCCGGGAATCCGGCCGACCAGCGCGTAGGTCGCGTAGCAGAGGATGCCGATGAACGCGAGGCTGCGAATCGACTTGCGGATCAGCACGCCGGCGAAGCTGACGTAGCGGTCCGTGCCCCAGCCGAAGATCTTGTTGAACCACCTGTAGAAGCCGCTGAGCAGCGTCTTCTTTCCGGTCGGCGCCTTGAGCAGGAGCGCCGACAGCGCCGGGCTCAGCGTCAGCGCGTTGATGACCGACAGCAGCACCGAGAGCGCGATCGTGATCGCGAACTGCTGATACAGCCGGCCGGTGATGCCGCCCATGAAGCCGACCGGCACGAACACCGCGGCCAGAATCAGGCCGATCGCGACCACCGGGCCCGACACTTCCTCCATCGCCTTGAGCGTCGCTTCCTTCGGCTGCATCCCGTGCTCGATGTGATGCATGACCGCCTCGACGACGACGATCGCGTCGTCGACGACGATGCCGATGGCGAGGACCAGGCCGAGGAGCGAGAGGACGTTGATCGAGAAGCCGAGCGCCGGGAAGAAGATGAACGCGCCGATCAGCGACACCGGCACCGTCAGCAGCGGAATCAGCGTCGCCCGCCAGTTCTGCAGGAACACGAAGACGACGACGATGACGAGCACGACCGCTTCGAACAGCGTGTGCACGATCTCGGTGATGCCCTCGGACACCGGCAGCGTCGTGTCTAGCGAGACCTGATAGCTCATGTCGCGCGGGAAGCGGGTGGCGAGATTCGCCATCTCCGCCTTGATGCGGTTGGCGACGTCGAGCGCGTTGGTGCCCGGAATCTGGAACACCGCGATCACCGCCGCCGGCTTGCCGTCGTGCCGGCCGACCGCGTTGTAGAGCATCGTCCCGAGCTCGAGCCGGGCGACGTCCTTGAGGCGGATCTGCGACCCGTCCGGGTTGGTGCGCAGGATGATCTCGCCGAACTGCTGTTCGTTGAGCAGCCGGCCCTGCGTGCGGACGGTGTAGGTGAACTCGGTGCCGGACGCCGCCGGCGGCCCGCCGATCTGCCCCGCCGGGCTGAGCTGGTTCTGCTGGTTGATTGCGTTGACGACGTCGGGCACGGTCAAGCCGAGCCGGCCGATCCGATCCGGGCGCAGCCACACCCGCATCGCGTAGTCGCTGCCGCCGAACAGGTTGATCTGGCCGACGCCCTGGATGCGCGCGATCGCGTCGTTGATGTTGATCGTCGTGTAGTTGGAGAGGAAGTTGTTGTCGTAGGTGCCGTTGGGCGACTTGATCGAGATCACCAGCAGCGGGAACGCCAGCGCCTTCTTCACCGAGACGCCGTAGTTCTTCACCGACGTCGGCATCTGCGGCATCGCCTGCGAGACGCGGTTCTGCGTCAGGACGTTGTCCATGTCGAGGTTCGAGCCGACCTCGAACGACACCTTCAACGTCAACGTGCCGTCGTTGGCGTTCGTGGACTTCATGTAGATCATCTGCTCGACGCCGTTGATCTGCTGCTCGAGCGGCGTCGCCACCGAGGCCTCGACGTCGGTGGCGCTGGCGCCGACGAACGTCGTCGTCACCTGCACCATCGGCGGGACGATCTCGGGATACTGCGCGATCGGCAGACCGCGCATCGCGACCAGGCCGACGAGGACGGTGATGATCGAGATCACCATCGCCACGATCGGGCGATTGACGAAGAAGCGCGCCATCGTCCTACTTCGCCTCGCCGCCGGATCCGGCCGGCGGCGCCGGCCTGGCGGTGACCGTGGCCCCTTCCTGCACGCGCTGGATGCCTTCGACGATGACCTTGTCGCCGGCGGCGACGCCTTCCTCGATCACCCAGAGGCTGTCCACCTTCTGGCCGACCTTGACGTTGCGGAACGTCACCTTGTTGTCGGCCCCGACGATGGCGACGCTGTACAGGTTCTGGAGCTCCTGCACGGCCCGCTGCGGCACCGCCAGCGCGCCGACCTGAGTGTCGAGCACCAGACGCGATCGCGCGTACTGGCCGGGCCGCAGCAGCGCCTGTGGATTGGGAAAGATGAACTGCACCGCGAGCGTGCCGCTGGTCGGATCGATGGCGCGCTCGATCGGGCCGAGCCTGCCCTTGTGCGGATAGACGGTGTTGTCGGCGAGCGTCAGCTCGATCTGCGCGCCGACCGGATCCTTGCCGGCGGCCTCCTGGCGGCGCCTGAAGACGCGGAGGTAGTCGGCTTCGGTGACGCCGACGCGGAAGATGATCGGATTGATCTGCGAGATCGTCGTCAGGAGCGTGTTCTCGCCGCGGCCGACGAGATTGCCCGCCTTCATCTGCGTCGTGCCGATCAGGCCGTCGATCGGCGCGTGGATCCTCGTGTAGCCGAGGTTGATCGACGCTTGCTCGACGGCCGCCTTCGCGGCGTCGACCTGCGATCGCGCCGCGTCCTGCGCCGCGAGCGCGTTGTCGAGCTCCTGCTGGCTGACCGCCTGCTTGGCGGCGAGCGGACGATAGCGGGCGACGTCGCCGTCCGCCTTGTTGAGACGCGCGGCCGCCGTGGCCTGCTCCGCCTTCGCCGCCGCGAGCGCCGCCTCGAACGGCTTCCGATCGATCTCGTAGAGGAGGTCGCCTTTGCGAACGAACTCGCCTTCCTGGAACCTGACCGTCTCGAGGAAGCCCTCGACGCGGGCGCGGATGTCCACGTCCTGGTCGCCTTCCATCTGGCCGACGAGATCGACGAAGACCGGCACGTCGCGGCGAACGACGTCGGCGACGTAGACCTCGGGCGGCGGAGGCGGCGGCGGCGCCGGCGGCTCGCTGCATGCCGCAACGGCCGTCGCCGCGCATAACGCGGTGAGCAGACGTCGCGCCGCGCGGCGTATCCGCCAGCCAGACGCCGGACGATCGACGCATATGTCCATTGCGGGCTCCAGTGAGGCGACGGGTGCTTCAAAGCAGCAGCCGTGCCAGCGCTCCGCCGCGGCGAGCGATCGAGGAAGTCGCCTTATTCCCGAAGCGTATTCACCGCCTGACGCCGCGGCGGCCGGACGCTCGCGTCCGGCAGACTCCGAGATTCTGGAGGTGCCTCCACGCCGCGCCGGGAGTCGCGGCCGCGGTCGACCGTCCCGCCCGTCACAGTTTTCGAGCAAACCCACACGTTCCCGGCGCAACCGCTTTCTCGCCGTCGCCGATGGCTGTGGCACGGGACGTGCTCTGTTGCCTCGATTGAATCCAAGCCCTGGCTGGTTTATGGATGCGATGCCTTTCACGTCTGCCTGGATGAGCTTGCGGTGGATCGTCGCGCCCGACGAAGCGCGCCGGATCGCCGACGCGCTTCACGCGCTGATGGCCGAAGCCCGTGGCCAGCACGGGTATCAGGGGTCGTCACTGTCGACCGAGCTCGGCGAGCGCGCGACGCTGCACTACCGTGAGGATTGGGAGTCGGAGGACGACCTGCAGCGGCAGATTCGCTCGAAGCGGTTCACTCACGTGGCCGAGCTCATCGATCGAGCGAGCGAAGCGCCGCAGGTGGAATTTCACGTGCCGAATGCCGTCCGCGGACTCGACTACGCCGTCGAGCTGCGGAAGCAGCGCTGATCGCCGGACGCGGCGGCGCTCAGCGAATGGTCTGGCCGGGCTTCCGGCCGGTGGCGCGCGCGACCGTCCGTACGAGACGCTCCGGATCCACGGGCTTGGCGACGTGTGCGTGAAAGCCGCCGCCGAGCAGCCGGCGCCGATCGTCCTCGCTCGCGAACGCGGTCACCGCAATCGCCGGCTGCAACCGCCCCAGCTCGCGCACGCGCCGCAGCAGCTCGACGCCGTCCAAGTCCGGCAGGCCGACGTCGCTGACGACGACGTCGAACGCCGATCCGCGCAGCGACTCGAGCGCCGCGGCACCGGTCTCGACCGCGATGATCCCGGCGCCGTAGCCGGCCAGGATCGACGCGAGCACCTCCCGCGCATCGGGATCGTCCTCGACGAGGAGGATGCGGAGGCCGGCGAGACTCGACTCGGGCAGATCGAACGCCACGCCCGGCGCATCCGGCTTGACGTCGAGCAGCGGCAACGTGATCGTGCAGGTCGTGCCCTTGCCGACGCCGGCGCTGTCGAGCGTCACCTGCCCGTTGTGGCGCTCGACGAGGTAGTGCACGATGGCGAGGCCGAGCCCGAGGCCGCGGTCGCGCCCGCTCGCCATCGCCCGCGCCTGCCGGAACCGCTCGAACACGTGCGGCAGGAACTCGGGATCGATGCCGGCGCCGGTGTCGCTGACGCGAATGAACGCCTTCTCGCTCTCGACGCCGCAGCTGACGACGATCGATCCGCCCTCCGGCGTGAACTGGAACGCGTTGTTGAGCAGGTTCGAGACCACCTGCTCGAGCCGCATCGCATCGCCGTAGACGCGCGCCGGCGCGACGCGGACCTCGACGTCGATGTGCTTGCGCTTGTGCGCCGGCGCGTCGAACGAGGACTCGACCGCCGCCTCGATCACCGGCCGCAGATCGATCGGCTGGAGATCGACCTCGAGCTTGCCCGCGGAGATGCGCGAGACGTCGAGCAGGTCGTTGATGAGCTGCACCTGCACGCGGGCGTTGCGGTCGAGCATGTCGAGGGCGCGGTCGAAGCTGGCCGGGTCTTTGGCGCCGCGCTTGAGCAGCCAGATCGATCCGGTCATCGCGTTCAGCGGCGTCCGCAGCTCGTGCGAGACCATGGCGACGAACGCGTCCTTCATCTGATTGGCGCGCTCGGCCTCCTCGCGGGCGAGCTTCTCGCGCGCGACGGCGAGCTCGAGCTGGACTTCCACCTGCCGGGTGCGCAGCAGCGCCCGAACGGTGGCCAGGAGCACTTCCGGACCGAGCGGCTCGATCAAGTACATATCGGCGCCGTGATCGAGGCCGCGGGCGCGATCGGCTTCGGTCACGGCGGTCTGCGACACCTGCAGGATCTGAATCGTCGGACTGGTGAACTCCTCTTTCAGGCGTCGGCAGACCTCGAGGCCGCTCATGTCAGGCAGATTGACGTCGAGGACGACGAGGTCGGGACGGTCCTGCCGCGCCAGGGCGAGGCCTTCGGCGCCGGTCCGCGCCTCGGCGATCGTGTAGCCGGCGCGCGTGAGGATCCGCGCCTTGACGAACCGGGACGCGTCCTGATCGTCGACGACGAGAATGCGACACGCGGTGTTCATGACAGGTCGGCCGCGCCGGCGGCCGGCGGCGCGGAGTGCTCCGTGGCGCGCGGCAGCGCGGCGTGTACCTGCTCGCGCGTGAGGTTGGCTTTCGACAACACCGGGGTGCCCGGCCCGAGCCGGTCGCGCTCGGCGTCGGTGACGTTCCGCGAGGTGACGATGACGATCGGCACGTGCGCGGTCGCCGGATCGCGCCGCAGCGCGTCGTGCACGTCGATGCCGTCGATGTCGCCGAGATGCAGGTCGAGCAGGATCAGGCCCGGTTTGATCCGCCGCGCCTGGCGCAGGCCGTCCCGGCCGGAGGCGGCCTCGACGACCTCGCTGTCACGGCCGCGCAGCATCTCGCGCAGGATGAATCGCGACGCGTCCTGGTCGTCGATGACGAGCACGCGCTGCGCATTCGGTGCGGCGACGTATTCGTTGAGCGTCTCGATCAGCCACGACGCGTCGAGCGGCTTGCGCAGGTAGCCGTCGGCGCCGAGCGCCAGGGCCTTCGGACGGTCGTCGATGCTCGAGACGACGAAGAGCGGCACGCTCGCGGTCGCGCGCTGCTGCTTGAGCCGGGCGAGCAGGTCCCAGGATTCGGCGCCGTGCAGCCGGATGTCGAGCACGATCGCCGCCGGCCGCAACAGCTCGAGCGTGCGCACCGCCGCGGCCGCCGATCGGGCCGGCACCATCTGGAAGCGCGTGTTGGCCAGCGCCCGCTCGAACATCAGCAGATCCGCGTCGTCGTCGTCGACGACGAGCACGGGCTGACGCGAGGGATCGGGGGCGAGCGTGTCGGCGCCGAGGTCGGCCGGCATGAGCGGAATGGTGACGGAGAAGGTCGAGCCGATGCCGGGCTGACTGACGACGTCGATCGTGCCGCCGAGCAGTTCGGCCAGCCGCTTGGACAACGGCAGGCCGAGGCCGGTGCCCTTGACGCGGCGCTGCATCGGATTTTCGATCTGCACGAACTCGTCGAAGATCCGATCGATGTCGCCTTCGGGAATGCCGATGCCGGTGTCGGCGACGGCGAGCTCGATGCGATCGCCGCCGGCCGAGAGCCGGGCGCTGACGCGGACCTCGCCGCGCTCGGTGTACTTCAGCGCGTTGGAGATGAAGTTGCGCAGAATCTGCGACACCTTGCGCTCGTCCGAACAGACCGGCGGCAGCCCGTCGGGTTCCTCGAACGTCAGCGCCAGCACCTCGTTGATCAGCAGCGGCCGCAGCATGCCGCGCAGCGCGCCGAACAGATCGCGGACCTCGAACACGCTCGGGTGGACCTCGACCTTGCCGGCCTCGACCTTGGCGAGATCGAGCAGGTCGTCGATGAGCTCGGCGAGCTGCAGTGCCGATCGGCGGATGTAATAGATCTCGTCCTTCTGCGACTCGTCGGCGCCGAGCCGCTCGGCGAGCAGCGTCGTCAGCGCCAGGATCGAGTTGACCGGCGTCCGGAACTCGTGGGTCATGTTCGAGAGGAACCGGGTCTTGACCTCGTCGACGCGGCGAAGGTGATCGGCGCGTTCGTCGAGCTCGGCGTAGAGCGCGACGACGCCGCGATTGGTGTCCTCGAGCTCGCGGTTGACGCGCTGGAGCTCCTCCTGGCGGGTGCGCAGGTCGTCGAGCGCGCGCAGGAGCTCCTGATTCTGCTCGCGCACCTCGGCGAGCGGCCCGGCCGGCCACACCG
>DASTCC010000376.1:0-2104 GCA_035711465.1 Vicinamibacterales bacterium
GCCGGCCGCCGCAGCGCTGGCGGGTATGGCCGCCACATGGGCGGCCTCGACGATTGCCGGACTGCCCGACCGTCTGCGCGCCGGACAGACCGTGTTTCGGGAGACCGGCGGCCTCCACGCGGCGGCGATCGTGGGCGCCGACGGCGCCCCGATCGTGCTCCGCGAAGACATCGGCCGCCACAACGCGGTCGACAAGGTCGTCGGCGCCGCCCTCGCTGCCCGGATCGTGCCGGATCGGCGTTTGCTGGTGGTAGTGAGCGGCCGGGTCGCGTACGAAATCGTGCAGAAGACGGCTGTGGCCGGGCTCGGCGGCGTCGTCGCCGTCGGGGCGCCGTCGAATCTGGCCGTCGAAGCCGCCCGGCGTGCCGGGCTTGTATTGGTGGGGTTCGTGCGGGACGGCCGTTTCAACGTCTATCACGGCGCCGATCGGGTGCAGTCCAGCGGCCCCCTGCAGTAAACTGCTCGTCATAGCGGCCGTATTGAACAACATGACTGCCTGGACCAATCCCCTGGGCTCGGCTGGAATGAGCCCGGGCCGACTCGGGCCGCTCGAGTGGAAAGTGCTCGAAGCGCTCTGGTTGCGCACTTCGCCCGCATCGGTGCGCGACCTGCAGCCCGAGTTCCCCGAGATCGCCTACACGACGCTGATGACCACGCTCGACCGGCTGCACCGGAAGGGCGCGCTGACTCGCACGAAGCAGGGCCGTGCCTTCTGGTATCGGCCGACGCTCTCCCGCCCGGAATTCGATCGCGCCCGCGCCGCCGACGCGTTGCGCTCGGCGTTCGAAAGCGGCAGCGACTCGCTGAGCCCGCTGATGTCGTTCTTCGTGCAGGCGGTGAGCGATCGCGATCGTGAAGCCCTCGACGAGCTCGAAGCGCTCGTCCGCGCCAGGCGCGCCGAGATCGCCGACTGAGGGACTGAACGCGCGTGACCTACGAGCTGCGCTTCCTCGTCATCGTCCTCGCGGCATTCGCCTGGTCCAGCCTCGCCGCGTCAGCGCTCGTGCCGCGTCTGGCGCGTCGCTTCAGCACGGACGATCCGGCCAGGCTGGCGACGAAGCTGTGGCGGTTGCGCACGGTGCCCGTTGGCGTTGGTCTGCTGGTGGCCAGTCTCGCGGCCACGTCCTACCTGTTCTTCGAGCCCCACGACATCGACGAACGTACCGGCCTCGTGTTGATCGGGCTGGCCCTCTTCAGCGTCTCGATGTGGTTGGGCGGCATCAGCCGCGCCTTCGGACAGATGCTCTACACGCGGCGGACGGTGCGTCCGCTTCTCGAGGACGCCGAGCGCGTGCAGCTCGAAGGGCTCGATGCGCCCGCGTACCTCGTCGAGACCGACTTCCCGATCGTCGCCGTCGTCGGCTTCCTCAGGCCGCGCCTCGTGATCGCGCGCTCGGTGATGAACGCCTGCCCGCCCGAGGAGATCGGCGCTATCGTCGCGCACGAGCGCGCGCACATGTCGCGCTACGACAACCTGCGGCGGCTCGCATTCCACTCCTGGCCGGACGTGCTCGGTTTGACCGGGCTCGATCGCGACCTGCGCGCCGCCTGGCACACCGCGACCGAGAACTCGGCCGACGATGCCGCCGACGACGCGGCAGAGGGCGGGCGCGTCATCCTGGCGCAGGCGCTGATTCGAGTCGCACGGCTGACGCCCGCGGGACCGCCCAAGCCGCTGCCGATCAGCGCGCTGAGCGCGCTCTACCGCGGTGAGAATCTCGATCGCCGCGTCCGCCGCCTGCTCGCGCCACGCGCGATCGCCGCCGCACCGGCGCCGTGGTGGCGCGTCTGGAGCATCGGCCTCTCTGTCGCCATCATCATGGGCATCACGCTCGAGACGATTCACCAACTCGTCGAAGTCGCGGTGGCCTACCTTCCCTGACGTCGTAGTTCGCACGTGATCTGGCGCGTCTTCAGGAAATCCTCGTCTTCGTCCAACGGCAGCGACGATGCGGCCTGGTGGTCCGAGGCGGAGCGTGCCGCCGACGGGCCGACGATCGAGATCGTCACCTCGCTCCGCGCGCGCATGGTCGGCCGTCCGCCCGATGAAGCCGAGCGGCAGGAAGAGATGATCGACGGCCTGGAGCGCGTGCTCGCGCTGTCG
>DASTCC010000377.1:0-10519 GCA_035711465.1 Vicinamibacterales bacterium
TCTGGCTCGACGGGCGGCAGTTCGCCGAGAAGGGCCGCGCCGGCGCGATGGCCCTGCGCGCGGCGACGATCGAGAGTGGAACGCCCGTGGAAGACACCCTCGTCGACGCCAAGGTATGCGACTGCTGTCCGACGGCAACGGCGCGCACTGACCAGGGCGTGATCGTCGCCTACCGCGATCGCAGCGACACCGAGGTGCGCGATATCGCCGTCACTCGCCTGGTCGGCGGCAAGTGGACCACGCCGGCGACGGTCTTCGAGGACAATTGGCAGATCAACGCCTGCCCCGTCAACGGACCGGCATTGGCCGCGACCGGGCGCAACGTCGCGGTCGCGTGGTTCACGGTCGCCGGCGGGACCGCGCGCGTCAAGGTCGCGTTCTCGACCGACGGCGGCGAGACGTTCTCGGCGCCGTCGGTCGTCGAGAGCGAAGCGACGTTTGGACGTCTCGGCCTGGTGATGCTCGATGCCGATCGCGCGCTGGTGTCGGCGATCGAGAAAGTCGGCGGCGCCGATCAGATCGTCGTCCGCGAAGCCAAGCGCGGCGGACGCGTCGGTCCGCCGAAGCCGGTGGCGGCGACGACGTTCGAGCGGACGAGCGGATTTCCGCGGATGGCCGTGAGCGGCCGGCGCGTGTGGTTCGCGTGGACTGATGTGACGAGCGGGGCGGTGCCGCGAGTGCGAGTGGCGAGCGCCCGCCTCAAGTGACCCTTTCATGACCCTTCGTGGCCTGCCCGGCCTGATTCTTCTCGCGGCCATCGTCCTGCTGGCGGTTCCGTCGGCGGTCGGCTATTACACCGACTGGCTCTGGTTCCAGGAGCTCGGCTACGGCGGCATCTTCCTCCGCCGGCTGAACACGCAGGGACTGGTCTTCGCGATCACGTTCTTCGCGGTGTTCGGATTCCTCTATTTCAATTTCCGTATCGCGCGCCGCATGCTCGGCCGGCCGCTGATCGTCGGCCGCTCGCCCGACGGGCGCCCGATCACCGTCGAGGGCCGCCAGCTCGGCAATCTGGCGATGCCGGTCTCCACGGTCCTGGCGCTGAGCATGGCGATCACCGGCGCGGCGAGCTGGATGGAGTGGCTCGCCTTCTTCAACGCGGTGCCGTTCGACACGCGCGATCCGATCTTCGGCCGCGACGTCGCCTTCTACGTGTTCCGCCTGCCGATCCTGCAGCTCATCCGCCAGCAGCTCGCGTTCGCATCGGTGCTGGCGCTGATCGGCTGCGGCGCTTATTACGCGCTGTCCGGCAGTTTTCGCATCGAGCCGCGCTACGGCGTCGCGTTCTGGCCGCGGCTGCGCCTGGTTCCGGCGGCGCGGCGGCATCTGTCGCTGCTCGGCGCGATGGTGTTCGCGCTGATGGCGTGGGGCACGTGGCTGGACATGCCGCAGACGCTGCTCACCTCGGCGACGTCGACGGTCGGATTCGGCGCGTCCTACACCGACGTGCATGCGCGGCTGCCCTTCCTGTGGGCGGCGTTCGCCGTGCTCTGCGCCGGTACGCTCCTCGCGCTCTGGGCCGGCGTCGGCACGCGCGGCTGGCCGGTCGTGCTCGCGATCGGACTCTACTTCGTCGTCTCGACGGTCGGCGGCGTCTACGGCGCGTTCCTGCAGCGCGTCGTCGTCTCGCCGAGCGAGCAGCTGAAGGAAGAGCCGTACATCCGCCATAACATCGAGGCGACGCGAAAAGCGTACGCACTCGATCGCGTCGAGGAGCGCGAGCTCACCGGCGACGCCGAACTGACCCCGGAGGCGGTCGCGCGCAACGCCGGCACGATCGAAAACGTGCGGCTCTGGGATCACCAGCCGCTGCTGCAGACGTTCGCGCAGATCCAGGAGATCCGCACCTATTACGACTTCTGGGCGGTGGACAACGACCGCTACACGATCAACGGCAAGTACCGGCAGGTGATGCTCTCGGCGCGCGAGCTGAATCCGGAGAGCCTGCAGAATCCGTCGTGGGTGAACGAGCGGCTCACCTACACGCATGGCTACGGCCTGACGCTCGGGCCGGTGAACCAGGTGACGACCGAAGGGCTCCCGGTGCTGTTCATCCGCGACCTGCCGCCGGTGTCCACCGTCGACCTCAAGATCGACGAGCCGAGTATCTACTTCGGCGAGCTCACGTCCGGATACGTGCTGGTGCGGACCAAACAGCCGGAGTTCCACTACCCGCAAGGCGACGACAACGAGACGACCTACTACGAGGGGACCGGCGGCGTGCCGGTCGCGAGCTTGTGGCGGCGGCTGCTGTTCGCGATCCGCTTCGGCAGCACCGACATCCTGCTGACGCCGCAGATCACCGAGGAGAGCCGCATCCTCCTCTATCGGCAGATCGGCGATCGCGTGCGCCGGCTGGCGCCGTTCCTGACGTTCGACAGCGACCCGTACCCGGTGGTGAGCGAGGGGCGCATCTTCTGGATTCAGGACGCGTACACGGCCACCGGCAGCTATCCGTACTCGACGCCGGTGCAGCGGACCGAGGGCCCGATCAACTACATCCGCAACTCGGTCAAGATCGTCATCGACGCCTTCAACGGCAACGTCGCGTTCTACCTCGCCGAGCCGACCGATCCGCTGGCGCTGACGCTGGCCAACATCTTCCCCGGCATCTTCCGGCCGCTGTCGGACATGCCGGCCGGCCTGCGCAGCCACGTCCGCTACCCGGAAGACATCTTCCGCATCCAGTCGCAGGTCTACACGACGTACCACATGACCAACCCGGTGGTCTTCTACAACAAGGAAGATCAGTGGCAGGTGCCGTCGCTCGACAGCGAGCGCAACACCGCGCAGATGCAGCCGTACTACACGATCATGCGGCTGCCCGGCGAGTCGGAGAACGAGTTCATCCAGATGCTGCCGTTCACGCCGCGGCTGAAGTCCAACCTGTCGGCATGGATGGTGGCGCGCAGCGACGGCGAGCACTACGGCCGGCTGCTCGTCTTCCAGTTCCCGAAACAGAAGATCGTCTACGGCCCGCAGCAGATGATCGGCCGCATCAACCAGGACCAGGTGATCGCGCCGCAGATCACGCTGTGGAATCAGCAGGGCTCGCAGGTCATCTGGGGGACGCTCCTGGTGATCCCGATCGAGGAGTCGCTGATCTACGTGCGCCCGCTCTACCTGCGATCGAACGAGGGCCGCATCCCGGAGCTCAAGCGCGTCATCGTCGCCTACCAGAACCGTATCGTCATGGCCGAGACGCTGAAGCAGGCGATGACGCAGATCTTCGGGCCCGGCATCTCGGCGGCGCTCTCGCCGGACCGCATGTCGAGCAGCGCGACGTCCGTCGTGATCACCGAGCCCGCTGACGTCGAGCGCGAGAAGGCCGGCGAGCCCGACATGACGCTCGCCGAGCTCGCCGTCGAGGCCGACATGCATCTGCAGCGCGCCCTCGAAGCCCAGCGCGCGGGAGACTGGGCCCGCTACGGCGAGGAGATCAAGCGCGTCGAAGAGCTTCTCGCGAAGATGAAGACGATGAAGAAATAGGCTCGGGGCTCGCGGCTCGCGGCTGAGGGCTCCTACTTCTTCGGCAGTGACTTGATCCAGGTTCCGATTTCTGCGGTCAGGCCATCCACGAACGCCTTCTCCAGGGACGCGTACTCGGTGACCAGGCCGGTCTTCGCGCGCTGGAACAGGTGATTTGCTTCGGGCAATTCGACGACTTTGGCGTGTGCGTTCGACTTCAACGCCGCTTCGACCGGGGCGCGATTGAGCGACGGGGGCACCTGCGTGTCCTTCGCGCCGAAGATCGCGAGCACCGGGCAGGTCACCTTGGCGATGGCCGTCGCGGGATCGAACGAGAGCAGATGCTTCATCCAGGGCGACGACATCTGCGCCACGACGGTCGGGACCGCGCGATTGAGATAGGCGTCGCGATCGGGGATGGTCGCCTGCGCCGCCGGCGGCAGCGCCTCGATCTGCGCCGTCGCCAGCTCTCTCACCGCGGCACCCAGCTCCGCGGCCGGGACGCCGGCCGCCGCGGCGTCGGTCACCTTTCGATGCGCAGCGACGATGCGCTCGACGCGTTCGGGCGTCGCGCCGTTGGCGCGCGCGCCGTCGGCGGCCTGCTGCCGCAGCACGACGTCGCCGCGCACGCCGGTGCCGGCAAGCATGACGACGAAGGCGACGTCCTTCGATTTCGTCGCGGCGACCGCCGCCGCCCCGGCGCCCTCTGAATGGCCGAGCAGACCGATCCGATCGCCGGCGAGCGACGAACGGGTCTTCAGCAGCGCGACGCCGGCGAGCGCGTCCGCGGCGAAGTCGTCGGTCACCGACTGCACGAGGTTGCCCGTGGACTTGCCGACGCCGCGGTCGTCGTAGCGCAGCACCGCGATCCCTTGAGCGACCAGCGCATCCGAGAGCGTCTTGAAGACCTTGAAGCCGAAGACCTCCTCGTCGCGGTTCTGCGGGCCGGATCCGGTGATCAGCACGACCGCCGGAAACGGGCCGGCGCCGGCAGGCATCGCCAGCGTGCCGCCGAGCGTCACCGCGCCGTTCGCGAACGTGACTTCCTCCTCGACTGGCTGCTGGACGGCGGAGGTCAGCGCCCCGCTCAGGGCGACAGCGCAAGCAACGCTCGTCAACGCACGCGTCATCATCAACTCCTCAGGCAATCGCGGCTCGGAACGACGCGACGATGGCGTCGGCGGATCGATCGACGTCGGCGTCCGTGGTCGCGTAGCTGCTGAACGAGACCCGCATCGCGGCCATGCCGTGCCACGACGTCCCGCCGAGCCAGCAGGTGCCTTCGGCCTGGACGCGCGCGATCACGTCGCGGGTGCAGGCGTCGGCATCGCGACCCTGCGGCTCGAACCTGACGAGCACCTGGTTCAGGACGACGTCGTTCAACACGCGCACACCAGGTTCCCCGGTCAGCCGCGCCGCGAGTCGCCTCGCGTGGGAGCAGCACCGGTCGACGAGTTCGCCCAACCCGCGCCGGCCGAGCGTTCGCAGTACGGCATAGACAGGCACCGCGCGACCGCGCCGGGACTCCTCCGGCACGAACTCGTGCGGGTCGCGCTCGACCTTGTCCTCGAGGATGTAGGCGGCGCCGAGCGTGAAGGCGGCGCGATGCACGTCCGGATGCGCCGAGAGCGCGATGCCGCAATCGTACGGCACGTTGAGCCATTTGTGGCCGTCGGTCGCGATCGAATCGGCCTGGGCGATGCCGCGGACGTGATGCGCAAGCGCCGGCGAGGCCGCGGCCCAAAGCCCGAAGGCGCCGTCGACATGGAGCCATGCGCCGCGCGACTTCACCGCGTCGGCGATGTCCGCGATCGGATCGAACGCGCCGGTGTTGACGTTGCCGGCCTGCGCGCAGACGAGGCAGGGCCCGGAACGCGCGCGCAGGATCGACGCGAGCGCATCAGCGCGCATCCGGCCCTGGCCATCGGTGGGCACGCGCACCGGCGTCACCGCGCCGAAGCCGGCAAGGCGCAGCGCCATGAAGATCGTGTAATGCGCTTCGTCGCCGACGATGACCTCGACTGGCGGCGCACCGATCAGCCCGTCGGCTTCGACATCCCAGCCGGCCTGCTTCAACAGCCGGTGCCGCGCCGCGACGATGCCGGTGAAGTTGGCCATCTGACAGCCGGTTACGAAGCCGCCGTTCCAGGACGGCGGCAGTCCGACGATCTCGCGGATCCAGCCGAGGGTGATGTCCTCGACCACCGAGACCAGCGGCGACAGCGCGTAGATGCCGGCGTTCTGATCCCAGGTCGAAACCAGCCAGTCGGCCGCGGTCGCTACCGGCAGGCTGCCGCCGACGACGAAGCCGAAAAAGCGCGGGCCCTGCGTCGCGATCGTGCCGCCGCTCGCCGCCGCCAGCCGATCGATCACCGCCGCCGCGTCGTCGCCGTCCGATCCGAGCGTGCCGCCGAGCGCCGCGCGGAGCGCGTCGCCGTCGAGAAGCGCGCGCACGGGCCGATCGCCTACACCGGCGAGATAGGTCGCGGCATGTTCCGCCGCGCGAGCCAGTACGTCGTGACGACTCATGACGCCGCCTTCGCCTCCCGCTTCCGCCAGTAGCGGGCCAGGCCGGCCCACGAGAAGTCGAAGCGGCCGGCGCTGACGTACGCCTCCGCCTCGGCGCGGTTCGTCGCCCGCACCAGCTCGTCCATCACCGCGGCCATGAACTCGTCGGCGCGTTCGGCATCGCTGGCCGGCTTCGCCAGTCCGGCCTGCACGCGCCGGCTCCACTCCTCCATCCGGCGCCAGAAGTCCTGGAAGTGCAGCGCCGGCGACGGCTGCGGTCCGAAGTGGGTGAGGAAGAGCGTGTGCGGATGCCACGCGAGGATCCGCGCCGTGCTCGCCGTCCAGGCCTCGAGATCGATGTCCGGCGGCGGCGTCGCCGGCAGGACGATGCGGCCGCTGGCGCGGCAGATGCCTCCGGTGTCGCCGACGAACGCGATCCCCGACTCGGGAAGGAAGTACGAGACGTGATGTATCGCGTGTCCGGGCGTATAGGCGATCTCGACGTCGTGACCCGCGATGCGCAGCCGCTCGGCGTCGACGCCGTCGAGCCCGGCGCGAAGCACGTGAACGCGGTCGGCCGGCACCGGCCGAATCTCGCCCCACAAGCGCTCCATGTCGGCGCCGTAGAGCCGCGATGCGCTCGCGACCAGCTTCGACGGATCGATCATGTGCGCGGCGCCGCGCTCGTGCACGTACACCGTCGCGTGAGGAAATCTCGCGGCGAGCACGCCGGTGGCGCCGGCGTGATCGAGATGGATGTGCGTGATTAGAATCGCTCGCACATCCGCCGGCCCGAATCCACGCGCCGCCAGACCGGCCTCGATCGCCGGAATGGTGGTCGAAGGCCCGGGGTCGACGACGGCGATCCCGTCGGCGCCGTGCAGCAGCCCCGTCGCGATGACGCCTGGCGTGCCGAGAAAGTTGAGATCGAAGAAATCGACACCGCGGGCGAGGGCGTTCACGGGGGAATAGTAAGCAGTCCAACTCAAAACTAGAAACTCAAAACTTAGAACTCAAGGCATGAATGAAATACGGCTGCCAACTGAAGATTATTCGGTTGTTGGTCGCCACGGGTCGCACCGAGTGTCGAGGAGGCCCGCGAGCGCGAAGCGCTGGCACCGCAGCCTGGAGTGTTGCGTTTTAAGTTTTGAGTTTGCGCCAGATCTTGACGATGATCGTCGGAGCGTGTCCACCGAAGGCCAAATCCAGGAACGCGTCCTCACCGAGAAGAAGGAGCCCACGCTCTACAAGGTCGTGCTCCTCAACGACGACTACACGACGATGGAGTTCGTCATCCAGGTGCTGGAGGCGATCTTCCAGAAGTCGCCGTCGGAGGCCTACCAGATCATGATGCACGTCCACGTCAACGGGCGCGGCATCGCCGGCGTCTATCCCTGGGAGCTCGCCGAGACCAAGGCCGAGCAGGTGATCTCGACGGCCCGGGAGGCGGGGTATCCGCTGAAGGCGGTCACCGAGGAGGCTTGATCCAGGGCTCGCTGGCCGTCGGACCTGGAGCACCTGACGGCACCGACAACACGCCGAGCCCCTCGAATGGCGCCCTTGGTTCCGAGCGCTCAGTACGTTGTCATCTCCCCCGAATTCATCAAATAATCGATCCAAGGCTGGTCAACGTGTTCTCTGCTTCAATTGCCATCGTCCTCGAGCTGGCGTACCGCGAGGCGGTGTCGCGGCGGCATGCGTATCTGACGCTCGAGCATCTGCTGTTCGCGCTCTGCCACGACACCGAAGGCGAGCGCATTCTCAAAGGCTGCGGCGCCGACCTGCAGAAGCTCCGGAGCGAGCTCTCGGACTACCTCGAGGACTCGATCGAGGCGCTCCGCCGGGGCCACGAGCGCGAGCCCGAGCAGACCGCGGCGTTCCGGCGCGTGCTCCAGACCGCCGTGCTCCACGTCCAAAGCGCGCAGAGGGCCGAAGTGCAGGCCGGCGACGTGCTCGCGGCGATCATGCAGCAGCCGAAATCGCACGCCGCGAAGCTGATCGAAGCCCAGGGCATCACCCGGCTCGACATCCTCGAGTTCATCTCGCATGGGATCGCCAAGGCGGCGTCCGATCCCGAGACGCCGCCCGGATCCGAGGACCAAGCCGCCGCGGGCGCCGGCGCCGAGGGGCGCGCCTCGTCGCGCGATCCGCTCACGGCCTACTGCGTCAACCTCACCGATCGGGCGAAGCAGGGCCAGCTCGATCCGCTGATCGGGCGCAGCGACGAGCTGCAGCGGACGATCGAGGTGCTCTGCCGCCGCCGTAAGAACAACCCCGTCTTCGTCGGCGAGGCCGGCGTCGGCAAGACGGCGATGGCCGAAGGCCTGGCGCAGAAGCTCCTCGGCGAGGACACGCCGGAGCTGCTCAAGGACGCGGAGATCTTCTCGCTCGACACCGGCGCGCTGCTCGCCGGGACGCGGTTCCGCGGCGACTTCGAGGAGCGTTTCAAAGCGGTCATCCGCGCGCTGTCCTCGCGGCCGCGCGCCATTCTCTTCATCGACGAGATGCACTCGACCGTGGGCGCCGGCGCGGTCACCGGCGGAACGATGGACCTGGCGACGATGATCAAGCCGATCCTGACCGCCGGCGATCTGCGCGTCATCGGCTCGACGACGTTCGAGGAGTTCAAACACATCGAGAAGGACCGCGCGCTGGCACGGCGGCTGCAGAAGATCGCGATCGAGGAGCCGTCGACCGACGAGACCGTGCGCATTCTCGCCGGCTTGCGCTCGCGCTACGAGGAGCATCACGGCGTCAAGTACACGGACGCCGCGCTCGAGGCCGCGACACGGCTCGCCGCCCGGCATCTCCGCGACTACAAGCTGCCGGACAGCGCCATCGACGTCATCGACGAAGCTGGCGCCGTGACCAAGCTCCGCCGCGGCGCCGCCGGCGCCGCGCTCGTCGTCGACGCGCCCGAGATCGAAGCGGTGATCGCGCGGATGGCACGGATTCCGGCGCGTCAGGCCTCGGCGTCGGATCGCGAGCGGCTCCGCACCCTCGAGGAATCGCTCGAGCGCGTCGTCTTCGGCCAGAAGGAAGCGGTGCACCTGGTCGCCCAGTCGATCAAGCGATCGCGCGCCGGCCTCGGCCTGCCGGATCGTCCGGCCGGCTGCTTCCTGTTCACCGGTCCGACCGGCGTCGGCAAGACCGAGCTCGCCAAGCAGCTCGCGCTGCTTCTCGGCAACGAGTTCCTGCGCTTCGACATGAGCGAGTACATGGAGAAGCACGCCGTCGCACGGCTGATCGGCGCGCCGCCGGGATACGTGGGCTTCGAGCAGGGCGGGCAGCTGGTCGACGCCGTGCGCACCCATCCCTACGCGGTGGTGCTGCTCGACGAGATCGAGAAGGCGCACCCCGACATCTACAACATCCTGCTGCAGGTGATGGACCACGCGACGCTGACGGACAACACCGGCCGCAAGGCCGATTTCCGCAACGTCGTGCTGATCCTCACCTCCAACGCCGGCTCGCGGGAGATGAGCGCGAAGTCGATCGGCTTCGCTGAAGGGGCCGCCGGCGACGAGCACGAGAAGGGCGCGCGACGCGCCGCCGACATCAAGTCGAAGGCGGCAATCGAACGCGTCTTCAGCCCGGAATTCCGCAACCGCCTCGACGCCATCGTCACGTTCGGCCGCTTGACGCCGGAAGTGATGGAGACGATCGTCGAGAAGTTCATCCTCCAGCTCGAGTCGCAGCTCGCCGAGCGCCGGGTCGCGATCACGCTCAATCCCGCGGCGCGCGCCTGGCTGGCGAAGAAGGGCTACGATCCGGTCTACGGCGCCAGGCCGCTGGCGCGCGTGGTGCAGAAGGAAGTGCGCGATCCGCTGACGGACGAGATCCTGTTCGGCCGCCTCGAGCACGGCGGCACGGTGGTGATCGACGAAACCGACGACACATTGACGTTCGAGTATCAGAGCCGCGAGCCGCAGGCCGAGCCGACGCCGGCGGACGCGAGCGCGGGACAATAACGACGTGAGCGACCTGAAAGTCACCGATCGCCGCTGGTGGGTGCGGAACGACGACGCCCCGGCCGCGGCCGAAGCGCCCAGGCTCAAGCCAACCTACGTCGAAGAACTCGAACAGAAGGTCGCGGCGAAGGACGAGGAAATCGCCCGCCTGCTGACGCAGTATCGATCCGCGGAAGCCGAGTTCGATCAGGCGCGCGCCCGGCTGCGCAAGGAAGTGACGAAGGACGTCGAGCGCGGCCGCCGCTCGATGCTGGTCTCGTTCCTCGAAGTCCTCGACAACCTCGACCGCGCGCTCGCCGCCGCGGCCAATGCCGACGACCCGTTCGTCCAGGGCGTCTGGCTCGTCCGCCAGCAGTTCCTGACGACGCTCGAGGGCTTCGGTGTGACTCGCATCGATCCGATTGGGCAGCCCTTCGATCCCTCACGCCACGAAGCGGTCGCGACACTGGCGGCGACCGCAACACATCCGCCCGGTACCGTCGCCGGCGTCGTCCGGCCCGGCTATCTCATCGGCGACGAAGTGCTGCGTCCGGCGGCCGTGGCGGTGTCGGAGTAGGCCCCCCGAAGCCGCG
>DASTCC010000378.1:0-16916 GCA_035711465.1 Vicinamibacterales bacterium
ACCCTCGGCGCCGGCGCTACGCGCCGGGCCTCGGGGTGTTGCGCGGGCCCGCGTCCGCGCAGCGTCTCGGACCCTCGGCGTCGGCGCTACGCGCCGGGCCTCGGGGTGTTGCGCGGGGCCCGCGTCCGTGCAGCGTGACCCGCCGTCACCTGTCGTGACCCGCCATCACCCGTCGTCACTTGTCGTGACCCGCCGTCACCTGCCGTGACCGGTCGTCACCTGTCGTAACCCGTCGTAACCAGTCGCGGCGCCAGCCGCGCCTTGCTTCCCTGCTCGAACGCATACGCGTACCTGATGAGCGCCGCTTCGGACCACGCGGTGCCGATGAACGAGATCCCGACCGGGAGGCCTGACGTCATACCGGCGGGCACGGTGATCGACGGATAGCCGGCGACGGCGCCGGGTGTCGAGCTCGAGCCGAGGTAGTGATCGCCGTTGACGAGATCGATCGTCCAGGCGGGACTGACCGTCGGCGCGATCAGCGCGTCGAGCCGATGCGTTCTGAGCGCCTGATCGATGCCCTCGGCGCCGGCGAGGCGACGGCCTTTCGCGAGCGCCTCGAGATATGCCTTGTCCGTGAGCGGACCCTTCTTTTCCGCCATCACGAAGAGCTCCTGCCCGAAGTGCGGCATCTCCTTGTCGCGCTGCGCTGCGTTGAAGGCGATGACGTCGGCGAGCGTCTTGACGCGCAAGCCCTTGCGCGACGCGAGATAGGCGTTCAGATCGGCCTTGAACTCGTAGAGCAGTACTTCGAGCTCGCTGTCGTCGTAGGCGCCGGCATTCGGCAGATCGACGGGATCGACGATCTCGGCGCCGAGCGCCTTCAGTCTGCCGATCGCGTCCTCGAAGACGCGGTCGGCGGGAGGGCTGTAGCCGGTGAAGCGGCCGCGCATCACGCCGAGGCGCACGCCTTTCAGCGCGCCGGGAGAAAGATCGCGCGTGTAGTCGGTGATGTGCCGGTCGGCTGCGGCGGTTGCGGCATCGCGGGCATCGATCGCGGCGATCGCGTTGAGCACGATCGCGGCGTCGCGGACCGTGCGCGTCATCGGGCCCGGCGTGTCCTGGGTGTGCGAGATCGGCACGATGCCGGCGCGGCTCGCCAGGCCGACGGTGGGCTTGATGCCGACCAGGCCGTTCACGGCCGAGGGGCAGACGATCGATCCGTCGGTCTCGGTGCCGAGGCCCACCGCGGCGAGGTTCGCCGAGATCGCCGCGCCGGTGCCGGAGCTCGAGCCGCAGGCGTTGCGATCGAGCGCGTACGGATTCCTGACCAGCCCGCCGCGCGCGCTCCAGCCGCTCACCGACTTCGTCGATCGGAAGTTCGCCCACTCGCTGAGGTTGGTCTTGCCGAGAATCACGGCGCCGGCCTCGCGCAGCCGCGTGACCACGAACGCGTCGCGATCGGGCGCCGGCCCCTCGAGCGCGAGCGAGCCGGCGGTCGTCATCATGCGATCGGCGGTGTCGATGTTGTCCTTGATCAACACCGGGATGCCGTGAAGCGGACCGCGCGCACCTTTCTCCTTGCGTTCCCGATCGAGCACGTCGGCGATCGAGAGCGCGTCGGGATTGATCTCGATCACGCTGCCGAGCTTCGGGCCGCTGCGATCGATCGCGTCGATGCGCGCCAGGTAGAGCTCGGCGATCCTCCGTGCGGTGAGACGGCCGGCCGACATCGCCTCCTGGAGCGCATCGACCGTCATCTCCTCGAGCTCGAACGATGCCGCCGACGCCGCCGGCGAACTCGAAACCGGCGGCGCAGGCCCACCGCCGCAATTCGCGGCGGCCACGACGCTCGCGAGCACGACGCCCGCGCCGATCGTCAGGCGCACGCGATCAGCCCTCGAATCCGACAGGCTTCCGGAGATGGAACCCGGCCTTGTCCTGAAACGCCTTGGCGAGCGCCAGGAGCGGCTCTTCGCCGAACGGGCGCGCGAAGAAGGTCACGTTCGTCGGCGTCCCGGCGGCGACGAAGCCGTTCGGCACGTTGATCGCCGGATAGCAGGCCAGGTTCGCCATGGTCGAATGCCGCTGCGCGGGGCTCTGCGGGCGCGGCGGCTCGCCGCCCCGGCCGCGTCCGGCGCCGCGCCCTGCGGCCGCCGGATCCGCTGCCGCTGCCGCCGCAGGATCGCCCGCGCCTTCGCCGCGGCCGGCGCCTCGCCCTCGTCCGCCGCCACCGCCGCCGCTCGAAGCGACGAGGTAGACGTCGACGCCGGCCGTCGCCGCGGCGAGGTCGGTCATCATCATCATCCGCAGCCGCTGCGCCTGCAGGAACTCGACCGCCGGCACGAGCCGCGCGGTCTGCCGGCCCATCCGCGTCCCGGCCATCTTGCCGCTGCGGACGAGCTCGTCGAAGTACGCGAGCGACTCGACGCCAAGGCTGCTGACGCCGGTCTGCGACTCGGGAATCGTCAACGGGATGAAGTTGGCGACGCCGATCGATCGCAGCGTGCTCAGCACGGCGTCCGCGTTCGCCTTCCACTCCGGGTTGGTGATGTCGTCGAACGACTCCTTGATGTAGCCGACGCGCAGCGTCCTGACGTCGAGCCCGGCGTTCCAGTTGAACGGCACGTCGGCGACGCTCATGTCGCGCCCGTCGGGCTTCGCGATCGCCTGCATGACGATGGCGCAGTCCTCGGCGTAGCGGCAGATCGGCCCCAATCGATCCTGCGTCCACGACAGCGCCATCACGCCGTAGCGGCTGATCCGGCCGAACGTCGGCCGCAGCCCCGCCAGCCCGCATCGGGCCGACGGGCTGAGAATCGAACCGCTGGTCTCGGTGCCGATCCCGAACGCCATGCATCCGGCCGCCGTCGCCGAGGACGGACCCGCCGACGATCCGCTCGATCCCTGCGCGACGTCCCACGGGCTGTTGGTGCGGCCGCCGAACCACTGATCGCCGGCGGCGAGCTCGCCCGTCGACACCTTCGCGATCAGCACCGCGCCCGCGGCCTCCAGCATCTCGACGACGCTGGCGTCGTAGTCGAGCACCTGATCTTTCAGCGGCGCCGCGCCCCACGTCGTCGGATGCCCCTTGACCGCGATGATGTCCTTCGCGCCCCACGGAATCCCGTGCAGCGGTCCCTTGTAGCGGCCCTTCGCGATCTCCCCGTCGGCGCGCGTCGCCTGCGCGCGCGCGAGGTCGTCGAGGAAGGTGACGACGCAATTCAGCTTGCCGTTGTAGCGGTGAAGCCGCGCGAGATACATCTCGGTGAGCTCGAGCGACGACACCTGCTTCGTCCGGACCAGCTCGGCCAGATGGCGCACCGGCCAGAAGGCGACGTCCTCGAGCTTCGCCGGCCGCTTCACCGCCGGCGCCCCGCTGAGCTTGAACGGACGCCGGGTCTTGTCGACGACGATGCCCGGCGCCATGGGGCTGAAGTGAAACGGCGGCGAGACGTCACTGGGAATGTGAATCCTGCGAACTTCCTCGTAGCGCGTCAGGCTCTGGTTGGCCGACTGCACCATCGCCTGCCGATCCGCCTCGGGCAGATCGATGCCCGAGAGCTTCAACGCGTCGGTGACCATGGCGAGCGTGACGCGATCCTGGGCGGCGTCCTGCATCCGCGTCCAGATCACGCCAGGGACGAGCGTCGAGCCGAGACCCAGGCTCGCGAAATGGGTCATGAAGCGACGACGAGTATCGTCAAGAGACATGCACACTCCTCGATCACCTGCCGAACGGCACATCGCCCGAAATTGCCGGACTGACAGAGCGCCCAATGCTCGTATGCGAAGCCGCCCGATGACAAGAGGACAAGCTGCGTCCGGGTGTTTCTGCGTGTCATGATCGCTTCATCATCCGAGATCCTGGCCGTCGTTCGCGCGCCTCGGCGCAATGTGACGAGGACCGGTGGGACGTGACGAGACGCTAGCGTGCCGAGATCAGGCGGTGGAGATCAAGCGCGAACCGGTGTCACTTTTGGGTGCCGGCGCGCGATTCGAGCCGGTTTCAGGCCTGTTCTTGACGACGCCTGGAACACGAGCGCGACAGCAGACGTTGTATCTCAGGAGGAGGCGGAGCAATGCGACAACTGACGACGTGGATGATGGCTGTGGCGCTGCTGATCGCGCCGATCGCGGCCCAGACGAGCGTGCCGAAGGAGCTCGCGGCCCTTCAGGGGACGTGGGTGATCGTCACCGCGAACGGCGAGTCCGTCGAGGGCGGTGCGGAGATCACGCTGACGTTCAGCGGCGACAAGTACAACCAGGGCATCAACGGCGAGATCGTCGAGCGCGGCACGATCAAGGTCGATGCGTCCAAGAAGCCGATGACGATCGACTTGAACATCGCCGAGGGCAACGACGCGGGCAAGCTCCAGCTCGGCGTCATCGAAGTGAGCGGCACGACGATGACCGGCAATCTCGGCGCGCCGGGCGCGAAGGATCGGCCAGCCACGTTGACGGCGGCCGGAGCCTTCGCGTTCACCGCGCGCAAGAAATGAGTCGAAGGCCGATCAGGCCTTCTTCTTGGCGACGATCGTGCCGCTCTCGACTTCGGACCCGTCGCCGCCCTTGACCGCGTACGTGCCCTTCATGTCGGCGCCCGCGACAGTCGCCTGCACCGTGATCTCCGCGCCGCCATCGGGCGTCAACATCTTCATCGTCACCTTGTCGTCGGCAACGACGACGGACGTGAAGTTGGTGGTGTAACCCTGTCCGTCGTTGGGCTGCGGCGCGGCGGAGCCGCCAAGCTTGCCGTCGGTGCCTCGCACGAAGGTGAAGGTGACCGTGCCGCCGCTGCCGCCGGTCCACGAGCCGTTCCAGGTGCCGATCAGCGCCTTTTCCAGGCCGCTGGCCGGCGCAGGCTTCTGCTGCTGTGCTTGCGGCGCCGCAACGCCGGTCGAGACGAGCAGCGCCGCCAACATGAGGGAAAGAACCGTTTTCATGAAAGCCTCCAGGTCAGGCCGGCCGGGGTCGGCCGGTACTACTATCCGCGAGATTGACGAGGACGGCACGCCGGAAGTTGCCTGCCGTTGGCGCCGTCAGCCGAATTGGGGTGCGTCATGGCACCGCTAATCCCGGCGCCGCCCCGGCCCTGCGCCGCCTGCTGTCGTATCCTGTCGATGCTTTGACGGCACGAACGGCGTTGAAAGTAGCGGTCATCGGCGGCGGCCCTGCGGGCCTGTACCTCGCGCTGCTGCTCCGTAAGGCGCGCCCCGACGCGGCCGTCACCGTCCTCGAGCGCAACCGGCCGGACGACACCTTCGGCTGGGGCGTCGTCTTCTACGACCAGACGCTCGAGAACTTCCGCGCCGCGGACCCGGAGACCTTCGCCGCGATCACCGACAGCTTCGCGCACTGGGACGACATCGACGTCCACGTCCGCGACCGGGTGATCACGTCCGGCGGGCACGGCTTCGCCGGCATCGCGCGCAAGCGGCTGCTCCAGATTCTTCAGCAGCGGGCGCGCGATCTCGGCGTCACGATGCATTTCGAAACCGAGGTCGCCGCCGACGACGATCTCGCGCGCTGGGGCCTCGACGACGCGACCGTCGTCGTCGCTGCCGACGGCGCCAACAGCGCCGTCCGGGCGCGCCTGGCCACGCACGTCAAGCCGGACCTCCAGGTGGGCACGGCGAGGTTCATCTGGCTCGGCACGACGCTGCCGTTCGACGCCTTCACGTTCTACTTCGTCGAGAACGCCGACGGCGTCTTCCAGGCGCACTGCTATCGCTTCGACGCCAACACCTCGACGTTCATCGTCGAATGCGACGAGCGATCGTGGCGCAGCGCCGGGTTCGATCGGCTCGATCTCGACGGGACGGTCGTCGCCTGCGAGGCGCTGTTCGCGCCGTGGCTCGGCGGCCATCGGCTGATGTCCAACGCCCGGCATCTGAAGGAACCGTGGAGCCGGTTCGTGCGCGTGCGCAACGAGCGCTGGTTTCACGATCGGGTCGTGCTGGTCGGCGACGCCGCGCATACGGCGCATTTCTCGGTCGGATCCGGCACCAAGCTGGCGATGGAGGACGCCATCGCGCTGGCGCGTGAGCTGGCCACGGACGCGCCGCTCTCCGAGGCGCTCGGCCGCTACGAAGCCGAACGGATGACGGAGGCGCTCCGTCTGCAGAACGCGGCGCGCAACTCGACCGAGTGGTTCGAGAACGTTCGCCGCTACATCCGCCTCGAGCCCGAGCAGTTCACCTACTCTCTGCTCACCCGCAGCCAGCGGGTCAGCCACGAGAACCTGCGTTTGCGCGACGCCGCGTACCTCACCGGCGTCGAGCGCTGGTTCGCCGCGGGCCAGGCCGTGGCGGGCGAGCCCACGCCGCCACCGATGTTCACGCCGTTCACGCTTCGCGGCCTGACGCTCGCCAACCGCGTCGTCGTCGCGCCGATGGACATGTACTCCGCCGTCGACGGCACGCCGACGGATTTTCACTTCGTCCACCTCGGCACGCGCGCGCTAGGCGGCGCCGGACTGGTGATGACCGAGATGGCCTGTGTGTCGGCGGAGGGCCGGATCACGCCGGGCTGCGCGGGTTTGTATCGGGCCGATCATCTGTCGGCGTGGCGGCGGATCGTCGCCTTCACGCACGAGCACAGCGAGGCGAAGATCGGCCTGCAGCTCGGTCACGCCGGCGGCAAGGGGTCGATCAAAGTGCCATGGGAAGGCACGGAGATCCCGCTCGACTCGGGGAACTGGGAAGTGATCGCGCCCTCCGCGGTGCGCTTCGCGCCGACCTCGCACGTGCCGCGGGCGATGACGCGCGACGATCTGACGCGCGTCCGCGACCAGTTCGTCGCCGCGGCACAGATGGGCATCGCAGCGGGGTTCGATCTGCTCGAGCTGCACTGCGCGCACGGCTATCTGCTGTCGAGCTTCATCACGCCGCTGCTCAACCAGCGCGACGACGAGTACGGCGGCTGCCTCGAGAACCGGCTGCGGTACCCGCTCGAGGTGTTCGCGGCGATCCGGCAGGTCTGGCCGGCCGATCGGCCGATGTCCGTGCGCATCTCCGCCATCGACTGGGTGGAGGGCGGCGTGGCCGGCGACGACGCCGTCGTGATCGCGCGGGCGTTCAAGGAGGCCGGCGCCGACATCATCCACGTGTCCACCGGCCAGACGTCGGTCGACGCGAAACCGGTGTACGGGCGGATGTACCAGACGCCGTACAGCGATCGCATCCGCAACGAGGTCGGCGTGCCGACTATCGCGGTGGGCGCGATCACGGAGGCGGATCAGGTGAACGCGATCATCGCCGCCGGCCGCGCCGATCTCTGCGCGCTGGCGCGGCCGCATCTGACCGACCCGTTCTGGACGCTGCGCGCGGCGGCCGAGCTGGGGTACAAGAAGCAAGCCTGGCCGGTGCAGTACCTCACCGGCCGACGGCAGCTCGAACGGTTGCTCGAGAGGAAGGCATCGACGTCATGACGAGTCCTGGAACCGGCGCGCTCGCCGGCCGCCATGCCGTGGTCACCGGCGGCAGCCGCGGCCTCGGCGCCACCATCGCCGAGGCCCTCGCCGCAAGGGGCGCCAGCGTCAGCATTCTCGGCCGCGACCGGCAGGCGCTCGAGGCGCAGGTGGCGGTGTTGCGCCGGCATCAGCCGCGCGCCGAGGCTATCAGCTGCGACGTCGGCGATCCCGACCAGATCTCGCGCGCCTTCGCCGAGGCGGTCTCGCGTCTGGGCCCTGTCGAGATCCTCGTGAACAACGCCGGCCAGGGCGACGCGCGGCCGTTCGGCGACGTGACGCTTGCGGTGTGGAACCAGATGCTGGCGGTGAATCTGACCGGCGCGTTTCTGTGCACGCAGCACGTGCTGCCGGCGATGATCGCCGCCGGTTTCGGCCGCGTCGTCAACATCGCCTCGACCGCCGGCCTCAAGGGCTACACGCTGACCACGCCGTACTGCGCGTCGAAGCACGGGCTCGTCGGCCTCACCCGCGCACTCGCGGTCGAAACCGCGAAAAGCGGCGTCACCATCAACGCGGTCTGCCCGGGCTACGTCGACGACACTGACATGCTGCGCGCCGCGGTCAGCCAGGTGATGCGGACCAAAGGCGAAAACGAAGCCGACGCGCGCAAGCGGCTGGCACGCGCCTCGCCGCGCGGCTGGCTGATCACGCGCGACGAGGTCGCCGATGCCGTTGCCTGGCTGTGTTCGCCCGGCGCTTCGGCGATTACCGGCCAGGCGATAGCAGTGGCCGCCGGGGAGGTCATGTGATCGACGCCGGCTTCACTCCGGCGCATTTTCGCTGGGCCGTCGCCGATCGCGTCGCGACGATCACGCTCGATCGGCCGGATCGCAAGAACCCGCTGACCTTCGACTCGTATCGCGAGCTCACCGACACCTTCGCGTCGCTCGCCGATACTCCCGCCGTGCGCGCCATCGTGATGACCGGCGCCGGCGGCAACTTCTGCTCCGGCGGCGACGTCCACGAGATCATCGGCCCGCTCGTCGAGATGCGCGATCGCGGCGACACCGCCGGCCTGCTCCGCTTCACGACGATGACGGGCGCATTGGTGAAAGCCATGCGGAAGTGCCCGCAGCCGATCGTCGCGGCCGTCGACGGCGTCTGCGCCGGCGCCGGCGCGATCCTGGCGATGGCGAGCGACCTCCGCCTCGGCACCGCGCGGAGCAAGGTCGGCTTCCTGTTCGTGCGCGTCGGTCTGTCGGGCGCAGACATGGGCGCCTGCGCGCTGCTGCCCAGGCTCATCGGCCAAGGCCGCGCCAGCGAGCTGCTCTACACCGGCCGGTTCATGGACGGCGCCGAAGCGGAACGCTGGGGCTTCTACAACCGGCTGGCCGATCCGGACGTCCTGCTCGGCGACGCCACCGCGCTGGCGAAGGCGCTCGCCGACGGACCGATGATCGCGCACGCCACGACCAAACGCTGTCTGCACGACGAGTGGGATCTCGGCGTCGATGCGGCGATCGATCTCGAAGCGCGGGCGCAGGCCGACTGCATGACGACCAACGACTTCGCCCGCGCCTACCGCGCCTTCGTCGCCAAGACGCCGCCGGTCTTCGAAGGCGACTGACGATGGCCGACCGCAGTTTCCTCGACTGGCCGTTCTTCGACGACGCGCATCGGACGCTGCACCGCGACGTGGCGAGCTGGCGCGATCGGTCGCTGCGACTCGAGGACGAAGCCGATCCCTTCTCGGCGTGCCGCGCCTACGTCGCCCAGCTCGGCGCGGCTGGGTGGACCACGTACGCGACTCCCGCGGGCGCCGGCTCGTCGATCGACCTCCGATCCATCTGCCTGATTCGCGAGACGCTGGCCTACGCGTCGGGCCTCGCCGAGTTCGCCTTCGCCATGCAGGGCCTCGGCGCCGGGCCGATCTCGTTGTTCGGATCCGAGGCGCTGAAGCGCCGCTACCTGCCGGACGTCGCCGCCGGCCGGTCGATCGCGGCGTTCGCGATCTCCGAAGCCGACGCCGGCTCGGATCTCTCGGCGATGAAGACCACGGCGCGCCGCGACGGCGACGCCATCGTCATCGACGGCGAGAAGACGTGGATCTCGAACGCTGGCATCGCGAGCCACTACGTCGTCTTCTGCCGCTGGCCCGAAGGCGGCGATCGCGCCTTCACCGCCGTCGTCGTCGACGCCGGCACGCCAGGGCTTCAGGTGAGCCGGACGATTCAGGTGATCGCGCCGCATCCGCTCGGCACGATCGCGTTCACGACCTGCCGGGTCCCCATCGAACAGATCGTCGGCGAGCCGGGCAAGGGCATGGGCGTTGCGCTGGGGACTCTGGATCTGTTCCGCACGACGGTCGGGGCCGCCGCGCTCGGCTTCGCCCGCCGGGCGTTCGACGACGCGGTGCGCCATGTGAAGGCGCGCGTCCAGTTCGGCAAGCCGCTCGCCGAGTTCCAGCTGACGCAGGCGCGGCTCGCTGACATGGCGGCGGCGATCGATGCCGCGGCCCTGCTGGTCTACCGCGCCGCCTGGACGCGCGACCGCGGCGCTCCGCGAATCACGCGCGAGGCGGCGATGGCCAAGCTGGTGGCGACCGAGGCGGCGCAGCAGGTGATCGACGCGGCACTGCAGCTCTTCGGCGGGCGCGGCGTGGTCCACGGCGAGGCCGTCGAGCGTCTCTACCGCGAGATCCGCGCGCTTCGCATCTACGAGGGCACGAGCGAGATTCAGAAGCTCGTCATCGCCGGGCAGGTGCTGCGTGACTGAGGGCCGCCATTCCGCGCACGAGGATACGTACGTCCGTGATCATCTGCCGCCGCGCGAGCTGTGGCCGGAGATGCCGGTCGCGCCGCCGCTGACGCTCGACTATCCGCCGGCGTTCAACGCCGCCGTCGAGCTGCTCGATCGCTGGGTCGCGGCGGGGCAAGGCCGCCGCATCGCGTTGCGGCACGCCGCCGGTGACTGGACCTATCAGCGGCTGTTCGACACCGCCAACCGGATCGCCAACGTGCTCGTCGACGACCTCGACGTCCTGCCCGGCACGCGCGTCCTGCTGCGGGCACCGAATCATCCGATGCTGGTCGCGTGCTGGTTCGCGGTGCTCAAGGCCGGCGCGATTGCGGTGTCGACGATGCCCCTGCTGCGCGTGCGCGAGCTCACCGACATCATCCAGAAGGCGAACGTCTCGGTGGCGCTGACTGACGCCTCGGTGGCCGTCGATCTGGAGACTGCGCTGGCATCACGGCCGGCGGCCAGGCTGATGCGCTTCATCTCGCATCTGCCGGATTCGCTCGAATCACGCATCCTTAGCGAGCCGCCGCACTTCCACAACGTCGTCACCGCCGCTGACGACCCGGCCATCGTCGCGTTCACCTCCGGCACGACTGGCCGCAGCAAGGGCACGGTGCACACGCATCGGGACCTGCTCGCGGTGACCGACACCTACGGTCGGCACGTGCTTCGCGCCGAGCCGGGCGACATCTTCATCGGATCGCCGCCGCTCGCGTTCACCTACGCGCTCGGCGGCCTGGTGCTGTTCCCGATGCGCATCGGCGCGTCGACGGTTCTGATCGAGCAGATTACGCCGCCGCTGCTGCTCGAAGGCATCGCCGCGCATCGCGCGACGATCGTCTTCACCTCGCCGACCGGCTACCGGGCGATGCTGCCGCGCGTGCGCGAATTCGACGTCTCGTCGCTGCGCAAGTGCATCTCGGCCGGCGAGACGCTGCCGGCGGCCACCTTCGAGGCCTGGCTCGACGCCACCGGCATCCGGCTGATGGACGGCATCGGCTCGACCGAGATGCTGCACATGTTCATCGCCTGCGAGGACAAGGACGCGCGAGCCGGATCGACCGGCCGGGTCGTGCCCGGATATCGCGCGAAGATCGTCGACGACGACGGCCGCGAGGTGCCGCGCGGGACGATCGGCAGACTGGCCGTCTCCGGTCCGACCGGCTGCCGCTATCTCGACGACCTCGAGAACCAGCGCAAGTACGTGCAGCACGGCTGGAACCTCACCGGCGACGCCTATCTGCAGGACGCCGACGGCTACTTCCATTACCAGTCGCGCACGGACGATATGATCATCACCGCCGGCTACAACGTCTCCGGCCACGAGGTCGAGAACGTCCTGCTGCAGCACGACGCGGTGGCGGAATGCGCGGTCGTCGGCATTCCGGACGAAGCTCGCGGCCAGCTCGTGAAGGCATTCGTCGTCCTGCGCGGCGGCGTCGCTCCAGCCGAGGCGCTGATCAAAACGCTGCAGGAGTACGTCAAGTCTCAGCTCGCGCCCTACAAGTACCCGCGTGCGATCGAGTTCGTGACCGCGCTGCCGCGGACGCTCACGGGCAAGGTGCAACGATTCCGGTTGCGAGAGGGCGGCGATCGCCCGAAGGAGTCCTGATGGCGAACGACACGGGTCTCGCCTTTCACGAGCCCGCCGGCTGGCCGCGGCCGAGCGGGTACGCGAACGCGGTAAGCGCGACGGGACGGACCGTGTTCATCGCCGGACAAGTCGGCTGGGATCCGGTCACCGGCCAGTTCCCAAGCCGCGACGTCGCCGTGCAGGTGCGGCAGGCGTTGAAGAACGTCGTCACCGCATTGGCCGCCGCCGGCGGCAAGCCGACCGACATCACCCGGCTGACGTGGTTCATCACCGATCGCGAAGCCTACATGGCCCATCGCGAAGCCATCGGCGTCTGCTACCGCGACGTCCTCGGACGTCACTTCCCCGCGATGTCGGTCGTCGTCGTGAAGGAACTGCTCGAGGCCGCGGCCCGGGTGGAGATTGAGGCGACGGCGGTGGTTGAGGGGGGATGAGTGCGGGAATCGCAAATCAGGTAGTCGCCTCGATCGGGGATCGCGGATCGGCGAATCGAGAATCGGGGAATCGGCTGACTAGGGCATGCAACAGCGGCACCGCTGTCCGCTACCATCGATTGCCAGATTCGATTGCCAGATTCCCGATGGCCAGACCCGATTCCCCGATTACCAATCACGCGATTGTCGATTGCAGGTAGGATTCCGTGATGCGCCCGATTCGAATCGGCATCGCGGCCAGCCTCGTGGCCGCATTCCTCTCGGCGCCCGCGGTGGCGTGGGCGCAGGGATCGCAAGGCGGCCGATGGGAAATCGAAGGCGCCGGCGGCCTCATCTGGAACACGCGCACTGGCGACGGCGACCTGACGCTGCCGCCGCCGGGCCTGCCCATCGCGACGACGACGCCGATCGCGCCGAGCCGGCAGGTGCCGACGTGGTTCTTCGGCGATGGCGCGTCACTGCTCAACTCGGTCCTCGAAACCTTCGGCCTCGCGCCGCGCATTCAGCCGCTCGACGACGCGATTTCGAGACTGGCGACGTCGAAGTCGACGGCGTCGGTCGTCTCGGCGCGCGTGCGGCGCCGCATCAACGACAAGTTCGCCTTCGAGTTCAGCGCCGACGTGCTCGCCGGATCGGCGGGATTCTCCGATGAGTTCATCGCCGCGCTCGGCGCCACCGGCGACAGCTTCCGTGCGGCGTTCGAGTCGTTGCTGACGACCGGACCGATCACCGACATCTCGTCGCGGGCGACGCATTCGGCGAGCGGCGGCTCGACGCGCGAGCTGGCGCTGACGGGATTGCTGGTGCAGACGCTCGGGTCGCCGGATGCCTCGTGGTCGCCGTACTTCACCGCCGGCGGCGGCATCACCCTGGGCACGAGCAACGACGCGTCGGCGACGATCGAGGGCGGCTATCGCTTCACGACGATCGGGGGCGTGCCGCAGGCGTCGTCGACGTTCGACGAGACCGACCGCGTCACCTTCCGTTTCGATCACCGCACCAGCTTCGTCGGCGTCGTCGGCGCCGGCGTGCGCCACGACTTCTCGCGGCGCTGGGGCCTCCGCCTCGACGGCCGCGTCTTCCTCGGCCGGAACAGCGCGACGGTCGAAGTCGACTCCGCGCCAGCGTTCGAGACCGCCAATCCCGGCGATTTCATCGAGACGTTCAGCAACCCGTCGATCCAGTTCAGCAACAACCCGTCGACTGGGCGTCAGTCCTCGCTGAGCGCGCCCGGACTCGACGGCTTCGAGATCGTCAAAGCCGATCGCTTTCAGGCGCGCGTACTTTTTACGGCGGGCGTGTTCGTGCGATTTTGAGACGGAAGTTCTTCGGCAGGCAGATCAAGAGCTTCAACATGGAGGGCCATGGGGGGCCGTGGAGATCACAGGAGGCGCCTTCGGCGCTTCTTTGATCTCTCTGATATAGGAGTCGCTACTGGTAGCTCCGGGCCTGATGGCGCTCCATGTTGGGAGCTCTTGGCGCTCAAGAGTCTAAGACCAGCCCGCAGCGATCAATCCGGCAACCTCAAGTAATAAATCCCCATCCCATGCGTCGCGGCGATGAGCAGCCGCTGCGACGGAAAGATCTCGAGATCCACCATCAGCGCTTCCGGAAAGGCCAGACCCGCGCGCTCCCACAGGCTCGAGCCGTTGCGCAGCAGCAGCGGGCCGAAGTCCGTGCCCGCGTAGAGATCGCCCTTGACGTCGTCGTAGGCGAGCGTGTTGATTGGCAGATCGCCGAGATCGAAGTCGAATGACGTGAACGTCGCCTGGCGCGCGTTCGGATCGTAGACGACGCGGAAGACGTGGCCCGGAGTCGTCGGTGTGATCGCGTTGAAGCCCGTATACGACACCCAGGCGACATTCGGATTGGCGCGATCCGGAATGATGCGCGTGACGAAGCGGTTCGGCGTGTCGCCGCGATCGATGCGCGTGAACTCCACCTCCGGCCCGGCAGCGTCCACGTTCTTGCTGACGAACAGCCGGCCGAAGCTGGTGGCCGCCCAGAGGGTGCCGGCATCGCCGGCGCTGCGCTCGGCGGCGACGATGATGCCGCCGACGCGATCCTGGCCGTAGAAATCGCTGGTCAGATCGCCGGGCTTGCGGCTCGCCGCGTCGGGACTGGAGGCGGTGAACGGATAGGCGACGCCAAGCGGCACCCAGTCGCCGCAGATGACGCCTGAAGGCGTCTGCACGCCCTGGCGACAGTTCGCTTCCAGAAAAGCCTGCGATCCGCCGTTGTTCGGCGTCCGCCAGATGTGCTGGAAGCCCGTGAACTGCGTGTCCGGATTGACCTGATCGAACGACATGAACTGTCTTCCGGTCGCGCTGACGATGGTCGCGCGTTCGCCGCTGTTGATGATCGGCGCGCCGGTCCGGACCCAGCGGCTCAGATCGCCGTTGGCGAAGTTGGTGAAGAAGTTGTTGCTCTGAAAGCTCGCGAACACCACGTTGCTGCGCGACGGATGAAATCCAGATGCCGAGGTGCCATCGCCGGAGGGGAACAGCGCCTTCCAGTCGTTGTCGGTCCGCGATCCGTCGCGCCAGATCGTGCCGTTGTCCTGGAGCCCGCCGAGCAGCCGCTCCAGCGGCCGGCGCGGGTCGGCCGAGACGTTGTAGAACTGCATCGTCTGCAGGCCCTTGTTCATGAAGAAGAGCCGCCGCGGCACGCGCGACAGCGCGGTCGTGCACTGCGGTCCGTTGCTGGCGCCGCACGTCACCGAGCTCGGGAGGAACTCACCGTCGTTACGGACGACGCCGCCGTCCGATCCCACCCAGGCGATGTCCGGATTCTCCGGGTGGAAGACCACGGCGCGGACGTCGACGTGGCTGGTGTTGCGCGGATTCTGCGCGTCGTTGCCGAAGCCGAAGAAGCTGGCGCCGGCGTTGACCGAACGCATCGTCGGCTCGCCGAAATCCGGGTGCTGGACGCCGCCGATGATCACCGTATCCGGCTGCCCGTCCGGCACTGCGACGACGAGATCGTAGAAACACTGCGACGAGCAGATGGTACGGCTCGTCGATCCCTGGTCGTTGCGGTTGTTCGACGTCAACGCCTGCCACGCCGACGTGTTCCGGAGAGTCCCGCCCGTCGACGTCACCAGCGACGCCGCCGGGACGTCCGCGTCGTCGAGCCGGTACAGGCCCTGATCGGCCGTGCTCTCCGTGCCGTTGTAGACGTACATGCGAGTGCGGCCGTTCTTCACGGTGAGATCGAACATCGCCAGATCCTGGAATTGTCGGAGGCCGACGATTGCATAGATGGGCTTAAAGGACGCGTCACCGCCCTCGAGCGCGGGCGCCGATCGGTGAATCGCGTTGTTGAACGCGGTCGCGTAGACGATGTCGGGGTTACGGGGATCGAGCTTGACATGGCGGACGCCGAACATCGTGTCGCCGACGCCGGCGCCGAGATGGGGATTGGCCGGCAGGATCGGCGCCGCCAGCGGCACCCAGATCAGCGACCACGAGACGCCGCCGTTGACGGTCCGGTAAAGGCCGGTGCGCGGCTGCGGAAACCCGGTCGTCTGCGTCTGACCGCCGCGCACGCCGGTCATGCCGAGCATCGCGCTCGTGGTCGCGACGTAGATGGTGTTCGAGTCGCCGGGCTTGACGACGACCGCGGCGATGCCGCGCGTGAACGTGAAGTCGATCGCGCTCGGAGAGACCGTGGTGTCGGTGATCATCGTCGGCACGCGCGTCCAGCGATCGCCGCCGTCCGTCGATCGATAGAGGCCGGTGCCGGCCCCGGAGTTGTTGGGCTGGTTGGTCTCGCCCGTGCCGACGAAGATCGTGTTGCCGGTGGCGTCATTCGGGTCGAGTCCGAGGCTGCCGATGCTGTTGGTGCCGAGGCCGGTGCCGATCCAGCGCCAGCCCGGGTCGGTCTCGTTCATCGCGTCCTCGGTGCGCCACACGCCGCCGCCGGCCGTGCCGACCCAGAGCCGGCAGGGACCGTCCGTCTGGCAGGTCGGCGAGACGGCCAGCGCAGAAACGCGCCCGGAGACGTTCTCGGTGCCGCCCTGCGTCGGGTTTTGAATCGTGGTGCTCGGCCCGAGCGAGATCCAGACGTTGCCGCCCGGCGACATGCCCCTGTAGGCAATCCCGCGGTAGATCCAGTAGCGGCTCGCCTGCGCCTGGAGCACCAGCGGACTGCCGGCCTCGGCCGGATAGGCGTGTTCGTAGGCGCGCAGCGTGTAGTAGCCGAGCGGCGAGTAGCCCTCGGGCTTGCCGGGATTCCGGTCCTGTTCGGCCGGCGGCGCCTGGACCTGGGCGAGCGCCGCGGCAGCCGTGACCAGCATCGCGCTGGCGATGACGGGCAGTTTTCGGATGACCATGGATGCCCTCGAGTTTCCGTCGATCATACGCGGTCCGCGGCGGGAAGCGGCCGGCACACCTGTGCTACACCTTAAGTTGTCTTGAGCCGACCGAAATCGAAATCCCAGAAGCGATCGGGCGCGCCCGCGCCCGCCGCACGCGCCAGCGCGCCGCCGCCACCGCCGCCCGTGGATCCGCCGCCGACGCCGAAATCTCTGCTGCGATGGATCCTGCTCGGCGCGGCAGCGCTCGCGATCGCCGTGGTCGCCCTGCTCTGGTCGCGCGGGCCGGTGTTCGTCCTCCCCGCCGACGCGAATCAGAACGTGCTGCTGATCACGATCGACACGCTTCGCGCCGACGCGCTCGGATCGTACGGCGGCGGCGCCGCGACGCCGAACCTCGATCGCCTCGCCGCCGGCGGC
>DASTCC010000379.1:0-3011 GCA_035711465.1 Vicinamibacterales bacterium
CTTCCTGCAGCGGTTCGGCGGGGACCTCGAGCGCGCGTTCGAGGCGCGCGTGATCGCGCCGCCGATGCGCGCCGCCACGCGGGCCGGTCTCGTCTGCTTCCATCTCGCCGACGCCATCGTTTCCGGGCTGCTCGAGCGCGCGTGGACGCTCGGCGTGCGGCTCGCCTGGCCGCGCGAATCGGCCGCTCTCTTCCATCGCACCCGACGGAGCCTCTTCATGACGCGCGAATCGCTCAATTCTGATCTGAAGCTTGCCCTCCGGCAGTTCTCGCGGACGCCGATGTTCGCGGCGCTCACCGTGCTCACGCTCGCGCTCGGCATCGGGGCGACCTCCGCGATCTTCAGCGTCGTCCACGCCGTCCTGCTTCGCCCGCTGCCATACGCCGACGCCGGCCGGCTGGTGATGATCTGGAGCGACAACACCCGCAACGGCGAGAAGCACAACCCGGTGTCGCCGGCCAACGCCGTGGCGATGCGCCAGGAAGCGCGGTCGTTCACGGGCATCGAATATCTCTACTCTTTCCTCGTCCCGGTGCAGATCCGCACGACCGGCGAGCCCGATCTCGCGCAGGCGGCGACGGTGTCACCTGGGATCTTCAACCTTCTCGGCCGAAGCGCGCTCGTCGGGCGCACGCTGCAGCCCGGCGACCAGGAGCCCGCCGTGCTGCTGAGCTACGCCTACTGGCAGCGTCGCTTCGGCGGCGACCGCGCCATCGTCGGCCAGACCGCGACGGTCGGCGGCATACCGGCGCCGGTGCGCATCGTCGGCGTGATGCCCGACGACTTCGTGTTTCCGTATCGATCGATGCTCGGTACGAGCGGCTTCTCGCGCGCGCTCAACGCCGACGTCTGGCTCGCGCACGATCCCGCCAGGGATACGCGGTTCAACGACCGCAGCGGTCAGCCGCTGCGCAACATCCACTACCTCGGCATGATCGGCCGGCTGGCGGAGGGCACGACGCTGGCGGCGGCGCGCGTCGAACTGGAGGCGATCGCGGCGCGGCGCGAGGCGGCCTTTCCCGATACCAACAAGGGCTGGGGCGTGACGGTGAAGCCGCTGCACGAGCAGGCCGTCGGCGCGGTGCGGCCGGCGCTGCTGATGCTGCTCGTCGGCGCGGGCGTGGTGCTGCTGATCACGTGCGTCAACGTCGCCAACATGCTCTTCGCCCGTTCGACCGCGCAGCAGCGGGATCTGGCGATTCGATCGGCGCTTGGCGCCTCGCGGCGCCGGCTGATCCAGCAGACGCTGGTCGAGAGCACGACGCTCTCGCTCGCCGGCGGCGCGCTCGGCCTGGTGGCGATGGCGCTCGGCACGAGGGCGCTCCTGGCGCTCGCTCCCCGCGAACTGCCGCGCCTCAGCGAAGTCAGCGTCAGCCCGATCGTGCTGCTCTTCGGACTGACGGCGTCGCTCCTCACCGGTCTGCTCATCGGCAGCCTGCCGGCCTGGTCGGCGTCGCGTTCGCGCGCCCACGACTCGATGCGCGACGGCACGCGGACGACGACGTCGGTGGCGCGAACCCGCCTCCGCTCGGCGCTGATCGTCGCCGAAGTGACGATGGCGACGGCGTTGACGATTGGGGCGGCGCTGCTCTTCCGCAGCTTCGTCGCGGTCATGCAGGTGGATCCCGGCTTCCAGCCATCCGGCCTGCTGACCTTCCAGATGAACATGCCCGCGCATGTCACCGACGCGGCGGCGCGGCTGGCGTACTACGACGATCTGGAAGCGCGTCTGCGCGCGCTGCCCGGCGTCGTCAACGTCGGCGGCACGACACGGTTGCCGCTCGGCAGCACCAACGTGACCACGTACATCGCCGTCGAAGGGCGATCCAATCTGCCCGCCGCGATGCCGGAAGTGGAGATGCGGCGATCGCTCTTCGACTACGTCGGCGCCATGCAAATCCCGCTCGACCGAGGCCGGGCGTTCACGCGCGAGGACGGACCCGGCCAGCCGCCGACGGTGATGGTCAACGAGGAATTCGCACGCCGCGTGTTTCCTGGCGAAGATCCGATCGGCAGGCACGTCGCCATCGGCGGCGCGCCCGCGCCCGGCCAGCCGTGGCTGACGATCATCGGCGTCATCGGCAGCATCCGCCACGGCAGCCTCGAAGAGGCGCCCAAGCCCGAGATCTACACGAGCTACCGCAACGGTCCGCCGGTAGCGCCGTTCGTGGTCCTGCGGACCTCGGTGGATCCGGCGACGCTCGCCGCCAGCGTTCGCGACGCCGTTCGCGCGACGGGCGCCGATGCGCCCTACAGCGTGCTGACGATGGAGACGCTGCGCGCCGACTCGGTGAGCGAGCGCCGATTCGTGCTGCTGCTCCTCGGCGCGTTCGGCGCGCTGGCGCTATCGCTCGCGGCAGTCGGCGTCTACGGCGTGATCTCGCTGCTCGTCGCCGAGCGCCGCGCCGAGATGAGCATCCGTCTCGCGCTCGGCGCCACGCCGGCGCGCATCGGCCGGCTGATGGTGGGCCGCGCGGTGGTTCTGGCGATCGGCGGCGTCGCCGCCGGCTGCGCGATCGGCCTCGCGATGTCGCCGTGGCTCGAGTCGGCGCTCTTCGGCGTCACCGCCGTCGATCCGGCAACCTACGTTGCGGTGGCCGCGGTACTGCTGACCGTCGCCGCCGGCGCGGCCCTCGTCCCGGCGCGCCGGGCGATGATGGTCGATCCCACGGGGGCTCTGCGAGGGTGAGCGGTAACGCAAACTTAAGACTCAAAACTTAAGACTCAAGACTGAACGTCGTTGTGGGCATGGAACCCAAGGCTTGAGGCGGGCTTGGGGCTTGGGGCTTGAGTTTTGAGTCTTGAGTCTTCAGTCAGGGCCCCCGTGCTCGTGGTACTCGTCGTCCGCGTTCACGGCCCAGATGTTGTGACGCTCGCCGAAGTAGTTGCGGACCGCGAGCATCGCCGTGACCATCGAGTGGTCCAGGCTGTTGTACTTGTGCATGCCGTTGCGGCCGATCGCCTGCAGGTTGCTGAAGCGATCGAGGTACGACCGGATCGTCGCCACCGCG
>DASTCC010000380.1:0-14582 GCA_035711465.1 Vicinamibacterales bacterium
CAGTCGCACGATCTCTCGTCCGTTCGCACTATCACCTCGACCGGGTCGCCGCTGTCGCCCGAGAGCTTCGATTTCGTCTACCGATCGATCAAAGACGACGTCCACCTGGCGTCGATCTCGGGAGGCACGGACATCGTCAGCTGTTTCGTCGGCGGCAATCCGACGCTGCCGGTGTGGCGAGGCGAGATCCAGGCGCTCGCGCTCGGTATGGACGTGGACGTCTTCGACGAAAGCGGGCAGCCGCTCGCGCTCGAGCCCGGCGAGCTCGTCTGCACGACGCCGTTCCCGTCGATGCCCGTCGGCTTCTGGAACGATCCCGACGGCAGGCTCTATCGCGCCGCCTACTTCGAACGCTTTCCCGGCGTGTGGTGCCACGGCGACTGGGTCCGCAAGACCGAGCACGGCGGCATGATCATCTACGGGCGTTCCGATGCGACGCTGAATCCGGGCGGCGTGCGCATCGGCACGGCCGAGATCTACCGGCAGGTCGAGCAGCTGCCGGAGGTCGTCGAAAGCCTGGCGGTCGGGCAGGCGTGGCAGGGCGACGAGCGCATCGTGCTGTTCGTGCGGCTGGCGCCGCCGCTGACGCTCGACGATGCGCTCCGCGATCGGATCGCGAAGCAGATTCGCGCCAACACCTCGCCGCGGCACGTGCCGGCGAAGATCCTGCAGGTCGCGGACATCCCACGCACCAAGAGCGGGAAGATCGTCGAGTTGGCCGTGCGGCGCGTCATTCACGGCCGCGAGGTCACGAACCGCGAAGCGCTCGCCAATCCCGAGGCGCTCGATCTCTTCCGCGATCGACCCGAGCTGCGGGAATGACCGCCGCGGCGCGATGGGTGGTGCCCGGGGCGGTGAGGCGCGCGATTGTCGCGCACGCGAAACGCGAGCGGCCGCGCGAGTGCTGCGGGTTCCTCGTCGGCCGCGATCGCTGCGTCACCCACGCGGTGGCGATGCTCAACGCGGCCCGCGGCCGCGGCCGCTATCGCATCGACGATCGCGACCACATCGCCCTCCGGCGCGAGCTGCGCCGGTTCACGCCGCCCATGGAGATCGTCGGCGTCTATCACTCCCATCCCAGGGGCAAGGCGGAGCCGTCGCCGACTGACGTCGCCGAAGCGCATTACCCGGAATGGCTGTACCTCATCGTCGGACTCGAGGGCGCGACGACGGTGGCGGGCTTCCGCATCGCCGGCGGTCGAGTGGCCGGCGCGAGGCTTCTCGGCGCGCGCGGCTGACGATCGAATTCGCCCGCGGAAACGGGCCGGCGCAGCGAGTGCGATATCATCAGGTTCCGATTGGCCGTCTCAGTCCCGAGCACGGCGAGGACCTCAATCCCGCATGCACGAACCGGATGTTCCCTCCGTCGACTACGACGTCAGCGCCTCGGCGCCTTCGGATGTCTCGGCTGACCTTCTTTGCGTACCGGTGTTCGACAAGGACGACGCGCTCGATGACGTGCCCGGGGCAGACGCCGCGACCGGCGGCGAGCTCGGGCGCGCGCGCGCCGGACACGAGTTCAAGGCTCGCGCTTACGACGTCTTCGTGACGCCGACGATTCCCGGTCAGTGGAAGGCGCGGCGCATCGCATTCGTCGGCGTCGGCGAGCGCGATGGCGCGACCGCCGAGCGGCTCCGCCGCGTCGCCTCGACCTGCGCCTACGTCGCGCGTGCGCGCGGCGCGGCGCACGTCGCCTTTCTGTTGCGCGGCGGGGTGCCGTCCGATCGCTTCGCGCAGGCCGTCGCCGACGGACTGCTGATGGCGAGCTACGATGAAGCGGCGTATCGACAGCAGTCCGACGCGCGGCCGAAGCGGCTCGAGCGGATCTCCATCGTCGCGGCGGACGCCGCGAGCGTGGACGCGGTGACGGCAGCGGCGCGGCGGGGCCGCGTCATCGGCGAATCGGTGAATCTGGCGCGGGCGCTGGTGAACGAGCCCGGCAACGTCCTGCCGCCGCGCGAGCTCGCGTCGCGAATCGCGCGCATCGGCGCGATGGCCGGCCTGAGCGTCGACGTCTACGACGAGAACGCGATCCGCGAGCGCGGCATGCGTCTGCTGCAGGCGGTCGCGCAGGGCAGTGCCGAGCCGCCGCGCGTCATCGTGCTGCGCCACAACCCGCCGAACGCGCCGGCGTCGCCGGTGATCGGATTGGTCGGCAAGGGCGTCACCTTCGACTCCGGCGGCATCTCGATCAAGCCGGCCGAAGGCATGGAGCGGATGCGCGGCGACATGGCCGGCGGCGCCGCGGTCGCGGCGGCGATGCGCGCGATCGCGCGGCTCGGATCGCCCTACCGGGTCATCGGCGTGATCCCGGCGACAGAGAACATGCCAGGCAGCAGGGCGACGCGCCCCGGCGACGTCGTCAAGGGCATGAACGGCAAGACCGTCGAGATCAACAACACCGACGCCGAAGGGCGGCTGATTCTCGCCGACGCCCTCGTCTTCGCCCGATCGCTCGGCGCCACCCACCTCATCGACGTCGCCACGCTCACCGGCGCCGTCGTCGTCGCGCTCGGCAAACACGTCGCGGCATTGTTCGGACACCCCGACGCGTGGGTGAACACCGTTCGCGACGCCGCCGAACGCGCCGGCGATCGGTTGTGGCCGATGCCGATCTACGAGGAAGCGCGCGAGCAGATCCGCAGCGAGATCGCCGACATCCTGAACTCCGCCGGACGGCCGGGCGGCGCGATCACCGCGGCCGCGTTCCTGCGCGAGTTCGCGGGCGACGGCGCATGGGCGCATCTCGACATCGCCGGCACCTCGTGGGCCGAGACCAAGTCGGCCCACCAGCCCAAGGGCGCATCCGGCACCGCCGTGCGCGTGCTTACCGAGATTGGGATGACGGGGGGACGGACGGATCCGCGATGAGCGGACTCACCGGCGGCAGGTGATCGTCGGCCGGCGGGCGCAGACGATGCCAGCCGACCCGGATGACGGCCATTACCGCGCCGAGCAGGAGCGCGATCACCAGCAGCACGCCGGTCACGCCAAGCGATCCGATGATGACGTCGCCGACGGTCGTCTCGGGCGCCTCTTGGCGGACGACCTTGACGACGAACGGTTCTGCCGGCAGGACCGGCTGCTGCGGCTGTGCCGGCGGGGGCTGGGATGTCGGTGGCTGTTGCACAGGCGGCTCGGCCTGTCATCGAGTCTACCAGCCGCGCGCAATCGCGTCTAACGCGCCTCGTCCCGGACCGCGACCGTCGTGATCTTCTTCAGCGAGGCCTGGTACTTCAGGACCGCGTCGGCCAGCGCCTGCGCGATTCGCTCCCGATACGACGACTGCTTCAGGAGCGTCGCCTCGGCCCGGTTGGTGATGAAGCTGATCTCGGCGAGCACGCTCGGCATCTGGGCGCCGATCAGCACGACGAAGGGCGCCTGCTTGACGCCGAGATCGCGCACCGCGGTGCTCTTGGCGCGGAGGCTCCGCACCAGCGCCGTCTGCACCATCGTCGCCAGCTCGCGCGATTCCTGGAGCTTGTTGTTGAGCGTGATCGCCTTGATCAGATCGGGCAGCGTGCCCATGGCCTTGGTGCTGGTCGCGTTCTCGCGCGCGGCCACGGCCTCGGCCTGCGGGTTGCTCGCGAAGTTCAGGATGTAGGTCTCGACGCCGCGCGTGGCCAGGGTCCGGCTCGCGTTGGCGTGAATGGAGAGAAACAGGTCGGCGCCCTCGCGATTGGCGATCGCCGTCCGCTCCTCGAGCGGAATGAAGCGGTCGTCGGATCGCGTCAGCACGACTTCGACGCCCGGGTGTTCCTCGAGCAGCTTCTGCACCCGCAGCGCGACGTCGAGGACGAGCTCCGATTCGTTGATGCCGTTGGCGCGCGCGCCCGGATCGTGGCCGCCGTGGCCGGCGTCGATGACGATGCGCGAGACGCCGAGGCCGAGTTGACGAGACAGCGAGTACGCGCCCCTGGAGGTGGCCGACGGCGGCGCCGGCGCGGGTGGCGGAGGCGAGGCGGCGGGCTTGTCCGCGGGCGTCTCGGCCGCGCGCGCTGCCGGTCCGTCGGCCGGCTTCTCCGGCGGCGGCGGGACCGTGGCGCTCGCGTTGGCAGGCACCGCCTGCGGGACAGGCGTCGTCGCCTGTGGCGCCGCTGGGCCGGGCGCCACAGGAACCGGACGCTCTGGCAGCGTGTCGGATTCGATGTCGATGACGAGACGGAACGGATCGTAGAGCGGGAACGTGCTGTAGCGCGGCGCGCCTTTCAGCTCGAGGACGACGCGCGTCGCGCCGTTGGCCTGACGTCCGAGCCGGACGCCGCTGACCAGCGCGCCGGCGACATGGCCGGGCTGGCTCTTGACCGCGTCGCTCGGCGCGGCGTTGGCGAAATCGAAGAACACGCGATCGGGTCCGTCGATCCGATCGCCCGTGAACGCGACTTCCTTGCTGAGCTCGATCGTCAGTCGATCGCCGCGCGGCAGCGACGTGTGCGTGATCGTCCGGATCGTCGCGCCCCGGCCAGGCGTTTGCGTCTCGGCAGTCGATGTCGACGCTGCGGGCGCGGATGGGGCAGGCGCAGGCGCCGCGTCCGCGAGCGCGTCCAGCTTCGCCGGCACGTCCTTGGCGAGCGCGCTCGTCGGATACTCCTTGCGCAGCCAGTTCAGGTATCGTTCGGCCGCTTTGCGATCGTCGGCGTCGCCCGATCGCTCGAAGGCGAGCGTCAGCAGACCGGCGGCCTGCCAGAGCGCGTTGTCGCAATATCCGCTGGTGGGATACCGGGCGACGATCGCCTCGTACGATTTGGCTGCCGAGCGCAGCGCTGCGAGCGCCGGCGGCGCCGCCTTGCGGGCGCTGGCCTCGCGATCCTGCGCGCGCTCGTAGAGCGTCGCCGCGGTCTGTGCCGAGACGGTGGCGGGGAAGCCGGCGACGGCGATGAACGCCGCGCTGGTCAGGCCGAGGAGGAGACGTCGGGAACGGGAGATGGTCGCCATGGTTATCTCAGCTGCGCATCTACTTCTTCGAAGTAGTGCTGATCGACGAGCACTTCGCGCTTGCCGCCGGCGGCCGGGGAGACCACGCCGTCCATTTCCATCATGTCGATGAGCCGCGCCGCGCGGCTGAAGCCGATGCGCAGGCGCCGCTGCAGGTACGAAATCGACGCCTGGCCGCTCGAGACGACGATGCGCGCCGCTTCGTCGTAGAGATCGTCCTTCTCGAACTCGAGCTTCTTGTCGGCGGCCTTTTCCTCGGCGGTGATCGACGTGTCGTAGGTCGGCTTGCCCTGCTTGCGGAGGAAGCTGCAGAGCCGCGCCGTCTCCTGCTCGGAGATGTAGGGGCCGTGAATGCGCACGAATCGCGACGACGCCGGCGGCAGGTAGAGCATGTCGCCCTTGCCGAGCAGCTGTTCGGCGCCGTTGCCGTCGAGGATGGTGCGCGAGTCGATCTTCGAGGCGACGCGGAAGGCGATGCGCGACGGCAGGTTCGCCTTGATCACGCCGGTGATGACGTCGACCGACGGCCGCTGGGTCGCCAGGATCAGGTGGATGCCGACGGCGCGCGCCATCTGCGCCAGCCGCGCGATCGACTCTTCGACCTCTTTACCCGCGACCATCATCAGGTCCGCGAGCTCGTCGATGATGACGATGATGAACGGCAGGGTCCGCAGGTCTTCGCCCTTCGGCCCCTTGGCGTCCTTGTCCTCGGCGAGCTGGTTCTTGACGTTGCGGTTGAACTGCTCGATGTTGCGGACGCCGTAGGCGGCGAGCAGCTTGTAGCGCTCTTCCATCTCGCGCACGGCCCAGCGCAGCGCGTTGGCGGCCTGCTTCGGATCGACGACGACCGGCGTCAGCAGGTGCGGGATGTCCTCGTACATCCCGAGCTCGAGCCGCTTCGGGTCGATCATGATGAAGCGCACGTCGTCGGGCGTGGCGCGGAAGAGCACGCTGCTGATCATCGCGTTGACGCTGACCGACTTGCCGGCGCCGGTCGATCCGGCGATGAGCAGATGCGGCATCGTCGTCAGGTCGCTGACGAACGGCTCGCCGTGGATGGTCTTGCCGAGCGCGAGCGTGAGCCGCGACGCCGAGCGCGTGTAGGCATCGGCTTCGAGCAGCTCGCGCAGGCCGATCGACTCGCGGTTCGGATTGGGAATCTGGATGCCGACCGTGGACTTGCCGGGGATGCGATCGATCAGCACCGACTCGGCCTGCATCGCCAGACAGAGATCGTCGGCGAGACCGGTGATGCGGCTGTATTTCACGCCGGCGTCGGGCTTGAACTCGTAGGTCGTGACCACCGGGCCCGGATGGATCTGGACGACGGCGCCTTCGACCGAGAACTCGCGGCACTTCTCCTCGAGCAGCCGCGCCGCGTCCATTAGCTCGCGCTCGTCGATCTTGCGCTGGTCCTTGGGCGCGTCGAGCAGCGTCACCGGCGGCAGCACGTAGCCGCCCTGCCGGCGTTCGATCGGCGTACGGATCGGCTCGGCGTCGTCGAGCGGCAGCGACGGCGTGACCGGCGGCGCGGCGCGCTTGATCGCCGGCGCCTTCGGGCGCGGCGGCGGCGGAGGCGGCGCCACGGCGTCGTCGTCTTCGTCGTCGGCCTCGACCGTTCGAGCGCGCGCCGCACGGAGCTTCTCGGCGGCATCCGCCACCTTGGTCGCAATCTCCGGCGCCTTGTCCTTGCCGGCCTTCTTCACGTGCTTCTCGATGATCTGCTTGCGCTCGGCGTTGCGCTGCCGCTCCTCGCGCCACTCGCGCCAGCGCGCGACGAGGCCGCGCTGCGCGCGCACGCGCGCCGCCACCGAAGTGAAGGCGCGGCCGAACGAGAACTGCGTCGACAGCACGACTGACAGGGCCAGCAGCGTCAGCAGCAGAATCGCGGCGCCGGTCCGGTTGAGGAAGGCGGCGAGCCCGTCGGCCAGAATCTCGCCGAAGGCGCCGCCGGGCCGGTACGCGCCCGTATCCGGGCTCATCGCCGAGAAGGCGAGCGCGAGCAGTCCCGACGAGCACGTCATCAGCAGCACCGCGCCGACCGCCTTGGTATAGCGCGCGTCGATCTCGCGCACCCAGAAGTAGTGCCAGCCGAGGAAGCCGAGGACGATCGGAATCAGATAGGCGGACAAGCCGACCAGCTGGAAGGCGAGCGCCGCCATGAACGCGCCGAGCGGGCCGGCGAAGTTCGCGGTGCTGCCGCGCGGCACGTTGTTGAAGAACCACACCGGATCGCCCTGCCTGAAGCTGGCGAGCGCGATCAGCCAGAGCAGCGCCAGGGCGAACAGCGCCACACCGGTGAACTCCGTCATGCGGCGCGACAACGCGTTTTCGGCCACGAACCCTCTCCCTCAGACTTCCAGAACCACCGGCAGCACCAGCGGCCGCCGGCCTGCCTTCTTGCGAAACCACCGCTGCAGCTCGGAGCGCACCCGCTCCTTGAGCAGCCCGGGATCCGTGCGCTCTTCGTAGGGCGCCGCTTCGATGGCGCGCGCCAGGAGCTCCGGCGCCTCGCGCAGCATCGCCTCGTGCCGGCTGTCGATCGCGAGGCCGCGGGTGATGAGCTCCGGCGGCTGTTCGAGCGCGCCGGTCTGCCCGTTGATCGCGACCACCGGCACGACCAGCCCGTCGCCCGCCAGGTGCCGCCGATCGCGCAGCACTTCGTCGGCAATCTCGCCGGTGCGGGTGCCGTCGATCAGCACCCGGCCCGCCGGGACCCGGTCGGCGACGCGGCCGCCGTCCCCATCGAAGCGCAGGACGTCGCCGTCCTGCGCCATGAGTACAGTCGTCGTCGGGCAGACCAGTGTGGCCATGCGGGCGTGCCTCGCCAGTTGGCGGTACTCACCATGTATCGGCACGAAGTAGCGCGGCCTGACCAGGGAAATGATCAGCTTGAGTTCTTCCTCGCTGCCGTGTCCGGAGACGTGGACGTGCTTCTGGCCGTCCGCGACGATCTCGGCGCCGCGGCGCGCCACATGGTTCATCACCCGGGCGATCGCCTTGTCGTTGCCGGGGATGACCCGCGCCGAGAAGACGACGACGTCGTCCTCGGCGAGCTTGACGTGCCGGTGATCGTCGATGGCGATGCGCGGCAGCGCCGCCAGCGGCTCGCCCTGCGAGCCGGTGCAGAGACAGAGCACGTCCTGCGAAGGGAAGTCGCGGACGTCGGAGTCCCTGATCTGCAGGCCCGCCGGGATGCGCAGGTATCGGAGCCGCTCGGCGATCTGCGAGACGTGCTGCATGCCGCGTCCGACGAACGCGACCCGGCGGCCGAACTGCTCGGCGAGGTCGACCAGCACCTGCATCCGGTAGACGCTGGTCGAGAACGCGGTGACGACGATCTTGCCCTGCGCGCTCGCGAAGATCTCCTCGAACCCGGAAATCACCGACCGCTCCGAGCCCGTGAAGCCGGCCCGATCCGCGTTGGTGCTGTCCGACAGCAGCGCCAGGACGCCGGCACTGCCGAGCTCCGCGAAGCGGTGCAGATCGGTCGCGGCGGCGTCGAGCGGCGTCTGATCGATCTTGAAGTCGCCGGTATGGAGGATGACCCCGGCCGGCGTATGGATCGCCAGTGCGACGCAGTCCGGCATGCTGTGCGTGACGCGGAGGAACTCGATCCGGAACGGCCCGGCGGTCACGGTCTGACGCGGCTCGACCGCCACCAGGCGATCGCCGGCGTCGACGCCGTGTTCTTCGAGCTTCGGTTCGACGAGCGCGAGCGTGAAGCGGGTGCCGAAGATCGGACCCTCGACGCGCGGGAAGACGTGCGCCACCGCGCCGATGTGGTCCTCGTGACCGTGCGTCAGCACCAGCCCGACGATGCGGCCGCGATAGGGGTCGAGCGCCGTGAGATCCGGGATCACCAGATCCACGCCGAAGAGCTCGGGCTCGGGAAACATCACGCCCGCGTCGACGAGGAGCGCGTGCTCCCCGCAGACCACGAGCAGCATGTTCATGCCGAACTCGCCGAGCCCGCCAAGCGGGATGACCTCGACGACGGGCGCCGCCCTGCCGTCTTCCGCTGCCGTCACGAACGCGACCTGACCCTTCAATTCCGGACACGTATCCTCAGGCGACAGGCGTCGCCCACGAAGACACAGCCACGGCGCGAGTGCGCCGGAAACGGCCCGACGATGTCCGGCCCGATGGGGTCGCTGGGAGAGACCCGAATTCAGGCTGGAAAAAACTGGGCGAAACTATAGCACAGCAGGGCGTCTGGCGGCCGCGAACAGCTCCACAAGCCGTGCAATTTCTGCCACTTGGAGCGTCTCGGGCCGGCGCCGCCCGTCGAGACCGGATATCTGGAGCACCGCCGGACCGAGCGGGTCGTAGCGCTTGAGCGCGTTCAGCAGCGTCTTCCGGCGCTGCGAGAACAGCGCCTTCACGATCTGATCGAACAGCAGGTCGTCGGCCACGCGGACCGCGGGCGGCGTGAACGTCAGCCGGACGACGCTCGATCGGACCTTGGGCGGCGGCGAGAACGCCCCGGGCGGCAGCTCGAGCAGCCGCTCGATGCGACAGTGCAGCTGCGCGAGGATGCTGAGCGCGCCGTATTCCTTGCGTCCGGGCTTCGCCGCCAGCCGGTCGCCGACTTCTTTCTGCACCATCACCGTGGCGTCGACGAAGAACGGCTGATGGCGGTGGAGCTCGATCAGGCGGAACAGGATCGGCGTCGCCACGTTGTACGGCAGGTTGCCGGCGACGCGATAGCGCCGCGGCGGCGCCGGGCCGGCGGCCATCGCCGGCGGCCGCTGCGGATCGAGACCGCGGAGAAACGAGATCACGTTGGCCGTCAGCACGTCGCCGGTGAGCAGCGTGACGTTCGGCGGCAGTTTCGGCGCGAGTTGCGCGACGAGATCCCGATCGATCTCGATCGCGAGAATCGGCGCGCCGCTTTCCGCGAGCGGCATCGTCAGCGCGCCGTGTCCGGGACCGATTTCGAGGAAGACGTCGCCCGGCTCGGGCGCGATCGCCTGCACGACCTTGCGCGCCCAGGCGGCGGCAAGGAAGTGCTGGCCGAAGCGTCTGCGAGCCGGCGGCCGCGACCGTTTCATCTCGCCATCCGTTCGATCGACAACGCCCGGACGCCGAGACCGAGTGCGCGGCCGTCTGCGCCCGGCTCCGTTACGGGCCCGAGCAGTACGATCGAGTTGTAGCCGACCCTGAACCGGCCTTCGGGCACGTTCCATGAGTACACGCGCTGGCCCTCGCCGAGCGGCTGCGCCGGCAGCACGTGGCCGTTGATTTCGACGCTAATCGTGTCGCCCGCACGCACTGGCTGCGGTCCAGCCTGCACGACGACGCGCAGGGCCGGGGCCTCGGCGAGCGACACGCGCGCCTCCGCCCGCGCGGCCGCCGTCCAGCGGACGAGATCGACGCCCGAACCTTCCGCCTCGTGCCAGCCCGCGCCGACGCTGTCGATCGACGCGCGAATCAGCTCGACGCGCGCCTCGGATCCGTCGCCGAACGCGACGACGCCGCGCACCGGCGGCAGGCAGACACGCAGCGGCGTGCCGGTGACGGCGCGCGCCGCGACGGCGATCGGCCGCGGCCAGAGCGCGAAGACGGCCGCGGCTCCGTACGCGACGCGCGTCTCCTGGAGCGCGTGGTCGAATCGCGTCACGAATCGTCCCGGCAGCGTCAATCGCGCTTCGGCCAGCATCGCGTCGATCGCCGATCGTTCAGCGGCGACGTCGCGGTCGAACGTCGAAGTCGTGACGTCGACGTCCTCGCCGGACGACGTGTGCCCGGCGAGCCGCACCGGCCCGTCGTCGCTCGCGGCGATGATCGTCACGCCCTGCGGAGTACGCGGCCGCCGCGGCATCCACTCCGAGATCCGCGTCGTGAACACGGACGGATCGTCGAAGCGGGCCCAGTCCGTGCCGATGGCATCCGCGCACGCGGCCTCGCCGACGGCGCGATAGAGCGGCAGTTGCGGCACGTGCAACGGGCCCATGCCACGGGACCGATCGACGGCGTCGCTCCAGATCGGACGGCCCTCGTTGTCCACTGCGAACAAGACCGCGGCGGTGCTTTCGAGGACCTCGGGACCGTAGGCGACGCGCGCCGTCGACGCGTCCGCCGCGACTTCCAGCTGCCGATCCGGCGCCAGAGGTGACGCGCCGCTGAGATCGACGGCGGCGCCCGACTTCTGACCGACGACCGCGCCGTCGCGAAGCAGCATCACCTGGGCGACGCCAGGACGCAGCGCCACCGCTCCGGCGTGCTGCAGGAACTCGAGATCCTCGGGCAGGAGCCGTCCCATCGCTTCGGCGCTCATCGCCACGGCGAGCGTCGCGCCTCGAGGCAACGGACGATCCGCCAATGACGCCGTGAGCCAGACCGGACTCATCAGGATGCCGCGCATCTCGAGCAGCGCCCGCGCCTCCTCGAACGCGTAGACGCCGCGGTTGGGATCCAGATGATGCCGCGGCTGTGCCGGCGTGTCGACGTGCGTGATCCGGGCACGGCGGAGCGCCGCGCGATCGGCCAGGAGCTTGTAGCGCACCGCGTGGCTCAGCGGACCGTCGCGATCGAACACGAACGTCACCGGCAGCCGAACCTGCTCGAACATCGCGGCGAGGTAGTCGCGATCGGCGGTGTCGCGGCTGAGGTCGTGTCCCGCATAGCCGCGCGCGACCATCGTCGCCGCCAGCGTCGCCGCCGTCGCCGCCGTGACCATCGTCCGCGCCCGCGCCGGTCGGACCAGGCGTGCAACCGCGTCGAGGCCGACGGCCGCCGCAATCCAGGCGGCGGCGAAGAGCGGCGTCATGAACACGGGGTAGTCAGGCACGTCGTAGGTCAGCGTGAAGCCGAAGACGATGGCGCCGGTGAGCGCGAGAAGAAGCGCCGTGCGCCAGGCGCGCGTTGCCAGCCACGCGATGCCGATCGTCGCCAGGAGGCTTCCGGCAATCGTCAGCTCGTTCAGCACGACGCCGCCGAGCAGCGGCAGCCGGTCGGCGACGAGCTCGGCGCCGGTGAACGCGTTGAAGCTCGTTTCGTACTGGTCGCCGCGAAGCGCCGAGATCAGGTCGGCCAGCGACGCGGCGCGGACTTCGAGGAACGCCGCCCCCTGTGCGGTGCGCAGAAAGATGTAGCCGTACTGCGCGAGGCCGAGAGCGACTATCGCGATGGTGAGCGTCACGATCCTGGGCCGCAGCGCCGTGCGCCAGTCGACCGCGAGCACGAACACGACCAGCGCCGGCACCGTCATCGCGAACGTCGGGTGATGGCCGAGCGCGAGTGCCGCGACCGCGACCGCGCCGAGCAGATCCCGATCCCGCCGGGTGCGGCGCCAGCGAATCGCGAGCGCCAGCACGGCCGAGTGCAGGGTGATCGCGAGCGTGTAGACCTCGGCCGCGGTTGCCTGCTCCCAGAACACGGCGCCGAACGCGAGTCCCCACGCCGCGACGAGCGCGGCGGCGCGCCCCGCGCCGCACTCGCGCGCCGCCCAGGCCGTCGTCATCGCCGCCGAGACGCCGAACAGCATCGTCATCATATTCACGCGCCAGGCGATGCTGCCCAACGGGAGCTGCGAGAACAGCCACGAGAGCTCGATGTAGAGCGGATAGCCGGGGGAGTGCGCGGTGCCGAGAATCGCGCCGAGGTACTGGAACTTCGGCACGTCGCCGCGCGCGATCACGCCAGGCGCCATCGTCAGCGAGTAGACGAGCGCGGGGGGCAATGCGAGGAGCAGCGCGTACTGCCAGCGCCGCATGACACGGGCGGGCGGCGCGGGCTCAGTCGTCGTCATCGCCGCCCGGCTCGCCGTCGCCGGCATCGCGGGCGTGCCAGTAGCGATCTTCGATCTCCTCGATCTCGTCTTCTGACAGCCCGAAGTAGTGGCCGATCTCGTGGATCAGCGTCTCGCCGATCTCGACGATGATGTCGTCGCGCGTCTCGCAGGCGTCCTCGATCGGAAACTGGAACAGCGTGATCTTGTCGGGCAGCGCCACCTCGTTCGACCACTGCCGCTCGGTGAGCGGCGTGCCCTCGTAGAGCCCGAACATCGTGTCGGGTGGCTCGATGCCGACCTCCTCGAGCTGCTCGAGCGTCGGCTCGTCCTCGATCACGATCGCGATGTTGTGCATCGCGTCGCGAAACTCCGGCGGGATCAGTTCCATGGCCTCGTCGACGAGCGCGCGAAATCCCTTACGCGTCATCGCGCCGGCTTTCTGGCGCGCGGCCCGGGCGCCGCCGGACGTCGCGATCTCGCGGCAGCGGCGTTGGCCCCGAGCCGCCGGAAGTAGTCGCAGTGCATCCGTACGTTGCAGCGATCGCAGAGCGGGCGTGGCTTGCAGATGCGGCGGCCGTGGAGGATCAGCGTGTCCGACGCGCGCGTCCATCGCCCGGGCGGCAGCAGCGCGGCGAGATCGCGCTCGACGATCTCGGCGTCCTCGGATTTGACGAGGCCGATGCGGTTGGCGACGCGCAGGACGTGGCGATCGACGGGCAGGCCGGGGACGCCGAGCGCATGTCCGAGCACGACGTTGGCTGTCTTTCTTCCGACGCCGGGGAGCTTCACCAGCGCGGCCATGTCGGCCGGAATCTCGCCGCCATGGCGCTCGACGACGGCGCGCGCCATGCCGACCAGGCTGCGCGACTTCATGCGGAAGAAGCCGGTGGATTGAATCCGAGGCTCGAGCTCCTCGGGTGCCGCCTTCGCGAGCGCCGCGGCGTTCGGATAGCGTGCGAAAAGCGCCGGCGTCACCTGGTTCACGCGCGCGTCGGTGCACTGCGCGGACAGGATCGTCGCGACCAGGAGCTCGTACGGGGTCGTGAAGTTCAGCTCGGTGTCGGCGTTGGGATGCTGGGCTTCGAGGCGCTCGAAGATCGTCGCGGCCTCGGACGCCCGCTGCGCCGAAGAACGGCGTGGCATGACGCCAGGGCCTAGTGCAGCGGGCCCTTCGGCCAGTGCGGTGACTGCTGGCCGCCCTGAGCTTCCTGAACGGCGCGAATCTGCTCCTGCAGCGCCGAGATCAGACCGGGCACCACCGAGAAGGGCAGCGCGATGCGGGCGACGACCGGGGCGCGGACCGTCTGCGATTGCTCGGCGCTGGCGACGTCGCGCTCGGAGAGCGGCCGCACGTCGCAGAAGGTGAGCGTCAGATCGAACGGCGTGTGCGAGACGGCGCAGAAGTTGGCGTACTCGCGCCGCGCCCGCGCGGGATCTTCCGGCTCTTCTGGAACGATCGTGAAGTTGATCTGCTTCGTCATGGTCGGGTCCGGGTGCCGGGGGGTTCGTCAGTATCTTCTCATGACGCCCACGACGACGCCCTGGACCTGGACCTGGGACGGGTCGAGCAGAATCGGATGCATCGCCGGATTGGCCGGCTGCAGCCGGATGCGGCCGTTGTCGCGATAGAGCTTCTTCAACGTCACGTCGGTGCCGCCGACGAGCGCGATCACCATCTCGCCGTTGTCGGCCATCTTTCTGTCCTCGACGATGACGAAGTCGCCGTCGCGGATCTGCTCGTCGATCATCGAGTCGCCCTTGACCTGCAGCACGTAGGTCTCGCCGCGGCGGCCGGCCATGTCCTCGGGCACGAAGATGGTCTCGGTCGTCTGCACCGCCTCGATCGGCGTGCCGGCGGCGACGCGGCCCAGCAGCGGAAGCTCCACCGCCCGCACCTTCACGTCGCTGGGCA
>DASTCC010000381.1:0-4888 GCA_035711465.1 Vicinamibacterales bacterium
CTACGGAGATGGCGTCTACAAGTCGGTCGACGCCGGCAAGACGTGGACGTTCGCCGGACTCTACAACGCCGGACAGATCGGCGCGGTCCGCATCCACCCGACCAATCCGAACATCGTCTGGGTCGCGGCCTACGGCGACGCCTTCAAGGCGAATCCGGATCGCGGCATCTTCAAGACCACCGACGGCGGCGCGACCTGGAAGAAGACGCTGTTCATGTCGGATCAGATCGGGGCGATGGACGTCGAGCTCCAGCCGGGCAACCCGGACGTCGTCTTCGCCTGGATGAACCGGATCGAGCGCAAGCCGTGGACGATCATCAGCGGCTCCGAGAAGGGCGGCTTCTTCAAGAGCACCGACGGGGGCGAGACGTTCACGCAGATCTCGAACGGGCTGCCGAACAAGCTGATCGGCAAGGGCAACGTCGCCGTCACCGCCGCGAACCCGCAGCGGCTCTACGCGCTGGTCGAGGCGCTGCCGGGCGGCGGGATGTATCGATCGGACGACGCCGGGCAGACGTGGAAGGCGCTGCCGTCGCCGGCGGCGATGATCCAGCGGCCGTTCTACTACACGACGCTCGGCGCCGATCCGACCAATGCCGACGTCGTCTACGGCGGCGCCGAAGGCTTCTACAAGTCCGCTGACGGCGGCATGACCTGGCAGACGATCCGGACGCCGCACGGCGACAACCACGACATCTGGGTCAACCCGAAGAACGGCAACATCATGGTGCAGGCCAACGACGGCGGCGCGAACGTCTCGACCGACGGCGGCCGGACCTGGTCGACGCAGACCAATCAGGTCACCGCCGAGTTCTACGGCGTGTGGACCGACAACCAGTTCCCCTACAACCTCTACGTCGCCCAGCAGGACGGCAGCACCTTCATCATCCCGAGTGTGAGGGACCCGTACGACATGTCCGCCTTGCGTGACGGTCCCGGCTGCGAGACCGGTCCGATCATGCCGCACCCGAAGAACCCGAACGTCGTCTACGGGTCGTGCAAGGGGCAGTACAGCTGGATGAATCTCGTCACCGGCCAGGAGAAGCAGTACTGGATCGGCGCGCAGTCGCTCTACGGCAATGCGGGACGCGATCTGATCCTGCGCTTCCAGCGCGTCTCGCCGATGGCGACCGACCCGTTCGATCCGGAAGTGCTCTATTACGGCTCGCAGCACGTCCACCGGACGCGCGACAAGGGCGTGACCTGGGAAACGATCTCGCCGGATCTGACCGCCAACCCCGACTGCTGTCAGGGCGCGAGCGGCGAGCCGATTACGCGCGACGTCACCGGCGAGGAGTTCTTCAGCACGCTCTACGCGATCACGCCGTCGCCGCTCGAGCGCGGCGTCATCTGGACCGGCGCCAACGACGGGCCGTTCCACATCACCCGCGACAACGGCAAGACCTGGAAGAACATCACGCCGAAGGATCTGCCGGACAAGGGCCGCGTCGCCTGGATCGACGCCTCTCCGCATCGCCCGGGTTCCGCGTATTACGCCGTGTATCGGTATCTGCTCGGCGACTACGCGCCGTACATCTACAGGACCGACGACTACGGCACGACCTGGACGCGCTTGACCACCGGCAAGAACGGCATCCCGGCCGACACGCCGACGCGTGTGGTGCGCGAGGATCCGGGCCGCGCCGGTCTGCTCTACGCCGGCACGGAGTTCGGGATGTACGTGTCGTTCGACAACGGCGCGCATTGGCAGCCGCTGCAGCTCAACCTGCCGAACGTGCCGATCAACGACATCCGCGTTTACAAGAACGACCTGATCATCGCCACGCAGGGGCGCTCGCTGTGGATCCTCGACAACGTCACCGCGCTGCAGCAGATGACGCCGCAGCTGAGCGCGGCGAACGTGCACCTGTTCAAGCCGCGCGACGGCTATCGCACGCGGGTAAGCCCGGGCACGCTCGGGCCGACGCTCGACTACTATCTGCCCGCTGCCCCGGCCGGACCGGTGACGATCGAGATCCTCGACGCCGGCGGCCAGACGGTGCTGAACCGCTACAGCAGTGACGCACCGGCAGGCGGCGGCCGCGGCGGGCGTGGCGGCCGCGGCGGACGAGGCGGCGGTCGCGGCGCCGGCGGCGGCGATCCGGACGATCCCGATACCGCGATGATGGCCGGCCGCACGCGCGGCGGCGCCGCCGCCGTGGCGATGAATGTCGTCACCAAGAACGTCGGCCTCAACCGCTTCGTCTGGGACGTGCAGCACGAGAACGGCCTGGTGCTGCCGCCGGCGACGTATCAGGCGCGCCTCACCGTCAACGGGCAGGCATCGACCCAGCCGTTCAACGTGTTGATCGATCCGAACCTCGCCGACGAGGGCCTGACGGCGGCGGATCTGCAGCAGCTCTACGATCACAACCTGCGCGCGCGCGAGCTCAACCAGCGCGCCACGGCGCTCGCCGGCCGGGTGCGCCAGGCGCTGCAGCAGGCGCAGGCCGGCAGCGACAAGGCGAAGCTCGTCGCGCTCACGGAAGTCGGCGACCAGCTGCTGACGCCGTCGATTCGCTACAGCAAGCCGGGTCTGCAGTCTCACATCAGCTACCTGGCCGGCATGACCGGGCGGGTCGATCAGAAAGTCGGCAAGGACGCGCTCGATCGGTACGAGGTGTTGAAGAAGGAGCTCGACGCGCTCGAGGCGTCGTTCAACAAGATCATGGGCGGCACCCCGAAGCCGGGCGCGTAGCGCCCGCGCTGAGGGTGACGCTGCGCGGGGGTGGGGCCCCGCGCTATTGGCGGCCGCGATAGAAGCGCAAGCCGCCGCTGCTGGTGCCGAGGACGAGGTCGGCGACGCCGTCGCCGTCGACGTCGGCGATTGCCGGCACGCCGTTCGACGGCACGACGAGCCGCATTTCGGCCGCGGCCGCGAAGCGCGGCGCGGTCTTCGTCCCGGCGTTGCGGAAGACGGCCAGCGCTCCGGCGTTCTCGCGACCGGACACGATGTCGACGAGGCCGTCGCCGTCGACGTCGACCAGCGCCGGCGCGCTGCGTCGTCCGGCCCTGAGGTCGTCGAGGTGCTCGCTGACGAGCTCGAAGCGGGCCGCGCGCGGCGAGCCGGCGTTCCGGTAGAGGAGAAACGCGCCGTTCGCCTGGCCGAGCAGCAGATCGAGATCGCCGTCGCCATCGAGGTCGCCGAGCGCCGGCGTCGCATGGCTCACGCGCGGCGGCCTGATCGTCGCGGCGGCGTCGGCGACCCACTTCGCCGAGGTGCGGCTGCCGTCGTTGCGGAACACGAGCACGTCCGAGTTCCACGTCCCGAGCACGAGATCGAGGTCGCCATCGGCGTCGAGGTCGCCGAGCGCCGGCGTGAAGTTGTAACCCTCGGCGATCCGCATCGGCTCGCCGGCACGGAACCGTGTCGCGGTGGAGTTGCCGTCGTTGGTGAGGACGTACAGCCGGGCGCCGTCGCCGGCGCCCGCGTCGATCTTGTTGCCGACCACCAGATCGAGATCGCCGTCGCCGTCGAGGTCGCCAAAGGCCGGCGCGCTGTCGCTGCCGATGTCGAAGCCGTCGAGAAACCGTTTCGAGCGAAGCTCCAGCGTGTCGGCGGCGGTCCGATTCCAGTAGAAGAAGTTGTCCGCCGACGTGCGGACGGGGTTGAAGGCGCCCCCGAGCACGCCCATCAGGAAGTCCAGATCGCCGTCGCGATCGAGGTCGACCGGCGCCGGCGCGTTGTAGCCGCTGGTGCCGGAGCCGTCGGCATAGGGCAGGACCACCGGATCGACCTGGAACGACGGCGACCCGCAGGTGCGGCCGATGTTCTCGATCAGCAGCACCGCCGGTTCGAAGAAGTCGCCCCAGAACAGATCTTGATCGCCGTCGGCGTCGAAGTCCGCGAACGCGAGCGCGTTGGCGCCGTGCCGCGCCGTCGGCCGCGGACCGGGCCCGCCGATCCGGCCGATGATCTCGATGCCCTCGAAGCGCTCGGCAATGAGATCGAAGCGCTCGACGTTCGGCGCCGACGCCTCGAAGCGATCGACGACGCCTTCGACACGGCCGGCGAACAGGTCGAGACGGCCGTCGCAGTCGAGGTCGACGAACGCCGGGACGTTCTGCCGATCGAGGAACATCGGCTTGCCGTCGCTGTCGAGCAGCGGTCCCTGGAACGTGAACGCCGGCCCGCTCTTGGTGCCGGTGTTGCGGTAGAAGCGAATCTGGCTGTACGGCAGCTCGCATACGAGATCGAGCAGGCCGTCGCCGTTGAGGTCGATGAAGCGATACCACTCGCCGATGTCGAGATCCTGATAGCGATCGGATCGCCACGTGTAGACGGGAGCGGCGGCCGTGCCCGTGTTCTCGAAGAACATGATCGCGTTCGAGTATTCCTGGACGAACAGATCGAGGTCGGCGTCGCCGTCGATGTCGACGAACTGCGGCCGCGGGACGTCGAGGCCGCCCAGAAACGGCAGCGCCCGCGCCTTGCCCTGCTCGTCGATGCCGATGGCCGAGACGTCGCGCACGAACGACACGCCGGCAATCGAGGTCAGCGGCGGCGCCGTTCGCGTCTGCCGGGCCTCGCCGGCCAGCGTCGCGGCTGCCAGCGCGACGACGATCGACAGGCGCGCTCGGCGGCGCGCGTAAGAGGTTCCGTCCGGCATCACCGCCGCGGCTTCGTGCCCATGCCAGTCAGGTTCTTGCCGAGCGGCAGCGTCGTCGTGACCTTGCGCGTCGTGGTGTCGACGATCGCGAGTGACGCCGTGCCGTCGGCGCCAGGCATCGCGTGGCCGGCATGCGCCGGATCGGCCATGTGGTCCATCTTGTTGTTGTTCGTCACGAACGCGGTCTTGCCGTCCGCGGAGAACACGATCTGATGTGGTTGCTGGAACGAGGGATCGGCGATACGCGCGGCGACCGTCCAGGACGTGGTGTCGACGAT
>DASTCC010000382.1:0-2713 GCA_035711465.1 Vicinamibacterales bacterium
GCGGCTATGACCCGGACGAGGTCGATCGCCACCTCGAACTCGTGAGCCAGTGGTTCACGGGCACCGACGTCGGCCGGGCGTTCACGCACCAGCGCCGGGAGCTTGAGGAACGCGAGCGGGCCTTGGCCGCCCGCGAGTCCGAGCAGGCACAGCTTGTCGAGGGTGCTCGGCTGGAGGCCGACGCGACGCTTGAGGGCGCGCGCCGCCGCGCCGATGCAGCGGCCGCGGCGGCGGAGCGGACGCTCGCTGACGCGCGCGCCGAGGCGGAGGCGGTTCGCGCGGACGCCGAGCGCGAACGTGCGGAGATCCTCGACCGAGCGCGCGTCGAGGCTGCCGCAGCCGAGGTCATCCGCGTCGCTGAGGAACGGGCGGCGAAGATGCTGCGCGACGCTGGTGCGGAGGCCGAGACGATGCTCGCCGAGGCGCGCGCCGCCGCCGAGCGCGAGCTGACGGCCGCCCGCCAGGAGCGCGAGCAACGCTTGGCCGATGCGCGCGCCGAGGCGGCGCAGCTGGCCGAGCGGCTACGCGCGTCAGCCGAGGAGGAGGTGCAGGCCTACAGCGACCGCCGCCGTCGCGAGGCTGACCGGCTCGCAGAAGCGGCGCGTCGGCAGCACCGGTCTTCGCCGCCGTAACGCGCCGTGGGCAGGAAGCGCCCGAGTCGCCGGCCCGACCGAGCGGTGCCGGTGCCATAGTCGGCCTCCAGTTCGTAGTTCGCCGCGCTAGCACCCGTGCGCGCTACGGATGCCGGGCGTCCTCGGAGCTGGTTATCTGCCTGCGACTGACCGCCGCCGAGGGAGACCGGGTATGTCGTCCAGTGTCCAGCACGCCGCCACCGAACCGCAGGCACATGTGACCGAGTCGCGCGTGCGGACCTACCGCGCGGCCGTCGTGCGCGAGTTTGGTAGTCCTCTGACCGTCGAGCGTGTGCCGGCGGCGGAGCTGACCCCCGGCCAGGTGCGCGTGAAGGTGGAGGCCTCGGGGCTCTGCCACACGGATATCCATGCCGCCCATGGCGACTGGCCGGTGAAGCCGTCGCCGCCGTTCGTGCCCGGGCACGAGGGCGTCGGCATCGTCGTCGAGCTGGGGCCCGGGGTGACGGAGGTTGCGGTCGGCGACCGCGTGGCGATGCCGTGGCTGGGCTACGCGTGCGGTACTTGCGACCACTGCGTCTCGGGGTGGGAGACGCTGTGCCTGGAGCAGAAGAACATGGGCTACTCGATCGACGGCGGCTTCGGCGAGTACGCGGTCGCCTACGGTCGCTACGTCGTTCGGGTGCCCGACGGGATCGACTCATTCGACGCGGCGCCGCTGACCTGCGCGGGCGTGACGACCTACAAGGCCGTCAAGGTCGCCGGCACGCGTTCATCGGATCTCGTCGCGGTGTTCGGCGTCGGCGGGCTCGGCCACCTGGCGATCCAGTACGCCGCGATCGCCGGCGGCCGCGTGATCGCCGTCGACCTGATCGATGAGAAGCTCAAACTCGCGCGCGAGCTGGGCGCCGAGTTCACGATCAACGCCGCCGAGGAGGATCCGATGGAGGCGATCCAGCGGCTCGGCGGCGCAGACCAGGCGATCGCGCTCGCCGTCTCGCCGCGCGCGTTCGAGCAGGCCTACGGCTCGCTGCGGCGCGGCGGCACGCTGGTATTCGTGGCGCTGCCGGCGGACAACGAGGTCAAGCTGCCGATCTTCGAGACCGTGCTCAACGGGATCACGATCGTCGGCTCGATCGTCGGCACGCGCGCTGAGCTGCGTGAGGTCTTTGAGCTGCACGCCGCCGGCAGGACGCACGTGATCCGTGAGACGCGCTCGCTCGACGACGTCAACGAGGCGATCGCCGACGTCGAGGCCGGCCGCGTCGCGGCGCGGATCGTGTTAGAGCCATGACTATCCCCATCAGCACCGAGCGCGACCGCGATCATCAAGCACAGACGGCACGCGATCGGCCACCGGATCGCGTCTCGGCGAACGTTGACAGAGTGCACTCGAGATTGGATGCTCTTGCGGCGATGCGTTCGCTGTCGCGGGGTGCCAGATGGAGTTGACGAGTCGAGAGTTCTGGGCCCTGATCCATGGGATCCTGTTGGGCGGCGCGTTCTTGGTGGCGTTCACGGGCGGCTTGGCCGGCTTTTACAGCCTGCGGCCCGAATACGTGACCGAGGCCGGCGTCGCCGAGCGGACGCGTCGGCTGGTGTTGGGGACCGGCGCGATGGCGGCGCTGACGTGGCTGACGGTGATCGTCGGCACGTGGATCGTCTATCCGTGGTACCGGGAGGACATCCCGGAGAGCCCGCGCTCGCAGCTGCTGGCCGACCCCGACACGGACGGCTGGCACACGTTCGCGATGGAGTGGAAGGAGCACGTGGCGTGGATCGCGCCGATGCTGGCCACCGCCGCGTTCGTCATCGCCGCGTACTACGGGCGCGATCTGATCCGCCACCAGCCCGCCCGACGGATCGCGATGACGCTGTTCGTCGGGGCGTTCGCCGTCGCCGCGATCGCCGGGGTGCTCGGCGCCCTGATCACCAAGAAGGCCCCCGTCACCTAGACCAGCTGGCAGCGCACGTGTCCGAACCCACCCGCCCAGCCGCCACGCCGCACGACAGCGCCCCGGCGACCGCCGCCCGCGAGCTTGGCGAACGGCCGAACGGCCCGGTGGCCGCCGTCCTGCTGGCCACGGGCATCGGATCGCTGGTGCTCGCGATCCTGGTGGTCT
>DASTCC010000383.1:0-4752 GCA_035711465.1 Vicinamibacterales bacterium
CGTCGTCGGCCTGAATCGTCAGCCGCGCCGATCGAACAGCGTCGCGCTGGCCACCGGCGGGGCGAGCACGCGCCGGTAGGCGGCGAGCGTCGCTTCGCCGCGCTCGAGGCTGGCCATCGCGCTGCGCCGCGCCAGCTCGGCGTCGGCGAGTGCCGACAGCGACTGCTGATCGACGGCGAGGATGTCGTTGACGAGGTGAGCGGCCTCGCGGTGCCGCGCCGCGACGTCCTGATAGCCCGGCAGCGTCGTCGCGACGTCGCGGTGCTCGGTGAGCACCTGCCGCACCGCCCGCAGGCCCTCCTCGATCATCACCAGGCTCCGCATGATCGCGTCGCGCTCGTCGGCGGCGTGGCCGAGTCCGGCGAGATTGCGCGTCGTCGTCTCGGTCCGCTGCCGGTTGGCGATCTCGGCGAGCTGACGGAGCAGCTGCAGCTCCGCCTCGATGCCGGCGCGGTACTGCTCGACGAGCCGGACGAGCTCGTCGCGCGTCACCGTGCCGCCGCTCCCGCCGGCTGCCGGGCGATCGTCTGCCAGGCGTCGCGCAGCATCCCCATCACCTTCACCACTTCGTCGATCGGCGCGGGATCCTGCTTCTGCGTGGCGTCGACCAGCCGCGACGTCGACCAGTCGTAGATCCGATCGAGCTCCCTGGCGACGTCGCCGCCGCGCTCCATGTCGAGCGTGTTCTGGAGCTCGCCGACGATCGCCATCATCTTCGAGATCGAGACGCTGCGGGTCGCGATGTCACGCTTGACCATCGCCTCGCGCGCCTGCTGGCCGGCGCGGATGGCGGCGTCATAGAGGAGCACGACGAGCTCGAGCGGCGAGCTCGAACGAACCTGGGTCTCGAAGTACTGGTTGGCGCCGCGGGCGTAAGGGTTCATGCGATCACACCGGGCCGAGGCCGGCGCCGAAGTTGGCGAGCGACCCGGACTGGTTCCGGAGGCGGGCCATGAGCGAGTCGGCCTCGACGAATTCGCGCAGCAGCGCCTCGCGCTGGATCGCGAGCCGGCTCTGCATGTTGGCGATCTGCTGATCCATCCGATCGATCTGATCGTCGAGCCGACCGGTGGCGTTGTCGATGAACCCGCTCGTCTGCGTGTACTGCTCGAGGTCGGATTCGATGGTCGTGAACGCGCCGCCGGCGCCGCCGAACATCGCCCGCACCGCGTCGGCGTCGAGCTCGATCGCGTCGGCGAGCTTGGCCTTGTCGAGCTGCAGCTGGCCGGTGCGGGTGAACTCGATGCCGACCTCGGACAACCGCGTGAACGTGCCGGTGCCGTGGGCGCCGAGGATGTCCGTGCGCAGCGCGTTGCGCAGCTGGCGGAGCAACGGATCCCGGCCGATGCTCGACGCCTCGTTGCGGCCCGCCGCCTCGCGCTGCTCGCCCAGGAACTGCACCAGGCCGTTGTAGGCGTCGACGAACGACTGCAGCTTGGCCTCGAGCGCGCTGCTGTCGGCGGCGACGTCGACCGCGATCGTCGTCGCCGCGTCCTTCTGCAAGGCGGTCAGCGTCACGCCCGGGATCACGTCGGTAAACGTGTTCGAGCTGCCGGTGACCGGGATGTTGTTGACCAGCAGCGACGCGTCGGACGCTTCGACCGCGTTGCCCGCGAACGTCACGCCGGCGCCGCCGGTCAGGTTGTTGCCGATGGTGAACGCGCCGGCCAGTCCGGATTCCCGGCTCGTCAGCACCAGTCGATAGGTGTCGGCCGCCGTGCGAATGACCGCCGCGTTGACGCCGATGCCGTCGGTCCCGTTGATCGCGGCCGCCAGACCCTGCAGCGTGACGTCGCCGCTGATCGTGACGCTGACGCCGCCGATCGTGATCGAGCCGCCCGAGGCGACGACCGTCGTGTCCGAGTCCGCGGCGCTCGACGTCGAGGCCGTGACCTGCGCGCGCGCCAGCTCGTTGACGACGACGTCGTAGTGGCCGGCGACCGCGCCGGGGCCGACCGAGACGCCGAGCGCCGTCGGCTGGCTCGAGGTGCCGGAGTGGCCGTTGAGGCCGTCGGCATCGGCGAGAGCGGCGACCGCCGACGCCAGCGTGGCGACGTGCGACGTCAGGCTCTTGAATGTCGTGACTTGCGATTTGAGGGCCGTCTGCTGGGACTGCAGCACCGTCAGCGGCTGGCTGGCCTGCTGCATGAGGGCGTTCAACACGACGTTGAAGTCGATGTTGTTGAACCCACTGAACGTGATGGGCGAACTCACGCCACGCTCCTTCTCGACGCCGCCTGCGCCCGCCGCGGTCAATCAGGATCCGGACGGAGCGGCGGAGGGGAACCGCCGTCCGTCCGGTCCGGACTACTACCGCAGCAGCGAGAGCACCGCGCCGCTCTGCGAGTTGGCCTGCGCCAGGGCCGCGATGCCGCTCTGGGTCAGGATCGAGTACCGCGTCAGGTTGGCCGACTCTTCCGCGATGTTCGCATCGCGAATGCGGCTCTCCGCGGCCTTCGTGTTCACGATCTGCGACTGCGCCAGGCTGATGGCGAACTGCAGACGGTTCTGCAGAGTACCGACCGTCGCCTGAGCCGAACCGAGCGTGCCGACCGACGAGGCGATCGCCGTGACCGCCGCCGCCGCGTTCGCCGCGGTGTCCACCGACAGCGAAGCCACGCCGAGCGTCGTCGCGTCGGCGGCGCCGATCGAGCCGCCGATCGTGCCGTTGGTGCCGTTGTCGCTCACGAACACCGAGAAGCCCTGCGCCGTGTCGAGGCCGGCCACGCTGGCCTCACGGTCGATCTCGGTGAGCACGTCCTGGAACTCGGCGTCGAGGACCGTGCGGTCCACGTTCGACGAGCTCGAGGCCGACTGCGTCGCCAGCGTCGACAGACGATCGAGCAGCGTCGCGATGTTGTTCAGCGCGCCGTCCTTGATCTGGAGCGTCGACAGACCGTCGCTGGCATTGCGGATGCCCTGGGTCAGCACCGCCGACGTCGAGCGGTACTGGTTGGCCACGACGAGGCCCGCCGCGTCGTCGCCGGAACGGTTGATGCGGTAGCCGCTCGACAGACGCTCGAGCGCCTTCTGCAGGCCGATGTTGGTCGTGTTGAGGTTGGCCTGGGCGTTGATGGCCGAGACATTCGAAACAACTGAGAACGAAGCCATGTGAACCTTTCCTCCTTGACGGTTGATCCGGCGTCCTTGCCGGACTGTTGGGTCGGCCACTTGCCGCCCTGCACGAACCGGTAATCGGGAGGCGTTCGGGTTTCTTTACTCGCTCGACTGACTTGGCAGCGTTTTCGCCATTCTTCCCGGCGTCAGGAGATGACCATGACTGCCGGCCAGTTCACGCCCATTACGCGACCGCGCCGAACTACTGCGAAATCTCGGCCAATCGACCCTTCCGGGCCGCGAGGCGAGGTGCACCACCTGGCGCCGCCCCGGTCGGCGGACCGGACCAAGGGTGTCGGTGGACCGACACTCGATCCGGCCGTCCGTCGCCGGAACGAGGTCGCGCTCGATCTTGTGATCGACGCGGTCACGACCGCGCTCGCCAGCGTCGACGTTCTCGAGCGCCACGCCCGCGACGTCGCCGCCGGCTTCCGGCAGTCCGACGTCCGGCCGGCCCGCCAGGGCCTGACCGAGCTCGTGCAGACGACGCAGACGATGCTGCGGCTGGCGATGGTGACGGCGGAGTGTTCGGATCTGCAAATCGCCGCGCTCTGTCAGCAGGACGGCGCCACCGCCGACGAGGACATGCGCGATGCGGTCGACCACGTCATCGCCTGTCAGATGGCGTGTGAGTGGACGTCGCTCGCGGCGGTCATCGAACGCGAGTTCATCCCGGCGCTCGGCCAGTGGCGCACCGTTTTCGACCGCATCGCCAGCACCATCGATCCCGGTCCGGAGGGCGAGGCCGCATGAGCTCACCGGCAGTGAGCGTCGTGCCGTTCGCGCCGCCGGAGATCGGTCCCGGCGAGATCGCCGAAGTGGTCGCGACGCTCGAATCGGGCTGGCTCTCGACCGGGCCCCGCGTGCATCGGTTCGAACGGGCCTTTGCCGACTACGTCGGCGCGCCGCACGCGATCGCGCTCAACTCGTGCACCGCGGGTCTCCATCTCGCGCTGCTCGCGGCCGGCATCGGTCCCGGCGACGAGGTGATCACCTCGCCGCTGACCTTCTGCGCAACCGCCAACGTCGTCCTCCATGCCGGCGCGACGCCGGTGTTCGCGGACGTCGATCCCGATACCGGCAACCTCGATCCGGCGGCGGCGGAAGCAGCGATCACGCCGCGGACGCGCGCGATCATGCCGGTCCACTACGGCGGCCTGCCCGCCGACGTCGACGCCTTCGCCGCGATCGCGGCGCGCTACGGGCTGAGGACGATCGAAGATGCGGCGCACTGCGTCGAAGGCATCGCCTCGGGCCGCAAGATCGGCACGACCGCCGACTACACCTGTTTCAGTTTCTACGCGACCAAGAACCTCACCACCGGCGAAGGCGGGATGGTGACGACGGCGTCGGCGGCGGGCGCCGAGCGGATTCGAATCGCGTCGCTCCACGGCATGACCCGCGACGCGTGGAGCCGCTATCAGCGGCCCGGCCGCGTCGCGTACGACGTGATCACGCCCGGCTTCAAGTACAACATGACCGATCTGCAGGCCGCGATCGGTCTGCACCAGCTGCGCGCCATCGACGGTCACTACGAACGGCGCAGCGCGATCTGCGCGCAGTACGACGACGCCTTCGCCGAGCTGCCGATCGGCCGGTTCGTCGATCCGCCCGCCGGGACGAGACACGCGCGGC
>DASTCC010000384.1:0-28343 GCA_035711465.1 Vicinamibacterales bacterium
AGCACCGGAAACTGCTGGTTGGCTAGGCGGGCGCCGGCGCCCTGACGCTGCCGCCATTCCTCGATGATCACGCCGCGTTCCTTGTCGACCTCGGCGGGATCGAACGTCACCGCGCGCGCCCAGTCCTCCATGATCAAGAGGGCGCGGTCGAGGACCTCGGGACGATCGACCGGCACCTGCAGCGAATAGGTGGTCTCGTCGAACGTCGTCGTCGCGTTGATGTTGGGACCGAAGCGCATCCCGATCGACTCGAGAAACTGGGCAATCGCCTGCTTCGGGAAATGCGCCGTGCCATTGAACGCCATGTGCTCGACGAAATGGGCGACGCCGCGCTGGTCGTCCTCCTCGAGGATCGAGCCGGCGTTGACCACGAGCCGGAGCTCCGCACGGTTCTTGGGCGCGGGATTGGCACGGACGTAATAACGAAGTCCGTTGGCGTAGGTGCCGCTCGTCACCGCCGGATCGGTCGGCAGCGACGCCGAGAGCTCGGCCATGTCGAGCTTCGGGGGCGGCGCCGGTGCCGGCGCCCGTCTGTAGTACTGGAGGCCGAAAAGCACGAGGCCCGCGGCGATCAAGAGGGCCCCAAGGGCGCCGAGGAGTCGGGACATCAAGCGCCTAGTGTACCGCGCGACGGTGGTTAGCGCCTTCGGCGCCGCTCTTGGCGCGCGTGGCTGTACGGCTTGGGGCTTGGGGCGTGGGGCGTGGGGCTCAAGAGCTCGCGGCCCCGACCCCAAGGCCCAAGCCCCAAGGCCCAAGCCGTACATGCGCCTTATGATTCCCCGGTGCCCTGGCGTCCGCCGTCCGAATCCGTCGTCGATCGCTTCCTGCGCTACGTCCGAATCGACACCGAGGCGCGCGAGGGACAACCGCGCGTGCCGAGCAGCGATGGGCAATGGACGCTGGCGCGGCAGCTCGCCGCGGAGCTCACGGCGCTCGGCGCCGTCGACGTCCGCGTGAGCGACGCCTGCATGGTCTACGCCTTCTGGCCATCGAACCTGCCGGCGAACGTGGTTCCGCCGCCGACGATCGGATTCCTCGCGCACGTCGACACGTCCCCGGCGGTCACCGGGGCGAACGTGACGCCGATCGTGCACGCCAACTATCAAGGCGGCGACCTCGTCCTGCCCGGCGACCCGACGCAGGTCATCCGTGCCGATCGCCATCCGGTGCTCGCGACCATGATCGGCGACGACATCATCACCACCGACGGCACGACGCTGCTCGGTTCCGACGACAAGGCGGGGGTCGCCGCGATCATGGCGATGGTCGATACGCTCGCCAGCAATCCGGAGATTCCGCACGGGCGTCTGGCGATCGGGTTCACCGCCGACGAGGAAATCGGCATCGGCATCGACCGCTTCGACGTCTCCGCCTTCGGCGCCGAGTTCGCCTACACGGTGGACGGCGACGCTCTCGGCGAGATCAACCACGAGACGTGGAGCGCGCGCGCGGCCACGGTCACGTTTCACGGGGTGAGCGCGCATCCCGGATCGGCCAAGGGCGCGATGGTCAACGCCGCGTATGCGCTCGCGGCGTTTCTCACGGCGCTGCCGGAGGATCAGCGCGCCGAGCACACCGAGGGCCGTGTCGGGTTCGTGCATCCGTATGCCGGCACCGTCGACGTCGAGACCGCGGTCGTGAAGGTGATCATCCGCGACTTCGAGGCCGGTGGCCTCGACGCGAAGACGCGGCTCGTCCACGAGCTGGCGGTCGCGACGGCGGCGCGTTTCGCCGGGGTCAGAGCTTCGGTGCAGATCGACGATCAATACCGGAACATGAACGACGTGCTGCAGCATCACCCGCGGCTCGTCGAGCTCGCGCTGGCCGCCGCTGCACGCGCCGGACTGACGCCGACGACACGGCCGATTCGCGGCGGCACGGACGGCTCGAAGCTGACCTTCCGGGGTCTCCCCTGCCCGAACATCTTCACCGGCGGCCACAACTTCCACAGCCGGCTCGAGTTCAACTCGAGACGCGGGCTCGAGAAGACCACGGAGACGCTGGTGCATCTCGTCCAGCTGTTTGCGGAGGGGGCGGGCGGATGACGGCTTGGGCCTTGGGGCTTGAGGCTTGGGGGCTTGAAGGCGTGAGGTTTCTTGCCCAAGCCCTCCAAGCCCCAAGCCCCAAGCCTTCAAGCCCCAAGCCCCAAGGCCCAAGCCCCAAGGCCCAAGCCGTCATCCCCCGGTGTATTCTCGACGCCTCCGGAGGATGGCGATGAGTCGCGTGCTTCTTACGATGATCGTGCTCCTGGCGGGTGGGTCGATACGGCCGACAGCTGCGCTGGATCGCCCGCTCTTCACCGACGCGTTTCCGCCGGCCGAATTCGCCGCGCGGCGGGCGCAGGTGATGGCCGCTATCGGCGACGGCGTCGCAGTGATCTTCGGCGCGACCGAGCAGCCCAACTACGAGAAGTTCAAACAGAACAAGCAGTTCTTCTACCTGTCCGGCGTCGAGGTGCCGCGCGCGCTGCTGCTCATCGACGGGCGGACCAAGCGGTCGACGCTGTTCCTGCCGGCGCGGACGGACGCGATGGATCGCAGCGAGGGACCGCTGCTGCGGCCCGACGCGGAAGCGCAGCGGCTCACCGGCATCGAATCGGTCGTCGATCGCACGGCATTCGACGCCGTCATCAAGGCGGCCGGCGCCGAGGGCCGGATGATCTACGCGCCCTTCCGCGAGGAGTCGATCGGCGCGGTCGCCGTCGATCGCGTCACCGCGCACGAGCGCGCGACGGCCGCCGATGCCTGGGACGGACGCGAATCGAAAGAGACCGTCTTCAAGAAGAAGCTGCAGCTCGCCGCGCCCAAGTCGGAAGTCGCCGACCTCGATCCCATTCTCGACAGGATGCGCCTGGTCAAGAGCCGGGCCGAGATCGAGAAAGTGCGCGAGGCGACGCGCATCGCCGGCCTCGCCATTCTCGAAGGCATGAAGGCGGCAACGGTCGGCATGTACGAGTACGAGATCGAAGCCGTCGCCGACTACGTCTTCAAGAAGCACAACGCGATGGGCATCGGCTACTTCGCGCTGGTCGCGACCGGCGCCAACGCCGCCTGGCCGCACTACCACGCCGCGCAGTCGAAGCTCGCCGACGGCGATCTCGTCCTCTTCGACTACGCGCCCGAGTTCAAGTACTACACCTCGGACGTCACCCGGATGTTCCCGGCCAACGGCACGTTCTCGCCGCGCCAGCGCGAGATGTACGGCGTCTACGTGAAGCTCTATCAGGCGCTGATGTCGTCGATCGGCCCGGGCCCGGCGGCGCCGCGGCTCAAGGACGCGCATCAGAAGATGCTGGCGATTCTGAACTCGTTCGCATTCCAGGACGCGAAGGTGAAAGCCGCCGCCGCGGCCTTCGTCGCCCGCTATGCCAATGCGCGCAACAGCTTCGGCCACTGGGTCGGGCTCGAGGTCCACGACGTCTCCGGCGGGCGCTTCGACGGCGACTACAAGCCCGGCATGATCTTCACCATCGAGCCGGCCCTCACCATCGACGACGAGCGCATCTACATCCGCCTCGAGGACGCGATCCTGATCACCGAGAACGGCTACGAGAATCTGTCCGGCAATCTGCCGATGGACATCGAAGGCATCGAGCGCGCCATGCGCGAGCCCGGCATCTTCGACCGCAACAAATAAGCGAGGCCCCCATGACTCATCGCCAGTTCGTCGTCGCGGCACTGCTCGGATCGGTCTCGCTATTCGGCTCGCGCGGCACGCCGCTCGGTGCGGCCCCGGATCAGGCTGCGCCCGGCGCGCGCCTCGTCAGCGTCCGGGACACGCAGAACTTCGCGACCGTCGGCAGTCCGGCGATCTCGCCCGACGATCGCTGGGTGCTCTACACGCAGACGATGCGCGACTGGGACGACGCGCAGTGGCGCACCAGGACGCACATCTGGCGCGTGAAGATCGACGGCACCGGCGCGCGACGGCTCACCTACGGCGACGCCAACACGACGGCGCCGGCCTGGTTCCCGGATGGCTCGCGGCTCGCGTTCCTATCTTCGCGCAGCGCCGCCGCGGCCGCGTCGAGCGAGGGCGCCGGCGCCAGCGAAGGCGGCGGCAATCAGATTCACGTCATGTATAGCGACGGCGGCGAAGCCTGGGCGGCGACGAAACACGAAGGCGGCGTCAGCAGTTTCGCGATCTCCCCTGACGGCAAGAAGATCCTGTTCACCGCCGTCGATCCCCTGAGCGCCGAGGACAAGCGGCGCCGCAAGGAACGCGACGACGCCGAAGTAGTCGACGAGACGTTCCGCTGGACGCACCTCTGGTATCTCGACGTCGAATCGGGCAAGGAGAAGCGCCTGACCGAAGGCGCGTTCGTCGTCAGCGATCCGCAGTGGGCGCCCGACTCCAACGCCATCGCCTACGTCTCGCGGCCGACGACGAAAGTCGACGACGCGGCGTGGTCGGACGTGTGGGTGACGACGCTCGACGGCAAGCCGCGCAAGTTCTACGAGAACGCGGGACCGGACACGAGCCCGCGCTGGTCACCGGACGGCAAGACACTCGCGATCGCCTCGAAGACGCAGGCCGGCAACACGCAGTGGTACGACAAGCTCCACCTGTTCCCGGCCGCCGGCGGCGCGCCGAAGGTGCTGCTGAAGGACTTCGACCTCGACTTCGGCACGCCGATCTGGTCGTCGGACAACAAGACCGTGTTCTGGTCGACCGGCCAGGGCACGCGGACGACGCTCTTCGGCGTCGACGTCTCGACCGGCGAGCTGAGCACGACGAAGGCGCCGATGACCGGTGTCAGCGGAGCGTTCGAGCTCTCACACGACAATCAGACCTGGGTGTTCTCGTACTCCAACGGCACGCAGTCGAGCGATCTCTGGGCGGCGCGGCGTCAGGGCGCGGGGTATGCGGCGCCGGTGCGGCTCACCAACGCGAACCCATGGATCGAAACCGACAAGGTCCAGTTCGGCGCGGTCGAGACGATTCGCTGGACCAACTCCGAGGGCGGCACGATCGAGGGCGTGCTCACCCGGCCGGTCGGCTCTCAGCCCGGCACGCGCTATCCGCTGGTCGTCAATCCGCACGGCGGCCCGAGCAGCGCCTCCACCGAAGGCTTCAGCTCCGCGAACCAGTTGCTTGCCGCCAACGGCTTTCTCGTGCTGCAGGTGAACTTCCGCGGCAGCACCGGCTACGGACAGAAGCACCTCAACGCCAACCAGAACACCTGGGGCATCGGCGACTACGACGACATCATGAAGGGCGTCGACTACGTCATCGCGCAGGGCTGGGCCGATCCGAATCGCATGGTCGCCTACGGCTGGAGCTACGGCGGCTACATGACGTTCTGGATGTCGACGCAGACCGATCGCTTCAAGCTGATCTCGCCCGGCGCGGGCCTGACCAACCTCTATTCGATGTACTCGACCACCGACATCCCGGCCTACCTCGGCTGGTTCTTCGGCACGCCGTGGGAGCAGGCCGCGATCTACCGGAAGCTGTCGCCGATCGAGCACGTGAAGAACGTCAAGTCGAAGATCCTGATCATGCACGGCAGCAACGACGCGCGCGTGCCGCCCACCCAGGCCGACGAGTTCTACCGGGCGCTGAAGGATCTCGGCAAGGACGTGACCTACGTCCGCTACCCGCGTCAGGGCCACGGCATCACCGAGACGCGGCTGGCCATGGATCGGCTGCGCCGATACGTCTGCGCGTTCACGCACGCCGTCGGGACGCCGTCCACGACCGAATCCTGCCGGAACGGGGTGCCAACAGTGGACGTCGACGCGGCGGCGCCGCGCGGCGGCGGGCGCATCGACGTCGATCTGCCGCCGAGCGGCGCGGCCACCGGCGTCGATGCGATCCGTTTCGATCGCGGGATCTTCGAAGTCCGCGAGCGGGCCGACCTTGCGGGCGGCGCCGGCGGTCGCTAGCGCGAGCGCCTTCAGCCGCGACGCAGCGCCAGCTCGAACGTGCCGGCATAGCCGCTGGCGGTCTTCGACAGCTCGAGCATCAGCTCGCGGCCACCGTTCTTGTAGATGCCGTCCGCGGCGTTCAGCGTCCGCCGGCCGCTCTTGTCCCGATACGGCGGCAGGGCGTGGACCGCATCCGTGATCGCCTCGTCGAAGTAGAGCTGCGACGTGAACTCCTCGCCGCGTGCGCCGCCGGCGTTCGTCCGGATCTTGAAGTGCACGTGCACGGCCCGTCCTGGATACCAGCCGGGGTAGATGGTCGTGAACCTGACCATCCCGTTCGCGTCGGCGGTCTGATAACCGCGGAGGAACTTCCGGCCCTTGGTATCGAAGCCGACGCGGCTGTCCTGGACGTCGGAGTAGATCCCGACTGCATCGCACTGCCAGATGTCCACCAGCACCGATGGCAGCGGCGTGCACTTCCCGTCGGCGGCGAGCGAAGCCACTTTCAGCGCCAGCGCAAGCTCGGCGCCCGCAGACGCCTTGCCATCCGCCGGATCAGTCCGGATGTCGGAGCGGTTCAGCTTCTCGTCGACGAAGTACGGTCCCTCCATCTGCTGAGGGACGACCACGCAGGCTGGCACCTGCGCCAGCAGACTGTTGCGCCGGCCGCCGACGGCGGGCGCGTCGCCGATCACTGCTGCCGTCCCCGCCGCTCCCAGCCACTTGACGACTTCGCGCCGTGACAACAATCGTCCGACCATGCCGTCATCGTCGAGCATCGCTCTACCCTCCGTTCGCGAGTCTCTGGTACGCGCCGCCGGCGTCTTACTTCCGGTAGCGGACGCGGATGCCCTGCTTCATCTGCTCGGGCGTCAGCTTCTCGATCGACTTGAGGTCGTACTCCCACACCAGCGTGTTGCCCTCGCGGCGGTGCGCGGTGGACTCGACGACGGTGAGCGGCGAGGTGATCTTGAAGGCGACGCGCAGGCCAGTCATCAGCGCCTCGACCTGCTTGCGCAGCTCCGGGTCCGGCGGCATCTTGTCCTGCTCGTCGGACATCGGGTTCTCCACCGGCCCGGTGATCAGAATCGTCGCGCCCTCGTCGACGAGCTTCAGATCCTCGAAGGGATTTTCAATCGGGTTGCCGGGAGGGCCGCCGGGCCCCTCCGCCGCCTTCTTGGGAAACGAGATCTGACTCAGCTGCGCGAAGTTCTCGAACCCGAACATGAAGTTGGCGCCGATCTTCAGCCCCTCTTCCTGAAACGACGCGTCGAGCAGCTTCACGCCGTTGGGCAGCTTGCTCTCGAAGTCCTTGCGCTCGCTGTCGAAGTTGTCGCGCCCTTCCCTGACCGTGTCCTTCTGAAATTCCGCCTTGACCTTTTCGATCTCCTCCGCGGTCGGCGGACCGGTCTTGCCTTCCATCTCGCGCGTCATCTGCGCCATGAACGTGACCAGCGGCTCGAGGTTGAACTTCATCGCGAACCCGGCACGCCCGGACATGTTCCGTTCCAGCGTCAGCGTCTGCTCCACGTCGATACAGCCCGTGGCCCACACGCAGGCAGCGGTGAGGGCCAATACGGCAACCCGTCTCGTCATCGTGACCTCGCAGACGTGAAGTATCGACTCACCGGACCCTGCATTCAAGCCGATAGATCCAGTGGCGATGCTGATCGATTGGTGGGACGTCGTGTGGGTGGTGAGCGAATTCGGCGACATGGTCTTTCCCGATGGCAGCCATGCGCAACGGCGTGAAGCGACGGCGCGGGCGCTCCACAGCGTCGTCTCGGGTTTCGAGGGTCCGTTCGGCGCTGCCGAGGTGCAGAAGGCCATGCACGGCCGCTTCCCGCGCCGGCGCATCGAGCCGGTGCTGCGGATGTGGCTTCGCGACGGCCGCATCGAGCGCCTCAAGCGATCGCGGCCGCGTCAGTATCGCAAGACCGCGCACTTCTGAGCAGGTTTACGACACGAACTGACGGAAGGCGTCTTCAGGCGGCGCCACGAACGTCCAGGCCTTTCCCCGCCAGACGAACTGCATCTCGCGCGCGTGCAGCGCATGATGAGGCAGCAGCAGCTGTCGCTGGTCCGCCTCGGTCATCTGGCCAGACACGAACCGCAGGTAGATGGTCTCGTCGCCCCCATAGAGCTTGTCGCCGACGATCGGATGTCCGGCATGCGCGGCATGGATTCGAATCTGGTGTTTGCGGCCGCTCGCTGGTTCGACTTCGACCAGCGTGAAATCGCCATCGGGCCTGGCGAAACGCCAGACACCGCGGAACACGGTGCGCGCCGGCGCCCCGTCGGCGCGGACGCAGTCCTTGATCGCGACCGGGCTCGCCGCGTCGCGTCCAAGCGGCGCATCGATGGTGAGGACGCCATCGACGTGGCCGTGAACGACAGCGTCGTAGACCTTGCGCACGTTCGCCGCGGCGAGAATCTTCCCGAGCTCCGACGCCACTTCCGCCCGCTTGGCGACGAGCACGACGCCGCTGGTCTCACGATCGAGCCGATTGACGAGCCGCCCCTCCCCGTGGCCGAGATACACCCGCACCCGCCCGATCAGACTCGACATCTCGCCGTTCTTCGTCGGATGGGACACGAGGCCGGAGGGTTTGGAGACGACTAGTAGATCGTCGTCCTCGGATATCGCTCGCAAGGGTAACGTCACGTTACGACAGGTTACGACGGGTGACGACGGGTGACGGCGGGTGACTGCAGGTCACGACGGGTGACGACCGGTGACGAGGGGGTGACGACGGGTCACGACAAGTGACGACGGGTCACCCGTCGTGACCGGCGTCACCTGTCGTCACCCGTGTAACCAGTCGTCACCCGTCGTCACCTGTGGTTACCCGCCGTCACGCGTCGTAACCCGTCGTAACCCGTCGTCGCCGACTAGTCTCTCCGCAAGGCTGTGAGCGGATCGACCGACGCGGCGCGGAGTGCCGGTGCGAGACACGCGAGCACGCCGGCGGCGAGAAGCGTGACGACGGTCACGACATAGACGGTCGGATCGCCCGGCGTGACGTTGGCGAGCAGCGCCGTCATCCGGCCGCCGACGAGGTACGCGGGCCAGATGCCGAGCACGACGCCGACGGCGACGCGCCACGCGCCCTGCCACAACACCAGGCCGAGGACGCCGCGGCGGCTCGCGCCGAGCGCCATCCGCACGCCGAGCTCCTGCGTCCGGCGCCGCACCGTGAATGACATGACGCCGTAGAGACCCGCAGCCGCGAGCACCAGCGCGGCGACGCCGAAGGTCAGGAACAGTCCGCCGAACAGACGGAACGCCCAGGCGCGGCCCCAGAACTGGCGCTCGACAGAGTTGGGATTGGCGAGCGTGCTCTCCGCGCTGACTTCGGACAAGGCGGTGCGCATGCCCGGACCGAGCGACACCGGATCGCCGCTCGTCGAGGCGAGAACGTTGAAGGCGCGAAACGGCACCTGATCGAACGGGAGATAGGCAATCTCGGTGCGCGTGCCCTGGCCCACCGTGGCGGCGAGCGACGGCACGATGCCGATGACCGTGATCCAGGGCTGTTTCCCGTCGCGTCCGATCCGGAAACGGCGCCCGATCGCCGAACCGCCGGGGAAGTACCTGGCGGCCGTGTCCTCGCCGATCACGGCGACCGGCTGGGTCTCCTTACGATCGCCGGAGCCGTACAGCCGGCCTTCCCTGGCCTTCACGCGCAGCACGTCGAAGAACGTCGGCGTGGTGATGAACCTCGCCACCTGCGGGTAGTCGCGATCGGTGGCGTAGGTCTCGCCCTCGACGGCGATGACGCCCGCATTGGTGAAGCTGGTCGGAAGCCCGGTGGTGAACGTCACCTCGCGGACGCCGGGCACGCGCCGCATCCGCTCCTCGAGCTGCTGCGCGACGCGGCGCAGATCGTCCGTCTCCGGGTGCGCTTTGTTGTCGAGGCTGACGTTCCCGAAAAACACGTCTTTCGTCGCGTAGGGGTAGGTCAGAAAGCTCGTCGTCATGATGCTGCGAATCATCAGCCCCGACACGACCAGCAGGATGCACGACACCGTCACTTCGACGACGACTAGCCAGCGGCTGAAGCGGCCCATGCGGACGCCGGTGGCGCCGCGCGTGTCGTCGCGCAGGACCTGATTGGCGTCGGTCCGCGAAACGCGCCAGCCCGGGACGAGGCTCGACACCAGCGCGGCGGCCACCGCGACGACGGTGACGAAGGTCAGGACGACGGGATCCAGGCGCGCGACGATCCAGTACGGCGGCTGGGTGTCGACGATGGCGTTGTTGAAGATCGTCGCGCCCGTCTGCGCGATGAGCAGGCCGAGGATCGACCCGCACGCCGAGAGCAGAAGCCCCTCGGCAAGCAACTGCCGCACCACGCGCCACCGGCCCGAGCCGAGCGCGGTGCGAATCGCGATCTCCTTGGTGCGCTCGGCCGCGCGCGCCAGCTGCAGGTTGGTGACGTTGACGCAGGCAATCAGCATCACGCCGAAGACGGCGCCCATCATCGTGAACAGCGTGTTGGCGATCTGGGTCGGGATGGCCCGGCGCATGAACGGCACGGCCCGGGCGACCTTGTCCATGTTCTCCGGATACGCCTCCGCCAGCCGGCGTGCGATGCCGCCGATCTCCGCGGCAGCCTGGTCCCCGGTCACGCCATCCTTCAACCGGCCGATGACGTCGACCATTCGCCCCTCGCCGCGCTTGACCGGCGCCTCCGGCTGGAACGGCAACCAGATCTCCGCGGTCTCCGGGAAACCGAATTTCTCTGGCATCACGCCGACGACCGTCGTCATCACGCCGTTGAGACGGACTTCGCGGCCGACGACCGATGCGGCGCCCTCGAAGCGCGTCGTCCACATGCGATGCCCGATGATCACGACCGGCGGCGCCCCGGGCTTGCCGTCACGCTCCATGAAGTCGCGGCCGATGGCGGGACGGACGCGCAGCGTGCTCAGCAGATTGGGCGTGATCCGCAGTCCGCGGAACCGCTCGGCGAAGCCGCCGTCGCCCGAAGCGACCACGCCTTCGCCGTAGTAGCCGGCCATGGATTGAAACGACGTCTGCTGCGTTTGATAGTCGAGGAAGTCGTCGAGCGGGAGCGACTGGATGTCGTCAGGACGATCGGCCTGACCGCGGCCGACGTAGTAGATCTGCCAGTTCTTCTCCACCGGCAGTCCGCGGAGGATCGCCCCCTGGATGATGCTGAACATCGTCGTCGTCAACCCGATGCCCAGCCCGAGCGCGACGATCGCGATCGCCGACGTGCCCGGCCGCTTCAGCAGCATCCGGAAGCCGTACTTGAAGTCCGCCAGCCACTCGGTCATGACCCGTCTGTCTATACGCAGAACGTTGGAAGAAGGTTAACGTGACAGTTGGACACCGCCGGCTGGGAATCGGGCCTCGTCTACAATGGCGCGCTTGTCCGCCCACGCGATTTTCGAGGTGCTCGCCTACGCCGTCGGCTTCCGGCTGTATCTCTGGCAGCGGCGCCGCTTCGGCGATGCCATCGGCAGCGAGACGCGCTGGTCGATCGTCGCCGCGGCCATCCTCGGCGCGGCGATCGGATCCCGTGTCCTCTACTGGTTCGAGGATCCACGCGCGACCCTCGCGCACTGGAACGATCCCGCGTATCTGCTCGGCGGCAAGACGCTCGTCGGCGCCTTGCTCGGCGGCACGATGGCGGTGGAGATCACCAAGCGCTGGATCGGCGTGACCACGCGCACCGGCGATCTGTTCGCGGTGCCAATCGCGGTCGGCATCGCGATCGGCCGGATCGGCTGTTTCCTCGCCGGGCTCCCGGATCGCACCTACGGGGTCCCAACGTCGCTGCCGTGGGCGGTGGACTTCGGCGACCGCGTGCCGCGCCACCCGACGCAGCTCTACGAATCGCTGGCGATGGCGATCGTCGCCATCGGCCTGGCCCGGTGGCAGCGGCGTCCGCACGCCGAAGGCGATCTCTTTCGCGCGCTGATCGTCGCCTACCTGGCGCTGCGAGTGGGGCTCGACGCGATCAAGCCCGAGGTGCGGCTGGCCTTCGGGCTGTCGGCGCTGCAGGGGGCTGCGCTTGCAGGCCTCGCGGTCTACGCGCATGATGTGCGGCGATGGCTGGCGGCCTGGCATGAGCAACGAAGCCCCAACACCTCCGGGAACCCGCACTGAACGGCCGCGGTGGAAGCTCGTGGCGATCATGTTCTTCGGCGGCCTCGTGCTGGCCGTCGGCGGCTGCGGCTTCTTTCTGTCCGACCTGAACCTCAACAGCAGCGCGACCAGCGCGACCCAGGTGGTTGGCGGCATCGCGTTCGCCGTCGGCTGCATCAGCTTCCTGATCGGCGGTCTGACGGGGCTCGTCTACATGCTGCAGGCGTTGTTCCGCCGTCATCCGGACGTGTGACCGTGGGCGTCCGGCCGTACCTCTTCTACGACGTCGCGATTTCGATCTGCGCCACCTGCTACCGGCGCGTCGACGCCAAGATCGTCTTCCAGGACGGCAACGTCTACATGATCAAGCGCTGTCCCGAGCACGGCGTCGAACGCGTGCTCGTCGCCGACGACGTCGACTACTACCGCCGCTGCCGCGAGGTGTTCATCAAGCCGCCGGAGACGCCGCAGCGCTACAACACGCCGGTGAAGTACGGCTGCCCGTACGACTGCGGGCTCTGCACCGACCACGAGCAGCATTCCTGCCTGTCGCTGGTCGAGGTCGCCGACGCCTGCAACCTGCAGTGCCCGATCTGTTACGCCTCGAGCGGCCCGGACCGGCCGCTCTTTCGCACCCTCGATCACGTCGAGGCGATGCTCGACGCCGTCGTCCGCAACGAAGGTCAGCCGGATGTGGTGCAGATCTCCGGCGGCGAGCCGACGATCCACCCGGAGTTCTTCGCCATCCTCGACGCCGCCAAGGCGCGGCCGATCCGGCATCTGATGGTCAACACCAACGGCATCCGGCTCGCCGAGGACGAAGCGTTCGTCGCCCGGCTCGCCGAGTACATGCCGGACTTCGAGGTCTATCTGCAATTCGACTCGTTCGAGCGGGAGGCGCTGCTCGACATGCGCGGCGCCGATCTGCGCCGCATCCGCGAGCAGGCACTGGCGCACCTCAACCGGCACGGCATCTCGACGACGCTCGTCGTCACGTTGAAGCGCGGCGTGAACGATCACGAGATCGGACGGATCATCGACTTCGCGCTGACCCAGCCGTGCGTCCGCGGCGTGACGCTGCAGCCGGTGCAATCGGCCGGACGGCTCGATCGCTTCGACCCGGCGCGCGACCGGCTGACGCTGACCGAGGTGCGCCGGCGCATCCTGGAACAGACGACGGTGTTCCGGCCCGAGGACGTGATCCCGGTGCCGTGCCATCCCGACTCGCTGGCGATGGCCTACGCGCTGAAGATCGACGGCCGCATCGTCCCGCTCACCGGCCTGATCGATCCGCAGATCCTGATCAACGGCGGCCGTAACACCATCGTCTACGAGCACGACGACGCGGTGCGCGAGGGGATCGTGAAGCTGTTCGCCACCAACCACTCGCCTGGATCCAGCGCCACGACGCTGCGCGATCTGCTCTGCTGTCTGCCGGTGATCGACGCGCCGGCTTCGCTCGCCTATACGAACCTGTTCCGCGTGATCATCATGCAGTTCATCGATGCGCATGCCTTCGACATCCGGTCGGTGAAGAAGACCTGCGTCCATATCGTGCACCCGGATGGACGATTGATCCCGTTCGACACATACAATCTGTTCTACCGGGACGCGCTGGAAGCGACGCGGCTGGCTCCGCTGCGGGCCGAGCGGCCGATCGCCTGACGGCGGCCCGACGAGGACCGCATGGCGCCCCATCGTCCGACCGTCAGCCGGGTTTCGAGCCCGTTCTTCGACAACCTGGAACCGCAGGCTCTACGCGAGATCCTCGGGGCCGGCCGCGAACGCCGATTCACGGCCGGTCAGATCCTCTGCCGGGCCGGCGAACCGGCCGAGCTGCTGTTCGTGATCATCAAGGGACAGGTGCGGCTGAGCCGCGTCGCCACCAGCGGCCGCGAGGTCGTCATCGGCGTGCTCGTCGACGGCGATGCCTTCGGCATCGGCAGCCTGCTGCAGCGCGTCGACTACATCGGCACCGGCGTCGCCCTCGAACAGACGGACACGTACGTCTGGACGCGCGAGGCGATGCAACGGCTGGCGAAGACGCACCCGCAGATCAGCGCCAACGCGCTCGCGATCGCGCTGCACTATGTGGCGTCGCTCACCGAACGGCACCTCGGCCTGATCGCCGGCACGGCCGAACAGCGCCTGGCGCGGGCGCTGACCAAGCTCGGATCGAGCGCCGGCAGACATACGCCGTCAGGCGTCGAGATCAACATCAAGAACGAACACCTCGCCTCGCTCGCCGACGTCAGCCCCTACACGGCGAGCCGGCTCCTGAACGCCTGGGAACGCGATGGCGCGGTCCGCAAGAGTCGCGGCAAGGTCAGCATCGCCTGTCCGGAAAGGCTGCTGTTCGACTGACCGAAATCGCTCGTTGCTCCACCGCAACGACACGCCCGTCCCCACCCGCCATGCTGGCTAGTTGTAGCCGGCGGTGGGGGCCGGAGTGATGAGCAAATTGCGCGTGCTCGTGGTCGCCGACTGTGATTCCCTGCGTCGCTCGCTGGTGCTCCTGCTGACGGGCAAGATCGATGTCGCCGGCGCGGTCGCGTCGCGCCTGATGCTCGACGCCGTCGCGGAAGTCGATCCGGAGGTCGTGATCTGCAGCGTGCGGACGCCGCTCGCCGGCCGCGAGCCGGAATCGCTGTGGAGCAGGCCGGTGCCGGCGAAGCCGTTCGTGTTCGTCACGACGCTGACGCTCGACGTCGGCGAGTGGCTCGACTTCGGCAAGGTCTGCGTCGTCAACGAGCAAGATCTGCACCAGGACCTGCTGGCCGCGGTCCAAGCGGCCGCCGCCGGCGAGATCTATCTGTCGCGCCGGGCGGTGCGGTTCTGAGCGTCGCGCTGACACTGCGACACCAGGCGCGCCTTCTTGATCGATGAGGGTATCGCTCGCTGATAGATCGGCGGAGCGTCGCACGCCGCGCTCTGGGTTTTCGAGCGCGTGCACCAAGTCTCGCGTCCTTCAGCCGCCCGCTTCGCGCTCGAGCCGCGCGCGCGCCCGCGCCAGCGCGGCGTCGAAGGCGTCGTCCAGGCGTTGGTTCACGCCGCGACAGCCGGCGACAACGGCGGCGGCCCAGTCGAGGTAGTCGAACCGCCGCTCGATCGGCCAATGCGCGGCGGGATTGTCGGCGACGTCGCGGACGTTGCAGATCTTGTCGGCGATCTTGATCTGCTTCGCGCCGGCGCTGGCCGACGGCGCCATCCGGACCTGCAGGCGCTTGCGCTCCGGTTTGAGCAGCGATTTGTCGTCGGTCATCTCGCCGACCAGACGCGCGACCTCGGCGCCGAACTCGCCGGCCAGCTCTTCCAGCGTCGTCTCGGTGTCCTCGACCGTGTCGTGCAGCACCGCGGCGACGAGCAGCGCTTCGTCGCTGACGCCGCCGTCGATGGCGAGCACGGCGGTGACGTCGATGACGTGATTGAGGTAGGGCGTCTTGCCGGCGTTCTTGCGCGTCTGCCCGGCGTGCTTCCGCGCCGCGAACCCGAGCGCGCGCAGCAGCGCGTGCGTCATCGCGCTTCCGCCTCTCCGTGCTTCCGGACCATGGCGTCGGCGCTACTGTAGCACCGGGCGCGGCGGTTACGGCTTTCGACGGAAGGCGAAGATAAGCGCCGCCGCGCCCATCCCCACCGCCAGCGCCGTCCATTCCTCACGCGTGACGCTCGTCAGCATCCAGCCGATGACGGCGAGCGCGAGAACGACGACCAGCCCGGGCATCGGCACCCGGAACGGCACGCCGCCGGCGCGCACGTCGCGGCGCCGCAGCTGCCACGTCGCGATGCAGGCCAGGCCGTAGACGATCAGCGTCGAGAGATTGGCGAGGATCGCCAGGCGCTCGAACGTGCTCGAGATCGCGAGCACGAGCACGAGCGAGCACTGGACGACGATCGCCGTCACCGGCGTGCGATGCACGGGGTGCACTCGCGCCAGCGCCGCGGGCAGGAACCCGTCGCGCGCGAAGGCGAAGAGCGTCCGCGGCGTCGCCAGGATCATCCCGCCCGCGTGGCCGAGCATCGAGATGATCGCGCCGACGAGCAGCAGCTGGCGCGCCCAGCCGCCGATCGCGACGCCCGCGGCATCGGCGAGCGGCGCCGCTTTCGACGTCGCCAGCGCCGGACCCAGCACGCCCTGGGCCACGAACTGAAGCCCCGCATAGAGCAGCGTCACCGCGCCCATCGCGAGAAAGATCGCCCGCGGCACCGTCCGCGCCGGATCGCGCACTTCCCCGCCCGGTACGAGCGCCGCCTCGATGCCGGCGAAGACGAAGATCAGCAGGATGCTGCTGCGCGCCAGCGTCGCCATGTCCGGCGGCTCCCCGGCGGTGAGATTGGCCGGGTCGATCGCAAACAGCCCGCCGACGATCAGCAGCAGGAGCGGCAGCAGCTTCGCGACGGTGATTGCCGTGTTGACGCGCGCGCCCCGTTGGACGCCGATGATGTTGATGACGGCGAAGACGGTGTAGATGACGACCAGCACCGCGGCAGAGACCGCGCGCGACGACAGCGCCGGCACCAGCGCCCCGAGATTCGCGACCAGGACGGTCGCCACCGCCGCCATCGCAAACGTCAGCACCATCCAGAGCAGAAACCCGGCCAGGAAGCCGACGAACGGCCCGAACGCGACCTCGATGTACGCGTAGAGTCCGCCGGTGAGCGCGACCCGGCTCCCCGCTTCGGCCATGCAGAGCACGATCAAGCCCATCGCCGCCGCGCAAAGCAGATACGCCATCGGCGCGGTCGCGCCCAGCGTCCCGGCCCCGTCGGCCGGCAGGCGGAAGATGCCGCCGCCGATCGTGACGTTGACGATGCTGGCGGCGAGGGCCACGGTTCCGATCGAACGGACGAGGGACGACTCGGAGGCGGCGCGCGCAGGTTCGGTCACGGTGGCTGGGACAGTAGCACAGGCGCTGACTGGGGCTTGGGCCTTGTGGGCCGGGGCGCTTCGCGGTCTCGCGGCGCTGTAGAATCGCGCCCAATGGAGACTCCGCTCTCACCACTGGAGTTCATGCGGCGCGCGCGGCGCCTGTACAGCAGTCGCCTGGCCGTCGTCGACGGCGAGACCCGCTGGACGTACGCGCAATTCTTCGAGCGCTGCGATCGCTGGTCGGCGGCGCTCCAGGCGCTCGGCGTCCGCCCGGGCGATCGCGTCGCCACGATCGCGCCGAACACGCACGCGCAGCTGGCGGCCTTCTATGCCGTGCCGCAGATCGGCGCGGTGCTGGTGCCTATCAACTACCGCCTGGCACCGGGCGAGTTTCAGTACCTGCTGCAACACAGCGGCACCACGGTCGTCTGTGTCGATCGCGACTATCTCGCCATCGTCGACGGCATCCGTCCGTCGCTGCCCGGCGTCCGCCATTTCGTCGCGCTCTCGGGTGCGAAAGACGGCTGGCTCGACTACGAGACGCTGGTGCGCGAGGCATCGGCCGAACCGGTGCGGCCCGCCGTCGGCGAGCGCGACCTGCTGACCATCAACTACACGAGCGGCACGACGTCGCGCCCCAAGGGCGTGATGATCACGCACCGCAACGCGTGGGTGAACGCCGTCGGCATGCTGGTGCACACGCCGATGACGCCCGCCGATCGCTACCTGTGGACGCTGCCGATGTTCCACGCCAACGGCTGGACGTTCACGTGGATCGTCACCGCGATCGGCGGCCGCCACGTCTGCCTGCGCAAGGTCGACGCGGCCGCCGTCTTCCGCCTCACCAGGGACGAGGGCATCACGTTTCTCTGCGCCGCGCCGACCGTCCTGATCGCGCTGGCCAACGCGCCCGGGGAGCTCAAGGCCGGTGTACCGCGCGGCGTCCGCGTCGTGACCGCGGGAGCGCCGCCGGCGGCCGCGACCATCCAGCGAATCGAGGACGAGCTCGGCTGGACCATCTCGCAGCTCTACGGTCTGACCGAGACGTCGCCGTTGATGACGTTCTGTGAGCCGCTGCCCGAGCACGCCGAACTGCCGCGCGAGGAACAGATGCGACAGAAAGCCCGCCAGGGCGTCGAGCAGGTCGCCGGCGGTGAGGTGCGCGTCGTCGACACGACTGGCGCCGAGGTGCCCCGCGACGGCGAGACCCGAGGCGAGATCGTCGTGCGCGGCAACGTCGTCATGAGCGGCTATTACAACGATCCGAAGGCCACCGATGCGGTGATGGGCGACGGCTGGTTTCACTCTGGCGACGGCGCGGTCGTTCACCCCGACGGCTACATCGAGATTCGCGATCGGTTGAAGGACGTCATCATCAGCGGCGGCGAGAACATCTCGTCGGTCGAAGTGGAGGCGACGCTGATGCGCCACGACACCGTGCAGGAGGCAGCGGTCGTGGGACTGCCCGACGAGAAATGGGGCGAAGCGCCGCACGCCTTCGTGGTGGCGCGGGCCGGATGCGTCGTGGTGCCGGCCGACCTGCGCGCCTTCTGCCGCGAGCACCTCGCCCATTTCAAGGTGCCCCACACCTTCACGACCGTCGAGGAGCTGCCCAAGACGGCCACGGGCAAGATCCAGAAGTTCATCCTGCGCAAGGGAAGGCCGAACTTTTCGGCGCAGTAACGGGCTGCGGGCTGCCGGCACCGGGCGGAGCCCAGCGGACTGCAGACGGCGGGCGACGGGCTAGCGCTGCACGCGCGATCGACCGGAGCCTGTCGCCCGCAGCCCGCAGTCCGCAGCTTTCGCTCTCCATCACATTCCTCGTCATTGCAGTTTCTGCAACACCGGTCCTCGATTGGCGCCTCGATTGATCTCTCGTCGCGGGCATGGCAATTGCGCTGCCCCCAACGCCCGGCGACGATGCTATCGTCGTCGTCCGCGGCGCGATTGGAGAAGAGGACGTGCCGACGACGGACGAACGGCTGACTGCTCTCGAACTCAAGGTCGAAAAGATGGACAGTGGCGCCAAAGATCACTTTCTGGAGTTGCGAAGCTTCATCGTCGACCAGATCTCGCCGCTGAAGAGCCAGATCGGCGACATCCATGGCAGGCTCGACGGGATCGACGGGCGGCTGGATCGCATGGACGAGCGGTTCGACCGCATGGACGAGCGGTTCGGTCGCATGGACGAGCGGTTCGATCGGCTGGACGCCAGGCTCGATCGCATGGACACGAAGTTCGACCGCCTGGACGCCCGGTTCGACACCTTGGAGCAGAAGCTCGACAGGCTTTGACGCCCGCGGAATCAGCGTTCGCGCGACGACGCGAGCACGTCCGACGTGACCAGCCAGTCGAATGCGAGCTTCGCCAGGATCTCGTTGGCGGCCGCGGTCATGTGCACGTCGTCCGAGAAATGGCGGCCGTCCTTGGGCACGGCGGCTTCGAAATCGAGGAAGGGCACGCCGTTCGCGCTGGCGATCTTCCGCGCCGCCTCGTTGAAGCGGCGCAGGCCCGCCGCCATCGACGCGTCGTCCGGGAATGTCCTGCCCTCGGCGCAGAACACCGGTCCGAACAGCAGCTTCGCGCGGTCGTCGGCGGCCAGCGATTCGGAATAGAGAAACGGCTGCGACGCCAGCACGAGCATGTGGCCGTCGCTGCGGATCGCGCGCACGAGCGCTTCGATGTTGGCGCGGAACGACGGCAGGCTCACGAACTCGGACACCGGCACCGGCCGGAGCGCCTGACGCAGCCGTCTCAATCCGTCAGGTGTGACGTCGTAGGGCGAGGGCGCGCCGAACAGCTCGCGTGCGCGACGCCAGATCAGCAGATTGGCGAAGGCGTTGGACGCGGGCGGATCGAGGAAGCCCGCTTCCAGACCGCGCAGCCGGATGAGCGGCCCGTAATAGTGCGAGTAATCGGCCTTGAACGGTCCGTCGGCCCACCACGACGGCGAGAAGCTGCGGCACAGATCGTTGACGGCCTCGAAGGCGATGACGACGTCCGGCGCGAAGCGGCGGACACGAAGCTGGTAGTTCACGAGGGTGTGCGCGGTCGTGTACCAGTCGCTCGCGGCGTTCTGAACCTCGACACGCCGATCCGGAAAGCGCTGGCGCAGCAGGCGCTCGAGGATGCCCGGGTAGGTCGTGTCGTAGCCGTTCCTCACCCCGAGCGTCGTCGATCCGCCGAGCGTGAACACGCGCAACACCCCGGCAGGCTTCGCCACCTCGATCGGATCCCCCCGAAACCGTTCGGCGTTGACGTGATCGTAGAGCTCCGGCGACGGCACGACCTGCAGAAAGGGATGCAGGCGCCGCTTCGCTTCGCGGTTCAACCGCCGCTGCTCGCGGATCTCGAGTGCGCCCTCGATCGCCACGAGCGAGACGATGACCGCGACAATGCCGAGGATGGCGGCGAGAAGACGGCGGAGCGAGCGACGCATGACGGGCGTAGGCGCCGTCAGTATGCCTTACTAGTCGAACAGGCGCTGCGGCTCGGGCTCGGCGATCGGTCGCGTGCGGTCCGGTGCGGGCACCGCCTTCGCCATCTCGCGGAAACGGCAGAGCGCGTTGGCGAGCCGCATCTGCCGCGGCGTCACGCAATCGGCCTCGAAGAGCCACGGCGATGCCACGAGAATCACGGCACAGCGCGCCCGCGACGTCGCCACGTTCAACCGGTTTCGGCTGAAGAGAAACCCGAGGCCCCTCGGCGCGTCTTCCGGCCGTGAGGTCGTCATCGAATAGATCACGACCGGCGCTTCCTGGCCCTGAAACTTGTCGACCGTGCCGACGCGGAACCGCGGCCCGAGCGCATCCTTGATTCGTGACACCTGCGCATTGAACGGCGCGACGATCAGGATGTCGTTTTCGGTGAGCGCTGCGGATCCTTCCTCGGAGAGCCAGCGCGATCCCGGGCTGAGGAGGGAGCGGGTCAGGTCGACGACCGCCGCGACTTCTTCGTCCGAGGCGTTGGTGTTGCCATCGTGCGGCACGGTCGCCAGCCACAGTCCGGCGCCGTCGAATCCCGGCGTGCCCGCGAGTGCCTGACGCTCGAGGCCGGGCTTCGACTGGAGCTGGCCATCGTAGAACAGCTCCGACGTGAACGCGCAGATGGCCGGCGCGAGCCGCCACGTCAGCGGCAGGAACAAGCCGCGATCGGCCGGCATCGTCGGCGCCTCGCCAAGGACGTGCTGAAGGGCGGACACGCCGACGCCCTCGGGATGGCTGCCCTGGGTCGGCTGATCGAGCTGCTGCGGATCGCCGAGCAGGACGACGCTGTTCGCGGCCCCGGCGATGGCCAGGGTGTTGGCTAACGACATCTGCCCCGCCTCGTCGACGAACAACACGTCGACGGCATTCGCGAATTCCGGCCGCGCCCACAGCCACGCCGTGCCGCCAAGGACCTGGATTCGGCCGGACTCAATCGCGGCGAGCGCCGCGTCGTTCTCGGTGAAGCTCACGAGGCTGGCGCCGCCCTGGTGCTCGATCGGATCGACCGAGGCGTCGTCCGCCTTGTCCTTGTGGCCGATGGCGATGTCGATGCCGCGCTCGCACGCGGCGGCGGCCGCGTCGTCGAGCAGCTTGCGGATGACCTTGTGGCTCGGCCCGGCGACGCCGACCTTCCGGCCGGCTGCGACCAGCGCGCAGATCATCCGCGCTCCGGTGTAGGTCTTCCCGGATCCCGGCGGTCCCTGCATCGGCAGCACGGTGCGATCGAACATCGTCGCCCCGCGCTCGGCGAAAGCCGGCACGCGCTCGCCCGGCTCGCGGGCCGCGCCGCGCGGCGGCAGCCGCAGCAGCAGCGACTGCGCCGCGCACGGTTCGAGCCGATCGACCCCGCCCGCCGCCACCACCCGTTCGCCGAGATCGAGCAGCGCCTGCTCGATCACCTTGGCGTTGACGAACTCGCGGTTGATGAGCGCGGTCGGCCGCTGCGGCCTGCGCGTCGGTCCGACCTTGAGATCGACGATGCGATCGTCGCGGTCCAGGGCGAGCACTTCGCCGAAGTCGCGGCCGTCCTGCGTCTTCAGCTTCATGCCGGGGCGCAGTTCCATTTCCTGCGGCGGATACCGATAGCGATGAAGAAAGCTCTTCGCCACCGTGCCGAGCTCGCCGACGAACTCGAGTCCCGCCAGCGCCGACGGCTCGTCGAAGAGCTCGTCCTCAGGCAACTCGCGGAGCCGGAAGTACTCCCACCAGAACGCCTTGTCCTCGCGGCGGTGGTAGTCGAGCAGATAGGCGAGCCGGAAGTGCGCCGCGTCGCGCGCGCTCGCGGCCGGGAGGTTCTCGTCGACGCCAGCCAACAGTTGGCCGCGCACGGCCTCCACCGCGCGCGCCCTGTCGTCCAGGTGCTCCGCGGCGTCGCCAGAGGGATTGACGGGCCGCGGGATCGCGTGGCCGAGTGCGACGAGGTCGGCGCGTCGTTCTTCGAGCCAGTCGCGCAGACGCAGTGTCGAGAGACAGTCATCGCGGTTGTAGGCTTCGACCGTTCGCCGGACGGCGGCGGTGGCGAGACTGGGTCGGTCCAGCTCGAGGGCCTGCTCCATCGTGCGAAGCGCACGGCTCGCGTCGCGCAGATTGACCGCACGCGCAAACGCGTAGAGCGGCTCGAGGTTCTTGATCGAGTAGCGCTCGACGCCGACGCGGAGGCCCTGGCGGATGACGGCGTACAAGTCCACGAACCGGCGGCCGCGGAGGAGCTGATCGATTTCCCGCTCGCGCGTCGAATAGCGGCCCATCAGGCGCTTGAACGCCGAGGGCTCGTAGGGCGCGTAGTGATAGACGTGCGCGCCTGGATCCGACTGCAGACGGGCCGCGATCACATCGACGACCTGTTCGAACGCGCGGCGCTCGGCTGCGGCATCGTCGGCCCAGAACGCTTGATATCGAACCGACCGATCGGGATCCACGGTCGCCAGGCCGAACAGGTACTCGCGGCCGGCGTTCCCGGCGAGCGGGTCGCCTTCGAGATCCAGAAACACGTCGCCAGGCGAGGGCGCCGGCAGCCGGGCGAGACCCGCGGGTTCGGGCGCGCTGCCCGAAACGGGATCGAGGATGCTCGTCGTCGCGATCGGCAGCAGCTCGAACGCGACACGCCCCTCGCGTCTCGTGCGCACCTGCAGCGCGGCCTGGTCGCGAACGCGTTCGTAGGTGTCGATCGATCCGCGCGCCGGCGTGAACGGAATCGGGTCGCCAAGCGCGGCGAGCGCTTCGACCGTGACGATGCCGACCGGCGCCAGCATGCGGCGCTGCAGCCGGCTGATGCCGGCGACGAGCGAGAGGTGGTCGTCGGCGCGGCGCCGATCGCGGCACTGCGGCGCCCACGCGCAGATCTCGCAGTGATCGACGGGGTCGGGATAGTGCTCGTCGAACAGCGCCTCGTGGCTGCGGCCGACCGTGGCTTCGAAGCGCGCTTTGATCAACCGGAAGTAGGCCGCGTACTCGGCGACGCGATAGCGCCGCACGACGTGCGCGTCGCCGGCGTCCTCGCCCGGCACGACGACCGAGAAGTACTCGGGCGACAGACCCTGTTCGTGCTCCAGCAATTGCGAATAGAGACCCAATTGCAGGATCGTGCCGCCTCGCGTCTCGCGCGCGAGCTTGGTGTCGGCAATCTCGTACGACCACGATCCGAACCGCGGACTGGGCCGTTCGACTCGACGCAGGATGTCCGGGCGGCCGTACCAACGGCCTTCGGCCAGCGCCGCCTGGACGATCACCTCGCGGCCCTGCCGCATCGCCTGCCGCGTCCGCGCCACGGCCTCGGCTTGATCGCGAACGTCGGCAAGGGAGACGATGGACGGCGTGGACCGCTCGAGGTGGCCGACATACCGCCGCTCGTGCTCGAGACCGAGCTCGAACAGGGCCTCGAGCAGCGGGTCCTTCCACTCCGGCCGCGTGCGCTCGCCGTGCGCTTCGGCCATCTCGAGCGCCGTCCGGTGACGACACGACAGGAAGTACGCCAGATCCGTCGGCGACACGAACAGGCCGTCGGCGTCGAGTTTCATCGTTCGTGAATCACCATATATCAACGCCGAGACAGGCCGGGTCACACCCCGATCGCGTATCGTTGACACGTGATCGAGACGTTGCTCCTGGACGCCGGCGGCGTCCTCGTCTTCCCCAACTGGGATCGCGTCAGCGATATCTTCAAGGCGCACGGCGTGGACGTGTCCGCCGACGCCCTGCGCGCGGCCGAGCCGCACGCGAAGTTCACGGTCGACACGACTTACGGCGCGGCGGCCAAGGACGCCGACCGCGGCAGTCGCTACTTCCATCTGACCTTCGATGCCGCCGGGGTGCCGGACGGCGGCGTGCGCGAGCCGGTGATCGCCGATCTCAAGGCGTATCACCACACTCACAATCTCTGGGAGCACGTGCCGGCCGACGTGATGCCGGCGCTCGAGCGCCTGCGCGCAGCGGGCGTAACGCTCGCGGTCGCGTCCAACGCGAACGGCGTGCTGCACCAGATGTTCGAACGCGTGGGCCTCGCGCCCTACTTTCAAGCCATCTGCGACTCGTTCGTCGAGGGCGTCGAAAAACCCGATCCGCGCTTCTTCCACATTGTCCTCGAGCGCGCCGGCGGCCGACCCGAGACCGCGATGCACGTCGGCGATCTGTTCAACGTGGACGTCGTCGGCGCGCGAAGCGCCGGCATTACCCCGATGCTCCTCGATCCGCACGGGCTCTATGAGGATTTCGACACGCCGAGGATTGGTTCATTGCAGGAACTGGTGGCCGTCGTGACGGCGTGATCCGCGGTGCCGGATCCGGCGATTGTGTGCCGGCGCCGGGCAACATCAGGGCGCAACCGGTGTCTTATTGACTGGAGCGCAGCGCATGATTCGAAAGGCGGCTTGGGGCGGCGTCCTGACGCTGACGCTGGCCTGCCCGCTTGCCTTGCCGTTGGCCGGTGGATCGGGCCAGCTTCCCGGCCGCACCGGCGTCCCGTCCACTGGATTGCAGGCCGGCCGTGCGCCGGCGCCCTCCGGCGCGATCTCCGGGCTCGTCGTCGACGCCGACACCGGCGCGCCGCTCGCCGGCGCCGACGTCACGCTCACGACTGACGACCGTCGCGTCACAATCGGCTCCGGTCCCACGTCGCAGCTGACCGACAGCCGCGGACGCTTCGCGTTCATCAACCTCGGCCCTTCGAGCACGTATCGGCTGACCGCGACGCGGCCCGGGTACCTCGACAGCGGCGCGCTTCGCGATCCGCGTACGCAGGCGATCCCGCTGAGCGAAGGCGAATGGATCGCGGACGTGCGCGTCGCGCTGCTGCGCGCCGGATCGATCAGCGGCGTGGTCGTCGACGAGCGCGGCGATCCCGTCGCCGGCGCGCGGGTCCGCGCGCTCGCGCTCATCGCCGTCGCCGGCCGCGAGCGGCTCGCGGCCGGGGCGACGACCGTCACTGACGATCGCGGCGCGTATCGCCTCGGCAATCTCCGCCCCGGCCGCTACGTGATCCTGGTGCCGGCGACGCAAGCTACGGTGCCGGCGTCGACAACGGCGGCACGAGTCGCGGGCGGGTCGGAGCGCGGCTCGGCGGCCGTCGAGCAGGCGCTCGCCCTCGACGCGCGCGCGCGGCTGGTGCTCGGCGCGCTCGTGCCGCCGCCGCCGCGCGACGGCCGGCTGATGGGCTACCCGATGACGTTTCATTCCGGCGCGTCGCGGATCGATCAGACGACGCCGATCGATCTCGCCGGCGGCGAAGAGCGCCGCGGCGTCGACGTCCGCATCCAGCCCGTGACCACCGCGTCGATCACCGGCCAGCTCGTCAGTCCGCCCAACATGCGGCTCGTCGCACTGATTCGTCTCGTAGCCGTCGGTCTCGAGGACCTCGGCTTCGGATCCGAAGTGGCGACGACACTGCCCGACGCCAGCGGCGAGTTCGTATTCCTGAACGTGCCCTCGGGCTCGTACGTTGTCGACGTCACACCAAGCGCGAGCGAATACGGCACGGTCCCCCGCAACCTCGGGGACTTCCCGCGAATCCCTGGAACGAATGGCGGCGGGATGTCGATCACCGATCTGCCGGTTGGACCGCCCGGCACCACCCACACGACGTTCACCAACGGCGCCAGCATCAGCGGTTTCTCCGCGCGAGTGCCGGTCGTGGTCGACGGCGCGGATGTGACCGGCGTACGCCTTGACCTGAAGGCGACCGGATCGATTTCCGGGCGCTCCGTCGTCGAGAACGATCCGGGCGGCGTGCAGACTACGCCAGTTCGCGTGCTGATGGCCGAGCCCGCGGGCGGCGAACCGGCGCTCGGCCGGTCTCGCAGCGGAAGCGAACCGGGCGACCCGCAGGACGTGTTCTATCTCACCGCGCTTCTGCCGGGCGAGTACCTCATCCGCAAGTCAGAACAGCCCGGCTGGTTGATCAAGTCCATCGTCTACGACGGCCGCGACTACACGGACCGGCCGTTCGACATCGCCAGCACGACCGACTACGAGCACGTCACCGTCACGTTCACCAACAAGGTCGCGAAGCTCTCCGGCGCGGTCAGAGTCGAGCCTGGCAGCGCTGCGGATCCAGCCACGGTCATCGTCTTCCCCGCCGACGCCGCGCAGTGGACCAACTACGGGCTGCGCCCGGTTCGGATCCAGTCTCAACTGGTGTCGCCGCGGAACACGTTCATGTTCGATGCGCTTCCGGCGGGCGACTATCTCGTCGTCGCCGTTCGCTCGAACGACGCGGCGCTCTGGAGCCGGCAGGGGTTCTTCGCGAAGGTGCGCGGCGCCGCGACGCCGGTGTCGCTCGCCTGGGGTGACACGCGATCGGTGTCGCTCAACGTCGTCGACCTGCGTCAGGGTGGGAAATGACGCGATTCGCGGCCGTCGCCATCGCGTACGGGTTGACGGCATTCACGATGCAGGTGCGCGACGACGGCGTCCAGACCGGCACCGCGCGCATCAGCGGCGTAGTGCTCGCCGCCGACGCCGCCAGCCAGCCGATCCGCCGGGCGCTCGTGACGATCTCGGGCGACGGCTTGCGGCAGTCGCGGACGGCGATCACGGACGATGACGGACGGTTCGTGCTCGACCGGCTGCCGTCGGCACGCGTCACGCTCACCGTCAGCAAGGCGGCGTACCTCACGACCAGCTTCGGCGCGCGGCGTCCCGGGCGCCCGGGCACGACGATTCAAATCAACGACGGCGAAAGCCGCGACATCACGATGCGGCTGACGCGCGGCGCCGTGATCGCCGGAACGATCAGGGACGAGCGCGGCCTGCCGCTGGCCGGCGTGCAGGTGATCGCGTCGCGGATCGGCGCCGTCACCACGCCCGCCCCATTCGGCGACGAGGGTTGGCTGACCACCGACGACCGCGGTGCGTATCGGGCCTTCGGCCTCGAGCCCGGCGAGTACCTCGTGCTCGCGGTGATGCGCCGTCTATCGCTCGGCTCTAGCACCTCCTGGCGATCGGATGCGGAGATGGACGCGGTGCTCGCGGCGCTGCAGCGTCGCAGCGCGGCCCCGGCGGCGCCGATCGGTTCAACGGCGCCGCCGTCGTCCCCGGCGCCGGAGACGATCGGATTCCCCGTCACCTACTACCCCGGCACCGCGGTGATCGGTAACGCGACGAAGATCACGGTCGGCGCCGCCGAGGAGCACAACGGGATCGACTTCGCGATCGCGCCGGTGCGGCTGACGACGATCAGCGGCACCGTCGCCGCCGCGGATGGCGGGTCGCTGGGCGACGTCCAGCTCTCGGTTTACTACGACCAGCCGAACGTCGCGTCGATGTCCGGCGCGCGGCCGGTCTTGAGTCAACGGCCGTCGGCCGATGGCACGTTCCGCTACACCCAGGTGCCGCCCGGCCGCTACACGATCATGGCGCGCGCGCGAGCCACGCAAACCGCGCAGTCTCCCGGCGTTGTGAGCGTTGGCGGCCGGGGCGGCGCGTTGCCGCCGGCCGCCGGTGACGCGACGACGCGCTACGCCAGCGTCGACGTCGACGTCGACGGCCAGCCGGTGAGCGGCGTGACGCTGACGCTGAGGCCCGGCGTCAACCTCGGTGGACGCGTGGTCTTCGACGGCGCGGCGCCGGCGGCAGCCGATGACGTCGCACGCGTCACGGTCACGATCGTCAGCCCTGCTGCTGGCGGCAGCTCGGTGATGAACAACACGGCGGTGGGACGGCCCTTTCTCAACGTCGCGCCGGCGCGAGTCGGCGGCGACGGCACCTTCGCCATCCAGGGCATTGCGCCGTTCGACTACCGGCTGCGCGTGACGCTCCCCCCACCGCTGCGCGACAAGTGGTTCCTGCGTTCGGCCACGGCGGGCGGCCGCGACATCACCGACGCGCCGATCGAGATTCGCGATCGGCCGATCGACGACGTCGTGATCACGTTCAGCGATCGCCCGACCGGCGTGCGCGGCACGCTCACCGCCGGCGACGGCTCGCCGGCGAGCAACTACTTCGTCGTCGTGCTGCCTCGCGATCGCGCGCTGTGGCGGCCGGACACGCGGCGCATTCAGTCGACGAGG
>DASTCC010000385.1:0-4234 GCA_035711465.1 Vicinamibacterales bacterium
TCTTCCCTGGCGCCGATGCTGTCGGCAGGCGTATTCAACTGACGCGAAGTGCCGGCAGCTTCGAGGTCGTCGGCGTCGTCGCCGACGTACGAATGGGCGAGCTCGATCAGGCGATCGCGCCCGCGTTCTACGTCAGCAGCCGCCAGGATCCGGCGCGGTCCGCCCAGCTCGTCGTGAGGTCGGCGTCCTCGATCGATGCGCTGGCGCCGGCAATACGCGCCGTCGTGACCGCGCTCGATACGGAGGTCCCCGTCTACGCGGTGCGAACGCTCCAGGAGACTCGTGAATCCACGCGCGCGGTCACGACGCGCCGCGTCATTCTCTACCCGCTCCTGATCTTCGCGCTGCTCGCCGCGGTCATCGCCGCGGTCGGCGTCTATGCGTTGTTGGGATATGTCGTCGCCGACCGGACGCAGGAGATCGGCGTCCGGCTCGCGCTCGGCGCCGCGCCGGGCCGGGTGTGGCGTCTGCTCGTCCGTCAGGGACTGACGCCCATCGTCACCGGCACGATCGCCGGCGCCGGCATCGCCGCTCTCCTGGCGCGAGGGCTCGCGCATTGGCTTTTCGGCGTACGACCGCTCGATCCGCCGACGTTTGCCGCGGTCATCATCGCCATGGTGCTGCTCGGCACTGTCGCCTCGGCGGGCCCGGCTCGACGAGCGGCGCGGCTGGATCCAGCGCGCGCGACCGGCCGCTGAGCTCGCGCGACACGCCGATCGCTACGCCACCAGCGCGGCGTTGATCGGCTCCATCACCTTCGGCAGCACGGCGACGCCGCTCTCGCCGTTGGTCATGACGACGTAGCCGTTCCGCAACGATGGCGACGCGACCGCGACGCAGTGGAAGCCTTCGTTGTCGCCGCCATGCATCACGAAGTCGCCCTTCTCGGTAGGCTGAATTCGCCAACCGAGCGCCCAGGAACCGTTCGTCCCGTCGTCGAGCTTGACGACGGGACGCACCATCTCCTCGAGGCTGGCGCGCGACAACCGAAACGCATCCGCGGGCCCCGGCGCGATCACCTCACACAGGAACTTCGCGAAGTCGGTCGGCGTCGAAAGCAGCGCACCGGCCGAGCCATAGCGCGCGACGGAGTCGGCCGTATTCTTCTGATTGTCAAGCGCTCCGCCGGCGGTGTCATGCGGCCTCGCCATATGCCGCTCGTAATGATCGTTCCAGACATAGCCGCTCGCCTCCATGCCGAATGGCGCCAGGAGCACTCGCCGCATGAACGGATCGAAAGCTTCGCCGGCCAGATGGGTTACGACGGACTGGAGATAGGAGTAGCCCTCGCCGGAGTATTGATATCTCTCGCCCGGCGTGAAGTGAATCTTCAGCGGCGCGGCGTCCGACCGCCAGTTCTGAAAGCCGGCGGTATGCGAGAGGATCTGGCGCGCTGTGATCAGGTCGAGGCGTGAATCGCCCTCGAGGAACCGTGCCGTCGTGAATTTCGTGAGCGGCAGATCCAGATCGACGAGGCCGCGCTCGCGAAGCTTCATCACCGCGTAGGCGAACACCGGCTTGCTCATCGACGCCGCTTCGAACACGGTGTCGTGATCGACGGGAGCTCTGGACACGGCATCCTTGACGCCAAACGCGCGCCGCCAATGGAGCCGGCCGTCTCGAACCAGCGCAAGCGACAACCCCGGCAGCCGTGCCGACGTCATGAGCTGGGGCACGAGCTGGTCGAGCCGGCTGATCAGCGCTGTCCACGGATCGCCAGCCTGGAGCGAGGACAGTGCGGCCAGACCGGCCGCGCCCCGGCCCGCGCCGATGAGAAACGTGCGGCGATCAATGACCCGGCCCACGACCGCGCTATCGTGCCACGAGTCGCCGCCCGCCGATCAGGACCGTAACGCGATCACCGGATCGATCCGCGACGCCTGACGAGCGGGAAAGTACCCGGCGACACCGACGACGGCAATCACGATCGTCAGGACGCCCGCGAACGTCAGCGGATCGGTCGGCTCGACACCGAAGAGCAGACTTCTCAGCGTCCGTGTCGCCATCCACGCGATCGGCAATCCAATCACGACTCCGGCCAGTGCGAGCCGGAATGTCTCCGTCATCACACGCCGCCGCAGCAGGTGTGGTGACGCGCCGAGGGCCATGCGGAGGCCTATTTCCTGCCGGCGCTGGCTCACCGAATAGGCGATGACGGCGTAGAGTCCGAGAGACGCGAGCACCAGCCCGAACAGCGCGAACGCCGCGATCAGCTGGACGACGAATCGTCGTGCGAACACGGCCCGATCGACCAGCTCCGACATCGTGTGGAACTCGGTCAACGGCAGATTCGGATCGACGCGCCGGAGCGCGGCGCGGACCGCTGGAATCAATCGGTCGGCCGACGCCGCGCTTCGGATGACCAGATCGACGACGTGGTAGTCGCCGGTTTGGCGCAGCGGCATGTACATCTCCGGACCGGAATCGCGATCGAGCCCGAAATACTTCACGCCGCCGACAACGCCGACGACGCGCCGCTCGCGTCCGGCCGTGTACAGCAATTGCCCGAGCGGATCCGCGTCCAGCCAGAGCATCCGCGCCAGCGTCTCGTTGACGATGGCGACCGGCTCGGTCGAATCGAGGTCGGCGGCCGTGAACGCCCGGCCGGAGCGCAAACCGATGCGCATCGTCGTGAGATAACGGTCGTCGATCATCCGAACGAGCGCGTTGGCGCGCTTACGGTTCGGCCCGGACTGGCCCGGGAGCGTCACACCCCATTCGCGCCAACCGAAGTTCTCGCCGAACGGCAACGCGTCGGTAAGGCCGATGGCGTCCACGCCCGGTACGGCTGCGACTTCGCGAAGGACGTCGTCGAAGTACACATTGCGGCTCGCGCGCGTGGTCGATGCGCGGCGTGGGTCGACGCGCACCGTCAGCAGATTCTCCGAGGCAAAGCCCAGGTCCGCGTCGAGCACGCGGATCAGGCTTCGCGCCAGCAGCCCGGCGCCCGCGAGCAGCACGCACACGACCGCGACTTCGGCGATGACGACCGCGCGCTGCATCCAGCTCCGGCTGACGCCGACCGATCCGCGAGAGGCCTCGCTGAGAATGTGCCTCGGAGTCTGCCGCGAGGCCTGAATCGCCGGAAGGACGCCGACCGCGAGGCCGGTCGCGATGGCGACGAACGCGATCGCGCCGAGCGCGAGGCCGTCGACGCGGGCGTCGTAGAGCAACGGAATCGTGGTGCGATCGAGCCGGGCGAGGAACGTCGTCGCTGTCGCGGCGAGCGCCGCCCCGGCCAGCGCACCGGCGCCGGCGAGGGTCAGGCTCTCGATCAGCATCTGCCGCACCAGTTGCCATCGCTCGGCGCCGAGAGCGGCACGCACCGCGAGATCCCGCTGCCGGCCCGACGCGCGCGCGAGCAGCAGGTTCGAGAGATTGGCCGACACGAGCAGCATCAGGACGCTGACCGCGGCAGAGAGCGCCAGGAGGGCGGTGCGGAACTGGCCGCTGATCCGTTCTCTCAGCGGCGTGATCACCGGCCGGAATGCGTTTCGCCACAGCTTGTCGTTGACGCTGCCGGCCTTGATGCGATCGCCAACCAGTGTCGCCTCGGCCTGCGCGGATTCGATCGTCGCATTCGCTTGCAGCCGGCCGATCAGCGCCAATGAGTTTCCCGTGCGGTTGGTCTGCTCGCCGAGCGGAAACGGCACGAAGTAATCCGCGCGGCTGCCCGGCGCGAAGATGCCGGCGAAGTCGAAGTGCCTGGGGAGGACGCCCACGACGGTCGCCGGCGCTCCGTCGATGGTGATGACGCGGCCGACGACGCCGGGATCGGCGGCAAACCGGCGGCGCCAGAACGCGTCGCCGAGGATCACCGCTTTCGGCGCGCCCCATTGAGCTTCCGCGTCGGAGAATGTCCGGCCGAGTCGAGGCGTGACGCCGAGCAGCGGGAAGAAGTCGGCGGTGACCGGGATGCCGGTGACGCGCTCCGGATCGCCCGACCCGGTGAGCTGGTTGTCGCCGACGCCGTAGAACGGCGAGAACGCGGCGACGCCGTCGAACGAGGCGCTCTGCGCCTCCAGTTCCTGCAGGTTCATGACCTGGACGGTCTGCGCGGAGAGGTTGGCGTCGGTGCCGTTGGCGATCCACACCAGCCGCTCCGGGTCGTGAAACGGCAAGGGCCGCAGCCACACGGCGTTGACGACGTTGAAGATCGTGGCGGTGGCGCCGACGCCCAGGCCGATGATGGTCACGGCAAACGTCGTCAGCGCCAGATCGCGCCGCAGCGTGC
>DASTCC010000386.1:0-3642 GCA_035711465.1 Vicinamibacterales bacterium
CGACAGCACCTGCTGATATTCGGCGCCGAAGCGATCCATGACGCGGAATCGCTCGTCGAGGTCGACCAGCATGGGGATGTTCCGCATCCGCTTGCCGATGTCCTTGAGCCTGGGCGCGACGGCCATCATGCCGTCGAAGTAGGGGCGCGGGTAGATGTGATTGAAGACGTCGATCTTGCGCACGGGCGTGGCGTCCGACTCTAACGCAACTGGCGCTGGAGGTAAAATCGTCGCAGCCGCCACCGGGTGTCCCGCCCCCGCCGCGGAGGAGGCCTTGCCATGAAGCCAGCCGTGGTCGTCACGCTCGCCCTCGTTGCCGCGCTCGCCGTTCCGCTTGCCGCAAACCTGTCCGCCGGAGCGTCAACGCAGGCGAACGTCAACGTCCGCGACACGCGATTCCTGCATCAGCCCGCCACGTCGGGCACGCACGTCGCCTTCGTCTACGCCGACGATCTGTGGGTCGCGCGCCTCGACGGCACCGACGTGCGGCGGCTCACGACCGACGACGGGGTCGAGTCGAACCCGGCGTTTTCGCCGGATGGGTCGCTGATTGCCTTCAGCGCGCAGTACGACGGCAACACCGACGTCTATACCGTGCCCGCGGCGGGCGGCGTGCCGACGCGCCTGACGTGGCATCCCGGTGCGGACGTGGTGCAGGGCTTCACACCGGATGGGCGCAAGGTGCTCTTCACCTCGCCGCGCTCGGTGTTCACGAACCGCTACACGCACCTCTTCACCGTGCCGCTCGACGGTGGCATGCCCGATCGGCTGCCGATTCCCAATGCCGCCAGCGGCGCCTACTCGCCCGACGCGCGGCGGATCGCCTACAACCCGATCGCACCCCGCTTCGAGCAGTGGAAGCAATATCGCGGTGGCACGGTGTCGCGCCTCTGGCTCTTCGACTTCGCCAGCCAGGACGTGGAGAAGGTGCCGCAACCGGCGACACGTTCCAACGACGTGGACGGGATGTGGATTGGCGGCACCCTCTACTTCCGATCAGATCGGGCCGGTGAGTTCAACCTGTTCTCGTTCACGCCTGGCGCCAAAGACGTAAAGCAGCTGACCACCCACCAGGACTTTCCGATCCTCGATGCGGCGGCCGGCGGCGGCAAGATCGTCTACGCGCAGGCGGGCTACCTGCATCTGTTCGATCCGGCGACGAGCGCCACGCGGCGCATTGCGATCGGCGTGCCGTCCGACCTGCGCGAAACGCGCGCCCGCTTCGTGAGAGGCGCGCGCTGGATTCGCGACGCGGCCGTCTCGCCGACCGGCGCCCGCGCCGCGTTCGAGTTCCGCGGCGAGATCGTCACCGTGCCGGCCGAGAAGGGCGACGTCCGCAACCTGACCAACTCGGCCGGCGCGCATGAACGGTCGCCGGCCTGGTCGCCCGACGGCACGCGCCTGGCCTACCTCTCCGACGCTTCTGGCGAGTACGAGATTTACGTCGCCTTTCACGACGGCAAGGGCGACATCAAGAAGCTCAAGCCAGGCGGCGCCGGCTTCTACTCGGGCCTGATGTGGTCGCCCGACAGCCGCAAGCTCGCCTACACCGACAATTCGCAGGCGCTGTTCGTGATCGACGTCGACTCCGGCGCGGCGTCGAAGGTCGCGGCCAACAAGGTCTACGGTCCGGTGACGATCCTGACCTACGGCTGGTCGCCGGATTCGCGCTGGCTGGCCTACACGGCGAACACGCAGGCGCTGGCGATGACGCTATCGGTGTACTCGGTCGAACAGAAGAAGTCGTTCCCGATCACCGATGGCCTCGCCGAGGTCAGCGAGCCGGTGTTCGACCGAAGCGGCAAGTACCTTTACCTGTTCGGGTCCACCGATGCCGGCCCGGTGCTCGACTGGTTCGCCCAGTCGACCACCGACAACCGCCGCACCCGCAACGTCTACCTGGTCGTCCTCGCCAACAACGTGCCGTCACCACTTGCGAAGGAGAGCGACGAAGAGAAGCCGGCCGAGAAGAAGCCGGCCGCTGACGGCAAGCCGGCCGCGGAGAGCGCCGCGGCCGAGCCGGTGCGCATCGATTTCGAGGGCATCGAGTACCGGATTCTCGATCTGCCGATCGGCGCCGGCGATCTGTCGAACCTGCAGGCGGGCGCCGCCGGTCAGCTGTACTACCTCCGTGCCAGCGCGGATCCTCCGCCGCCGCCCGATCCGCAGGCGCAGGGGCCGCCGGGACCGCCGGTGCAGGCCCTGCATCGCTTCGACCTCGCCAAACGGGCAGACGAGCGCATCCTCGATCAGGCGCGTGCCTACTACGTGACCGCCGACGGCAAGAAGGTCATGTATCGGGGCCGCGACTCGTGGTCGCTCGTCGCGCTGCCGGCCAATGGCCGCATCAACGCCGCTGACGGCCGCCTGGCCGTGGATAGCATCGAGGTCCGGATCGACCCGCGCGCGGAGTGGGCGCAGATCTTCGACGAGGCGTGGCGGATCAATCGCGACTATTTCTATGCCGCCAACATGCACGGCCTCAACTGGCGCGCGATGAAAGAGAAGTATGCGGCCTTCCTGCCGGAGGCCGCCTCGCGCAGCGACGTCAACCTCCTGCTCCAGTGGATGTCGAGCGAGCTGGCCGTCGGGCATCACCGCGTCGGCGGCGGCGATCGGCTCGAGACACCGCGGACCGTTCCGGGCGGCCTGCTCGGGGCCGACTACGCCATCGAGAACGGCCGCTACCGCTTCGCGAAGGTCTTCGGCGGCCTCAACTTCAACCCGGCGCTGCGCGCGCCGCTCACCGAGCCGGGCGTCAACGTTCGCACCGGCGAGTACCTGATTGCGGTGGGCGGCCAGGACGTGCGCCCGCCGGCCAACGTCTACAGCTTCTTCGAGAACACCGCCGGCAAGATCGTCGAGCTCACGGTCGGCCCGAACGCCGACGGCACCGCGTCGCGCGTGGTCAAGGTGGTGCCGATCGCGAACGAGGCGGCGCTGCGCAACCGCGACTGGGTCGAAGGCAACCTGAAGAAAGTCGATGCGGCCACCGGCGGCCGCGTGGCCTACGTCTATGTGCCCAACACGGCGCAGCCCGGCTACGACTACTTCAAGCGCTACTTCTACCCGCAGGCACACAAAGACGCCGTTATCGTCGACGAGCGCTTCAACGGCGGCGGGCAGATTGCCGACTATTACATCGACCTGCTGCGGCGCCCGCTGATCAGCTACTGGAACATGCGCTACGGCGACGACCTGAAGACGCCGGCCGCATCGATCCAGGGGCCGAAGGTGATGATCATCGACGAGACGGCCGGCTCGGGTGGCGATCTGCTGCCCTGGATGTTCCGGAAGTTCAAGCTCGGTCCCATTGTCGGCCAGCGGACGTGGGGCGGCCTGGTCGGCACGCTCGGCTTCCCGGTACTGATGGACGGCGGCTCGATCACCGCGCCGAACCTCGCGATCTGGACGCCGGAAGAAGGCTGGGTGGTCGAGAACGAAGGCGTGCCGCCGGACATCGAGGTGGAGCAGACGCCGAAGGACGTGATCGCCGGCCGCGATCCGCAGCTCGAGCGCGCGATCCAGGTAGCGCTCGAGGCGCTGAAGAAGGAAGCGCCGCCCAAGCCGTCACGCCCGGCGTATCCCGAGCGCGGCAAGACGCTGCGGGGAACGGCGCCGCGGACGACGAGCGGCGGGGCC
>DASTCC010000387.1:0-11927 GCA_035711465.1 Vicinamibacterales bacterium
GAGCAGCGTCACCCGCGCGCGCGCCGCGTGCAGCGCGCCGTCGGCGTCGACGAACCGCGCGCCGCAAATGCCGCCGTCGTCGGCGATGAGCTGTACCACGGTCGCGTGGTCGCGAACGTCGATCGCCGGCTGCGCGAGGGCGCGCGCGGCCAGGACGCGGCCGATTTCGCGGCCGGTGGCGTCGTGCGCGTGCAGCACGCGCCGGACCGAATGCGCGCCTTCGTGCGCCAGATCCAGCGAGCCGTCCGCGGCACGATCGAACGCCGTGCCCCAGGCGATCAGCTCGCGGACGTACTCGACGCCTTCGCGCGTCAGCACCTCGACCGCGGCCGGATCGCACAAACCGGCGCCGGCGGCGAGCGTGTCGGCGGCGTGACGCTCCGGCGAGTCATCCGGTCCGAGCGCGGCGGCGATGCCGCCCTGCGCGTAGCCGGTGCTGCCTGCGTCCGGCGACGACTTGGTGAGGATGAGGACGCGCCCGTGAGGCGCGACCGCGATGGCGGCGCGCAGTCCGGCGATGCCGCTGCCCACGATGAGAAAGTCGACCGAGACGTCGCCCGACACAGCCGACTGTTATCCTAATCCGGCCTCAGGATGCGACCTCTCCGGATTTCCGTGACCAGCGCGCGGGGCCCGTACGACGTGATCGTCGGCGCCGGCCTGCTCGGATCGCTGCCCCGCCTGCTCGCCGATCGTGATCTCGATCGCTCGGTGCTCGTGGTCAGCTGCCCGCCGGTGTGGCGTCGCTACGCCCGGCGGATCGGCGGGCTTCGCCGCCGCGCCGGCGTCATGGTGATGGGCGACGGCGAGCGCGCCAAGACGCTGCGCACCGCCGCGGCGATCTACGACGCGTGCGTCCGTCACACGCTCGATCGCGCCGGGACCGTGGTCGCGCTCGGCGGCGGCGTGGTCGGCGACGTCGGCGGGTTCGCGGCGGCCACGTACCTGCGCGGCGTGAATCTGGTGCAGGTGCCGACGACGCTGCTGGCGCAGGTGGACAGCGCCATCGGCGGCAAGGTCGCGGTCAACCTCCCGGCTGGCAAGAACCTCGTCGGCGCCTTTCATTCGCCGTCGCTCGTCGTCTGCGACCCGGACGCGCTGGCGACCTTGCCGGCGCGCGAGTTCAGGGCTGGACTCTACGAGGTCGTCAAGTACGGCGTGCTCGGCTCTGCGGCGCTGTTCGGGCGGCTCGAACGCCAGCTGCCGGCCATTCTCGCCCGCGACACCGCGGTGCTCACGCCGCTGATCGCCGAGTGCTGCCGCATCAAGGCGGACATCGTGCAGCGGGACGAACGCGAGTCCGGCCCGCGGCGGGCGCTGAACTTCGGGCACACGATCGGCCATGCGCTCGAAGCGATCACCGCCTATCGGCGTTTCAAGCACGGCGAGGCCGTCGCTCACGGCATGCGCGCGGCGGCGTGGATCTCGATGCGCGAAGGGACGCTGAGCGCCGCCGATGGCCTCCGCCTCGACGATCTGCTCGATCGCCTGGGCCGGCTGCCGCCGGTGAGCGATCTGAAAGCGCGGGATGCACTCGCCACGATCGGGCGCGACAAGAAGGTCGTGGCCGGCCGCCTGCATTTCGTGCTCGCCGACGGCCTCGGTGCCACCCGGACGACCACACGCGTCTCGAGCCGCGACCTGGCGGCCGCGCTTCGTGCCATCGGTCTTCGCGCCTAGAGCGCGAAGCCGCGCTTAACGCACCCAGCCCGGAGGAATGCGCATCTTCCGCGCTTCGGTCTGAATGTCCTTGATCGCCTGGGTGTCGGCCGCGATCTGCCGGTTCAGACGATCGAGCTCGGTCATCGCCCGGGTCAGCTGATTGCGGAGCTGGCCCTGCTGAAACGGGTCGTCGATGTTGACGACGTCGGTGTTCAGCCCGTTGATGCGCGACTGCATCGCGTCAGCGAGCACCTGATTGCGCTCGAGCGAGCTGCGAGCGTCCGCCATCCGCTTGCGCCAGTACTCTTCCGTCGTCTTCGGGTCGGGCTTGGCGGCCTCGGGCGCGGCCTCTGCCGGCGGCGCGGTCAGCGGCGGGGTGGACGACCCGGCCGGCGCAGGCGCCGCCACCGGTCCTGTTTCGGTGACCGGCGGCAGATCCTGGTTCGTGAACGTGCCGACCGACCGCTCGGTCAGCTGGCGTCGGATCGCTTCGCGTTGCGCGATGTCCGCGAGACTCGTCGCTGGCGCCGTCAGCCAGGCGACGAGCGCCAGGACGACGGCGGGGGTTTGCCAAAGAGACGTCACCGGATTTCCCTCCAGGACAGGATCTTGACGCCGACCTGTCCAACGCCGTTGTTGAAGTCCTGCGGGTCGCCGAGCGCGGTGACACCGGCGCCGGTCATCGACGTCGTCGACAGATAGAGATGCTGGTCGACGATGAATGGCGCCGTGCCGCGCCCGACCGCGGTCGCGACCACCGGCGACTCGCCGGTGGAGATGGCGCCGCTGCCATCCGAATCGTACGCCGCCGTGCCCAGGTAAGTGAAGGCGTAAAGCTTGGTGGTGGCGTTGCCGCAATTGACGGTCGCGACGTCGGTGGTCGTCGTGAAGAAGACGATATCGCCCGCCACCGTCGGCGCCGCCGTGGGCCGTTCGCCGTTGGTCAGGAGCGCGGTCGACACGACGGCCGGCGATAGCGACCGATCGACCGTGACCGTGCCGAAGTTCGTGCCGTCCTTGACGCCGTAGAGCTTGAAGGTCGTGCCTCCCGCGGATCCGCCGCCCGGATTCGACGCCGGCAGCAGATCCGAGCCGGTGCCGAAGAACAGGTAGCGCTGCGACGACCCGATCTGGAGCAGCGCCGACGACGAGTAGATGGGCTGGTCGGTGTCGTAGAGCATGTCCGCCGAGATCGCGCCGGAGGAACTGATCGCAAAGCGCCAGTACTTGCCGTCCGTATCGCCGACGTAGGCCTTGTTGACGACGTGCGAGTTCAGATCGGCCGAGGCGGTGACGTCCGCCTGAATCGTGTTCTTGCGGCCGTCGTTCTTGTCGCCGACGTCGATGCACCCCGTACCCGAACAGGCGCCGGACGCATTGCCGACGGGAAGACCGGTCTCGGCGTTGAGCACGAAGAACGCGTGGCCGGCTTCGACGAGCGGCGACGAGCGGCCCGGCAGCGCCGACTCGATGCTCGGGAAGTACCCGGAGCCGGTGATCACCGCGTTGACCGATCGGTCGTTCGTGAGCGCGCCGACGGCCGGGTCCGAGAACGAGAAGCCGACGCGCTTTTCCGCCGGCGAGGCCGACGCCTTGAGGTCGCCATACATCGTCAGGCGGCCGCCCGGAAAGCCGTCCGTCAGGGTTTGCGTGACGAACACGTCCGGATCGAACTGCGAGTAGCGCGGGAACGCCCAGCTGAACGCGATGCTCTCGTTCGGCGTATCGAAACGCGCGAGCAGCGAGGAGACGGCGCTGAGGCCATCGTCGGTGGGGCTCACGCCCATGCCCGCCTCGGTGACGTCGAAGGCCTGGTAGAACGTGCCGCCGTACGACTGTCCGATGACCAGCATCGTTCGCCAGGCGCCGCCAATCTTCACTTCGGCGACCTTCGGCGAGCTGTCGACGAAGTAGTCGAACTGCTCCACCGCCTGCCCGTCGATGAGCGCGCGCAGCTTCGGCAGGAGGTTGTAGGGGATGAACGCCCAGACCTCGTAGCCGGTGCGCGCGTCGACCGCGTGGATCATGCCGTCGTTGGCGCCAAAGAAGATCATCGAGCGCCGCAGCTTGTGGTTGCCGGCGTAGGTGCCAGTCGAGTCGCTGGCGCCGTAGTCGGCGTCCGGCGCCGGATCGAGCGACGGCGGGTCCATCAGCGCCGGCGTCGAGCCGATCACGGCGCCGATGGCCTGAGATCGAATGAGCGGAATCAGCTTCGCCGGATCGGCGCCGCCCAGATGCGGCGCCAGCATCGCAGCGTTGTCGAGCGTGAACGCGACGACGGTGCCGGCGCCGGTGTCCGGGATGATCGTATAGATGTTGCGCGAGTCCGAGGATGCTGGCGTCCGCGCCAGGCCGGCGAGGTGCGGCCGCCCATCCAGATCCGGCCACAAGCGCGTGCCGTCCTGCTGGAAGCGCCAGCCGGTGGGCTTGGTGGCGTCCAGGACCGGCTTGTAGGCCCGGAACGCGCGGAGCCGCCCATCGAAGCCGGGCAGAGAGAAGCCGGCGGTGAGCATGAAGTTGCCGCGCTGAGGCAGCTGCTGCCCGGTCGTCGGTCCGGCGACCGAGTTGATGTTCGTGTCGGCGAGCGGCGTGCCGTTGACGTCGGACGCGCCGACGAGATTGACGGTGCCGACGATCGGCGTCACGAAGGTGTAGTCGCTCTTCTGCATCGCGTCGAAGTCGGCCGACTTCTGGTAGCCGAGCTGCACCGCGTAGTTGATCGCCGCGGCGACGTCGTCCGCGCTGGTCGCGCCGAAGTAGCGGCCGCCGCTGGCGGCGGCGATGCCGATGAGCTCGGTCTCGTCGGCCGGGTTGGGCTTGACGCCGATGACGACGATCGGCACGCGGCGGGTCGCGCCGCCGGCGGTCACCGCGGCAAACGTGCCGGCGACGCCGACCGGATCGTGGGTGTCGACGTAGGCCGGATCGCCGTCGTCCCTGCCACCGGTGATGAGCACGACGACGGTGTTGCGGCACGCACAGACGGCGCTGTCGGCGGCCATCACCGAGGCGACCTGCGCGCGCGCGTCGTCGAGCGCATGACTGAGCGGGCGATCCTGATAGGTGCTGGTGTCCTTGCCCGCCGGGATGAGCGGGCCAGTGCCCATCGACGCCTGGACGGCGTTGAGCATGTTGGTGGCCTGGTTGGCGGCGACGCCGAGCACCACCGCGTCGTTCGAGGTGGTCTCGATGGCAAAGTTCGCGCTGGCAACATAGGGGGCGAAGATGCCCCAGGCGCCGAGGTTCAGGCCCAGGCCCACCGCGCCGGCGCAGCTGTCACCGGAGATCTGCAGCGATGCGTTCCCGGTGACGTGCACGGTGGTATCGCACGCGACTCGCCAGGCGTCCGCGTTCTGCCGCAGCTTCATCAGGCCCCAGCGCGCGAACCGGGCGTTGGCGGACACGGCCTGGGCGATGCCGGCGCGGGCCTTTTCGAAGCGCGTCGGCGCGTAGAACCGGCTGTAGCCGGCGTCCGAGCTCTGGACGGCGACGATGTTCGCGGTCAGGTACTTGTTGCTGGGGGTCTGCGTCGCCTCGAAGAGCAGGCTCTGGTAGATGCGGCGGTACTGGGCGCTCGACACGCCGAGCGCCGCGGCCGCGGAGGTGTCGTCGGCCCGGTTGTAGGTGTACGGGTCGTAGTAGTTGCCGTCGCCGTCGTCGAGCATGCGGAACGACGTGTCGACGACCACCACGACGTTGGGCGGCAGCCGCTTCAGCGCAATCAACGGATCGATTTGCGCCGCGGCCGGCTGGACAGCGGCGAACACGCCGGCCATGGCCAAGACGACGGCGGCGATGGCGCGGCGCGCGCCGGCCAGCCGTTCCCGAGTTTGCCAAACGGTCAGAGTCATCGGACTACCATCCCACCCGTCGCAAGGTTCATGTCGCTCGCCGTGAGCGCCTTGCCGGGCAACTGGACTGCGGCCTTCCGCGCGCGCTGGTTGAGCTCTTCCTGACCGCGCTGGGCGATCAGACCTCGCTCGATTTCCGTGGTGTCGGTCTTGGCGACCGTGACTTCGATGCTGCGAATCGTCCCCGAGGGCCCGATCGCCTGGGCCAGCACCGTGATGGCGCCGTTGGTGTCGGCGCTCGGGTTGTTGTCCGTCTCGTTGGGATCGTCGGCGACCCACACCGCGACGTACGAGTCGTTCTGCACCGTGGTGCCGGTGCCGAGCATGTTGGACATCGGGCCGTAGGCGTAGAGACGCCAGACGGGATTGTTCAGCGCCCACGGCGACGTCGCATCCGACTGCGCCTGAAGCTCGGTGGTCATCGAGGTGAGGTTGAGCGGCTGACCGGTGCTGGTGGTCGGCGTGACCGTGGTGTCCACGAACGCCGACTGCACGGCGCCGGTCAGCAGGTCGTCCCAGCGCGGCACCAGGAGCACGTCGTTGACGACGCGTTCGACGGCGGCGTCGGCGGCATAGAGCGTTTCGTTGCCGGCGCGATAGTTCGACGCGATCGAGCCCTCGGTGTTCGAGAGCATGACCAGGCCGATGCCGAGCGACGCGAGCAGCACCGTGGCGACGAGCGCGATGATGATCGCGGATCCGCGATCGTCGCCGAACGACTGGCCGAGCTGTGTGTTGGACATAGCCGTGATCTCAGCGACCCAGGTTGATGTTGCGCGGCGTCACTTCGAACGTCACCGTGTAGTCGGGCAGGCTCTTGATCGCGCTGTTGTTGGTGCCGGCGACGGCGAAGTCCGCGCCGGAGCCGCGGAACTGCGCCTGACTGGCCTGCACCCGCAGCGTGACCTTGACCTTCTTCACCCGCAGCAGGTCGGCGTCGAACCGGTTCGCGTTGTTCCCGCACCACGGGCCGTCGTTCAGGATCGAGATCGGCAGCTCGGCGAGCGATCCACCCTGGGTGGTGAGCGTCGGCATGCCCGCGATGTAGGTGCCGGTGGTGCTATAGAGGCAATTGGCGACGCCGAGCGACGGCTTCGGCCGCGTCGGCGGCAGCGGATCGCCGTAGTAGTCGAAGCGGACGCCGACGACGTTGTCGACGACCGGCACGTCGGTCTGGTAGCCGTCGTAGTGGCGGAGCTGGCGGTTGGCCGCGTCGTAGTAGTACATGTGCGACTCGGCCTGCGTGACCACCGCGCCCGGCTGGTAGGCGTAGCTCAGATCCTGCTGGTGATGGTTCAGGTGACCCGCGTCGTCCTGGACGTTGGTGACCGTGAAGAAGTCCCAGTGGCCTTCTTCATCGAAGATCAGCAGCGTCATGCCGTCCTTGAAGCCGCAGAGCGGCTCGCCCTTCGGACAGTTGGGCATGTCCTCGACCTTCAACTCCGATGACGGCAGCGGCATCGGGTCGCGAATGGTCGTCTGCGAGTAGGTGTTCGGGATGTAGGAGATCGTCACCGCGTCGGTGCGGGCGACGTTCCAGGCATCCGGATTCTGGAAGCCCATCTTGCGCGGGATGATCGGCGCAAAGTAGTTCGTCAGCGCGCCGCTCTTCGGCCCGAGGTAGACGCCGGCGCCGGCCATGAACAGATCGCGGAACAGCAGGTCGCTGCCGATGCGCGCCCGCTGCTGCATGTCCATGGCTTCCGGCTGCGCCTGCGACGCGACCGTGCCCGGGTTGACCAGACTGAACGCGGCGCCGGTGACGATGAGCAGCAGGATCATCGCCATCAGGGACTCGACGATCGTGAAGCCCGCGTCGCTCTTGCCGTGCGCGTGTCGGAACGACATGGCTACTTGCCCTTCCTGGTCTTGACCGTGGCGATGAGCGCGTCGTCGGCGTGACGCTTGCGCGGCGTCTCGCCGGTGACCTGCGCCTCGCGCCGGACGGTGGTGACGAGCACCTGCAGGATCAGCGTGTTGTTCGGATTGGTCGGCAGCGGCTGAATGCTCCAGCGCCGGATGTAGACGGCGCTCGCCGGCGGCGTCGCGCCGTTGCCCACCCACGTGCCGCGGGCGTCGAGATAGTCGACGAAGCCGGCGCTGTTGACGTTGAGCGCGTCGTTCGGCGACGGGTTGAGCCCCCCGCCGGACGCATCCGGCGGATAGACGCTCAGATTGGTCGTGGTGTCCGAGACGGGCAGGCCGAGGCCGTCCGCATCGAAGCCCCAGGTGAGGCCGCGCAGCTGTTCCATTTTCTGCGTCGCCAGCGTGGTGGTCGACGTCTGGAACCGCGCCGCCTGATTGGCCCGGATCGAGACCGCGAAGAGCGCGGCGACACCAAGCGACGCGATGGCCATGATCAACATGGCCACCAGCACCTCGACGAGCGTGAAGCCGCCGTCGCTAGTTGAGTTTGATCTTGCCCAGCGCATTGATGGTCACCGTGTTGGTCCAGCCGTACCGCGCGACGGCGATACTCGCGTCTGCCGTGAGCTTCGTCACCGTGCCCGTGCCCGTGTTCACCGCGTAGACGTTGCCGCGCGGATCGAACTCGAAGGCCAGCGTCGTGCCCGCGATCGTGGTGCCCGTGGGCAGAGAGAACACCGGCGAATCGAACTGCGGTGTCGCCTTCAGCGTGTCGATCGGCGCCGGAAACGGAAACGCCGTCTGGCTGCAGCGATTGGCGGAGCCATCAGTGGCGGCAATGCCGGTGAGCTCGATGATCCGGAACTGCCCCGCCGACGGACAATTGAACCGAACGCGCAGCGTGCGAGAAACCGTGACGGCCTTGAGCCGTGCAGTTTGCAACTCACGTTCCACCTTGCGCGCTGCGTCTCTGGCTTTCATCGACAGCGTGAGTGTTTTGAAACTGGGTACGAGCACAGCGGCGAGCGTGACCATGGCTGCCATCACCATGATCAGCTCGATGAGACTGAAGCCTCGTTCGTTGGATACGCTCGAACCCTGCACGGGAAAGTCCTCCGGCCAGGGTCGACCGTCGCAAGAGCCATTCCATGGGCCGATCTGTGCCGTTTCCTGGGGAAATGTGCGCGCGATCGGGGGGCGGCGTTTTCGCGGAACCGATTGTGTAAGAGGGCTTTACGGATTCGTCAGGGTCTTCAGACGTAGAGTCCGAGATACCACGAGACCAGCGCCGGACCGAACCACGACGCCGCCAGCGCCGCCATCGCCAGAAACGTCCCGAACGGCAGACGCGTCTGCAGCGACCGCCGGCCGAGCGCGATCACGGCGATGCCGACGATCGCGCCGGCGAGGCTCGAGAGCACCAGCACGACCCACACCTGCCGCCAGCCGAGGAACGCGCCGATCATCGCGATCATCTTCACGTCGCCGAGCCCCATGCCCTCGACTCCGGTGGCGCGGAACCACGCCCAGCGGATGAACCAGAGAATGCCGGCGCCGACCGCGGCGCCGAGCGCGGCGTCGGCAATCCCGGGCGGCAGGAAGACGCTCGCCGTCAGGCCGAGGGCGAGTCCGGGAATGGTGATGACGTTCGGCAGCCGCTGCGTCTCGAGGTCGGTGCCGAACAGCACGATCAACATCGCCGTAAAGACGAGCCGGACGAGCAGCAGCAGCGACGGCTCACCGACCGCCAGGCCCTGCACGACGAAGGCGACGCCAGTCGCAAGCTCGACCAGCGGATACTGCGCGCTGATCGGCGCCTTGCAGGCGCGGCAGCGGCCGCCGAGCACGAGCCAGCCAATCACCGGGATGTTGTCGTACCACTTGATGGGCGTCCGGCACTTCGGGCATCGCGATCCGGGCGAGACGATCGACTCCCCCGCCGGAATCCGGGCGATGCACACGTTCAGGAAGCTGCCGACGACGAGGCCGAAGGCCCCGAGAAACAGCAGCGCGGCGGGCGTCACTGCTGGCTCTTGACCTTGGGAAGCGGCCGCAGCGTCGACAGCGGCGACAGATCGACGGTCCGCGTCGCGGCGTCGTAGACGTAGGGCTGTCCGGTCGGATCGCCCGGCACGCCGGCGCGGAACTGCGGCAGATCCTGCCAGCCGCGCACGGTCTGTCCGGTGCGCCGCTCGTGGTCCTGGACGAGCGCGGTGAGCTCGTCGATGGCGTCGAGCGCCTGGAGCTGCGCCAGACCGCGTTCGGCGGCCGCGCGGATGAACTTCTCGGTCGCCGAGTTCGCGAGATTGGTGAGCAGGCCGCGCGCGCGCGTGCGGTCACCGCCCTGCACGAGCGTGATCGCTGCGAGCGGCGCGATCCATTCCGGCGCGCCGGGCATCTTCGACGCCCGCTCGAACCATTGGGCCGCAGCGGCGTAGTCGCGCGTGTACCAGTAGTTGATGAAGCCGATGTCGTGCGCGTACTGCCAACGCGTCGGATTCTTCTCGAGACCTTTCTCGAGCAGCTTGATGGCGAGGTCGGTTCGCCCCGGCCCCTGCGGCTCCTCGATGGACAGGAAGATCGCGCCGAAGCGATACGCGATGTTGAAGTGCGGATCGAGCGTCGTCGTCAGATCGAGGAGCGGATAGAGCAGCTGAAACCGGTCCGGCCGGCCGAACGCGGTCCGATCGCGGCCGTAGTGCTGGATCGCGCGAATCCAGTAGATGTCGGCGGCGAGCGTGTCGAACGACAGCATCAGCCGATCGGCGACCTTGCCCGATCGCAGATAGAGGAGCCGTTCGGTGGCCGGCGGCTCGGGGAAGGTCACCTCGCGGGCGCGCAGCACGGATACGGCGAGCGGCAGGCTGACGACGACCAGCACGAGCGCCCGCCACGGCACCGGCGGCCGCTGCCCGGTGCGCGGCGTCCGGCGGCGGACCATCAGCGGAACTCCCGGCGTGAGAACGCGGCCACCGCCGCGCTGAGAGCGACCGTGGCGTAAAGCGCGCCGTAGACGATGGTGTAGACGATCTGCCCGGCGGGCACCGCCAGGTTGTGGATCATCTGGTTCTTGACGTCGAAGGCGGAGAATGCCGGAATCAGCCAGCCGATCCACGACACGACCTTCGCGACCACGCCGGGCACCTCGACGAGCGCGCCGAAGTTGCGCAGATCACCGCTCAAGAGACCGGCGACGTAGAGGCCGACGGTGAACACGACGGACAGCAGCGCGCTCGACGAGAACGTCGAGAAGAACAACGCGATCGCCGTCAGCAGCGCCAGCTCGACGATGATGAAGGCGACCTGAATCAGCAGGCGCGGATCCGCGGCCGGCGCGTCCCAGGCCCGCCGCGCGACCTCGAGCTCGTTCCAGTCGAGATACCAGAGCATCAGGTAGAGCGCGACGGTCATGCCGGCGACGTTGACGCTGATCGTCAGCACCAGGCCGAGGTACTTGCCGATGATGAACTCCCAGCGCGCCAGCGGCTTCGACAGCAGGCTGAAGATGCTGCGGCGCTCGATCTCCCTGGCGACCAGGCCGACGCCGATGAACACCGTCATCAGCAGGCCGGCGATCTCGATCGTCGCCAGTCCGAGGTCCTTGACGAACTTCACGTCCTCGCCGGCGGTGATCTGCCGGACCAGGAACGACGCGGCGACGAGCAGCAGCGCGAACGCGCCAATCGCGTAGAGCACGCGATCGCGCACGCTCTCCTTGAAGACGTGCCAGGCAACGAGGTTGATGCGCGTGGCCGCCATCACGCGACCACCCGTGAGGCGAGCGGTGCGCCGGCGTCGCGATCGACGACGCGATCGACGAAGACGTCCTCGAGCGTGGTCCGCAGCGGCGTCACCGAGACGAGCGTCGCGCCGGCCTCGGCGAGCCGCGTCACGAAGACTTCCGGGCGCATCTCCGGCGGCAGCTCGATGCTGTAGCGGCCCTCGGCGATCTGCGTCACCCGCCGCGCGCCCTGCGCGATCCGGGCGGCGACGTGGGCCGGCAGCCGCTCGACGACGACCTCGGCGCCGCGCGCTTCGCCGGCGGTGAGCTCGCTGAGCGATCCGGACGCGACCAGCCGGCCGCGCGACAGAATCGCGACACGGCTGCAGAGCGCCTCGGCATCCGAAAGGATGTGCGAGCTGAACAGAATCGTGCGGCCCTCGTCGCGCAGCTTCAGAATCAGCTCGCGCACGTCGCGGCGTCCCAGCGGATCGAGCCCGGACATCGGCTCGTCGAGGACGACGAGCTCGGGATCGTTGACGAGCGCCTGGGCGAGGCCGACGCGCTGCACCATGCCCTTGGAGTAGCCGCGGATCGGCCGGCGGCGCGCCGACTCGTCGAGGCCGACCAGGTCGAGCGTCCGTTTGGCGCGGGCGCGGCGGTCGGCAGCCTTGTAGCCGAAGAGCCCGGCGAAGTACTGCAGCAGCTCCTCGGCGGTGAGATGGTCGTAGAACGTCGGATGCTCCGGCAGGAACCCGAGACGGCTGCGGGCGCCGACATGGCCCGGAGGGTGGCCGAGCAGCTCGGCGCGACCGGAGGTCGGCCAG
>DASTCC010000388.1:0-3093 GCA_035711465.1 Vicinamibacterales bacterium
CCTCGGCCGTACCGTGCAGGTGATCCCGCACATCACCAACGAGATCAAGGACAGCATCCGCTCGGCGGCGCAGAACGTCGACGTGCTGCTCGTCGAGATCGGCGGCACGGTCGGCGACATCGAGAGCATGCCGTTCCTCGAGGCCATCCGTCAGTTCCGCCTCGACGTCGGCCGCGAGAACACGCTCTACATCCATCTGACGCTCGTGCCGTTCATCGCCTCGGCCGGCGAACTGAAAACGAAACCGACGCAGCACAGCGTCCGCGACCTCCGCTCGATCGGCATCCAGCCCGACGTCCTGCTCTGCCGGACGGATCGAGCGCTCGATCGCGACATGAAGAAGAAGATCGCGCTGTTCTGCGACGTCGACGAGGAAGCGGTGATCACGGCGCGCGACGTCTCGAGCATCTACGAGGTGCCGCTGAACCTCGCCGGCGAGGGGTTGGATCGGATCCTGCTGCAACGCCTGCACCTGCCCCAGACCGAGGCGCGCATGGACGCCTGGGAAGATCTCGTCGAGAGGGTCAGACAGCCGAAAGACGAGATCACCATTCATTTCGTCGGGAAGTACGTCGAGTACGAGGACTCGTACAAGAGCATCAACGAGGCCCTGCGCCACGGCGGTTTCAAGCACCGGCTGAAGGTCAACCTGAAGTACATCGAAGCGGAGGCGCTCGAGGAGCCGAACGCCACGCAGCTGCTGCAGGGCGCCGTCGGAATCCTCGTCGGCCCGGGATTCGGCGATCGCGGCAGCCGCGGCATGATGGCCGCCGCCGAATACGCCCGGGCCAACAAGATTCCCTACTTCGGCATCTGCTACGGCTTCCAGTGGGCGGTGGTCGAGTTCGCGCGCAACGTTGCCGGGCTCGCCGGGGCGGATTCGACCGAGGTCGTCGAGCACGCCCCGCACAAGGTGATCTACAAGCTGCGCGACCTGCTCGGCGTCGACGACATGGGCGGGACGATGCGCCTCGGCAGCTACGCCTGCCGGCTGGCGCCCGACTCGCTTGCATTCAAGCTCTACGGCGAGGAGATCATCCACGAGCGCCATCGCCATCGCTACGAGTTCAACTGCCTTTACGAGAAGACGCTCATCGACAGCGGCCTGCGCATCGTCGGGCGGTCGCTCGACGGCAAGTTCGTCGAGATCGTCGAGCTGCCGGGCCACCCCTGGTTCGTCGCGGTGCAGTTCCACCCCGAGTTCAAGTCCAAGCCGCTGCGCCCGCATCCGCTCTTCGCCGGCTTCGTCGAGGCGGCGCACCGGCGGATGCTGGCGCAGCAGGGCGCGCCGGCCGCCAACGTGACGGCGATCGGGGACCGGCGAGCCCGCGGCTGAACGGCGTCATAATTCACGTCTGTGAAGCCTCCGGCGCTCCTTCCCGTCCGATCCGTGCCCATCGCTCCGGGCATCACGCTCGGCAGCGACCCGCTCGTCCTGATCGCCGGTCCGTGCGTGATCGAAAGCGCCGACCACGCGCTCGATCTCGGCCGCGCGATCGCCGCCGTCGCGAACCGGCTCGGCATGCCCTACGTGTTCAAGGCCTCGTTCGACAAGGCGAACCGCACGGCGTCGAGCTCGTTCCGCGGCCCGGGCATCGAAGAGGGACTCGCGACGCTCGCCCGGATCCGCCAGACGCTCGACGTGCCGGTGCTGACCGACATCCATGAGCCCTGGCAGGCGCCGCAGGCCGCCGAAGTCGCCGCGGTGCTTCAAATTCCGGCGTTCCTGTCGCGGCAGACCGATCTCATCGTCGCGGCCGCCCGGACCGGCGCCGTCGTCAACCTCAAGAAGGGCCAGTTCCTGGCGCCGCTCGACATGCGGCACGCGATCGACAAGGTGCACGGCTCCGGCAACGATCGCGTGTTCGTGACCGAGCGCGGTTTCTCGTTCGGCTACAACAACCTCGTCGTCGACATGCGCGCCTTCCCGATGATGCGCAGCCTCGGCGTGCCCGTCGTCTTCGACGTCACGCACAGCCTGCAGCTTCCGGGCGGCGGCGACGGCGTCACCGCCGGCCTGGCCGAGTACATCGAGCCGCTCGCGAGCGCCGGCGTCGGCGCCGGCGTCGACGGCGTGTTTCTCGAGGTTCACGAAGATCCCGCGAAGGCGAAGAGCGACGGCCAGAACGCGCTCGCGCTCGAGCGCCTGGCGCCGCTGCTCGAACGCCTGCAGGCCATTCACGCCGTCGTGCGCCGCTCCACGGCTGCCGAGCCCGGGCGATCGTGATGGCGGACCACACACGACCGGACGACCCCATCGCCCTCGCCCGGAAAGTCATCGAGACCGAAGCGCGCGCGATTCTCGGCCTCGTCGATCAGCTCGACGATCGCTTCGTCAAGGCCGTCGACCTGCTCCACGGCTGCGCCGGGCGGGTCGTCACGACCGGCATGGGCAAGTCGGGGATCATCGCGCACAAGCTGGCGGCGACGTTCTCGAGCACCGGCACGCCGTCGATTTTTCTCCACCCGGCCGAGGCGCTGCACGGCGATCTCGGCGTCGTCCAGCCGAGCGACGTCGTCGTGGCACTCTCGCAGAGCGGCGAGACCGAGGAGCTGGTGCGGCTCCTCGAAGCGATTCGCCGCATCGGCGCGAAGCTGATCTCGCTCACCGGCAACACCGGCTCGACGCTCGGGATCGCGTCCGACGTCTCGCTCAGCTGCCGGATTGCCGAGGAAGCCTGCCCGATGGGCCTCGCGCCAACGGCGAGCACGACCGCGACGCTCGCCCTCGGCGACGCGCTCGCCATGGCGCTCTCGCAGCGCAAGGGCTTCAAGGAAGAACACTTCGCGGATCTCCACCCGGGCGGGCGCCTGGGCAAAAAGCTCATGCGGGTCGCGTCGCTTATGCAGTCGGGCGGGGACGTGCCGGTGGTCCAGCGGCGCACCGCGATGCGCGACGTCATCCACGAAATGACCAGCAAGCGCCTCGGCATGACCTGCGTCGTCGACGACGAGCGCCGGCTGGTGGGCATCGTCACGGACGGCGACCTGCGGCGGCACATGACGCCGGGCTCGAATCTGCTCGACAGCCTCGCCGAGGACGTCATGACGGCCCGGCCGGTGACGGTGCGTGCGCAGATGCTCGCCGCCGAG
>DASTCC010000389.1:0-3376 GCA_035711465.1 Vicinamibacterales bacterium
CCCACCTCGATCCGGTTATCGAACATGTTGGTGAAGGCGAGGTACCAGCCCATCCGGCCGCGGCGGCCGCTGAGCTTGACGTCGATCTGTGAAGACGGCGCGAGCTCGAAGTTGTTGCGGTCGTCGTCGAACTGATGCGACAGGCTGTGCCAGATGACGGCGGCCTGGAGGTCGTAGGGCAGCTGGATCGTCGCCCACACGGATCCCGAGACGCGCGGCACCTGCGGCAGCCACTTGTCTTCGATCGCGGGCTCGGTCGAGTTCTGGAACGTCGCGTTCGTCAGCGTCACCGTGCCGCGCAGGTGAACGCGGTTGACGCCGCCATCGGCCGCGAGCTCGAGGCCGTAGGCGCGCGCGTCGCCGGCGTTCTGGCGCTGACGCAGGTTGGTGCCGATGGTCACGTTGGCGATGGCGTCGTCGATGACGGTCGAAAAGAACGTCGCCGACGTCGTCCAGCGATCGATGCGGAAGGTCGTGCCCACTTCGCCCGAGAGGGCGCGTTCCGGCGCGAGATCGGGATTGGCGAGGGTGCGCACCGCGCCAGCCTGGAAGTTGCGGACCAGCTCGTTCAGTGTCGGCCAGCGATGGCTGGTCGCAACCGAGCCGGTGATCGACATCGCATGCGGCAGCTCGATCGTCGCCTGGACATGGCCGACCGTCGCCTGATCGCGTTCGCCTTCGTCGGTCTCGGGCGCGATGCGCCATTCATGCCGCACGCCGGCGCCGAACGTCACCCGGCCGATCGGCATGGTGCCGAGCTGCGCCGAGATCGCTTCCGAGTCATCGCGCAGGTCGCGGTTCGTCGTCGACGCCGGCGTCACGTCCTGGAAGTCGGCGCGCGCGCGCGAGAGCGCGCCGCGCACGAGCACGAACGCCGGGCCGAAGACATAGCCGCCCTCGATGAGCGCCCGGGTCGTGCTGGTGTCGGTGTTCTGCGTCGACGTCACCGTCTCGCTGACGCGGCCGGGGGCGACCTGCGAGAACGTCTGATAGAACGAGTTCGGGCTGTACGAGATGCGCGCCGCGAGCGTGTTCTGCCGGCCGAACGATCGAAAGTCCGCCGCCAGCGTGCCGCCGCTCATCCGATTGCGCTGCAGCACCGTGCCGTTGCCGCGATCGTCCCAGCCGCCCCAGCCGGTGAGCGTCAGCCGCGTCGGCCGCTGGCTGTCGACGTCGAAGCTGGCGCGGCCGAGGCCGTTGACGTACTCGACGTCGGCCGGCACGTCGACCGGCCCGCGCGAATCCGGCTCGACGGGAATCGCGCCGTCCGTACGGAACCAGCTCGCGGCGCCGAAGAACCCGATCGCGCCGACGCGCCGGCCCATCGCCGTGTCGAAGCCATACAGATCCCGCGACCCGGCCTCGCCGTCGACGAAGATCTGATCGGACACTGACGGCACGTCGATCTCGATCAGTCCGCCCAGGGCATCGGATCCGAACGCGTCGCCCTGCGGCCCCTTGGTGACGGTGACCTCGCCGATGGCGAGAGCCGGCAGCCGCGTCCAGGTCACCCACGCGCCGAAGCCGTCGTTGAGCGGAACGCCGTCGAAGAGCACCAGCCCTCGGCTCGCGCCCGAGGCCGACAAGCCGCGCAGCGTGACGCCGTGCGTCGTCGGATTCGAGGCGCGTGACGTCGATCGCCGGAACAGCGAAAAGCCCGACACGGTGATCAGCGACTCGTCGAGCGTCACGCCCGGCATCCTCGCGAGATCCAGCTGGCCGAGGGTCGCCTTGCTGCTCCCGATCATCGATTCGCCGGCGTCGAGCTCGGCGGTGATGATCACGGACTCGGTCACCGTCGCCGGCAACAGCACAATCTGAACGGGAGAGGAATCGACGGTGAGGAGCTGGAGCGCGAAGCCGCGCGCGGACACCTCGAGCTTCACCGGCAGCGTCGGCGAGGCCAGCGAGAACGCGCCGCTGGCGTCCGTCGTCGCCGACACGTCGGCGGCGCCGACGACGGCGACGTGCGCGCCGGCGATCGGCTGACCGTCCGAGGACTGGACGGTGCCGGTCAGCGCGGCCGGGCCGCGTTGCGGTGCCGGCGCCAGCAGGGCGAGGCAGGCGAGGACGAGCGCCGCTCCTGACATCGCTGCGGATCAGCCGTGCTTCTTTTCGAACTCGCGCATGAACGCGACGAGCGCGGTGATGCCGTCTTCCGGGAACGCGTTGTAGATGGAGGCGCGCAGGCCGCCCACCGATCGGTGCCCCTTCAGGCCGTCGAAGCCGGCGGCGGTCGACTCCTTGACGAACAGCTTGTCGAGCTCTTCGTTCGGCAGCTTGAAGACGACGTTCATCAGCGACCGGCTGTCCTTATCGGCGTGCGGCTTCCAGAACTCGGTGCGGTCGAGCTCGTCGTAGAGGATCTTCGCCTTGCGGTTGTTGATCTTCTCGATCGCCGGCAGACCGCCGATGCCCTTGAGCCACTTGAGCACGAGCCGGAGGATGTAGATGCCGAACACCGGCGGCGTATTGAACAGCGACTGCGCGTCCGCGTGCACCTTGTAGTTCATCATCGTCGGCAGCGCGTCGGTCGAGCGGGCGAGGAGATCGTCGCGAACGATGACGACGGTGACGCCGGACGGCCCGAGGTTCTTCTGGGCGCCGGCGTAGATGAGGCCGTACCTGCTGACGTCGATCGGCCGCGCGTACATGTCGGACGAGGCGTCGCACACGAGCGGGACGTCGCCGGTGTCGGGCGTGTAGTGGAACTCGGTCCCGAAGATCGTGTTGTTGGACGTCATGTGCGCGTAGGCGGCGCCCTTTGTCAGCTTCAGCTCCGACTGGGCCGGGACGCGCGAGAAGTTCGTGCTCTCGGTCGTGGCAGCGACGTTGGTGGCGCCCACCTTCTTCGCTTCCTTCAACGCCTTCTTCGCCCACTCGCCGGTGACGATGTAGTCCGCGGTCGCGCCGGGCGTGAGCAGGTTCATCGGCACCATCGAGAACTGCGTGCTCGCGCCACCCTGCATGAACAGGACCTTGTAGTTGGCCGGGATGCCTGCCAGCTCGCGCATGTCGGCTTCGGCGCCCTGGATGATCTCGTCGAAGGTCTTCGAGCGGTGGCTGATCTCCATCACCGACATGCCGACACCGGGCAGCGTGACGAGATCGCGCTGCGCTTCCTCGAGCACCGGCAGCGGCAGCACGGCGGGACCAGCGGAGAAGTTGTAGATACGATTCATGGGGTCAGCGACTCAGTTGACTGCGTTCGGCGCTTTGCCGGTCTTCTTGAATTCCTGCACGATGCGGACGGTCTCGGCGGCGATCGCTTCCTGCGCCTGCTCGGTCGAGGCGCCGATGTGGTGCGTGCCGTAGACGCCGGGCAGCTGCGCCAGCGGGTCGGCGAAGGTGCCGGTGGAGGTCTCGGGCTCCTTGT
>DASTCC010000390.1:0-9764 GCA_035711465.1 Vicinamibacterales bacterium
GGCGGCGTCGCCGCGCTCGTGCTCGCATCGTGGAGCTCGACGCTGCTCGGCGCCTTCAGCCTGCCGGCGCCGATTCCGCAGCGGCTCCACTTCGTCACGGACTGGCGGCTGATCGCGTTCTCGATCGGCGCGGCGCTCGTCGCGGCCGTCGTGCCGGCGCTCGCGCCCGTCTGGCAGATCGCCCGCGCCGATCTCGCCCGTTGGGTGCGCGTCGCGGGGACCTCGGACGCCGGCGCATTCGGGCAGCGCCGAACGCGGCGTGTCTTCGTGACCATTCAGATCGCGGGATCGACGCTCTTCCTCGGATGCGCGCTGATCACCGCGCAGCGGTTCTTTTCCGCGTGGCAACTCGATCCCGGATTCAACACCGCCGATACCGCGGTGCTGACGATCGATCCTATGCAGTACGGCCGCTCGCCGGAGCGCGCCCGCGAGCTTGCGGAGACCGTTGCCGGCCGCGTTCGATCCACCTCGACGATTGCGGCCGTGGGGGTGGCGGATCGCATTCCGTTCTACGTCGGCGGATTCCGCAACCGGATGCTCTCGATCGACGGACATCCCTGCGCCGACGGCGGATGCGTCACCGCAGGCGTCTACGCCATCGACGCCCATTACTTCGAGACCATGGCGATGCCCGTGGTCGCCGGCCGCACGATCGATCCCGGGAACGCGAGGGACGTCCAGGGATCGGCGGTCATCAGCGAGACGACGGCCAGCGCGCTCTGGCCGAACGAGTCGCCGATCGGCCGCCGCTTCAAGGACGACACGCAGGGCGTCTGGCGCGAAGTCGTCGGCGTCGTTCGCGACATCACCCATCGCGCGCCTGATGAGGCGAAGCGACCGTACATCTACGTGCCGCTGACCGCGGCCGCATCGACGAGCGACCTCGTCATCGTCGCCCGTGCCCGGCCCGGCCTCGGGTCGGCGGCCGCGCTGCCAGCGCTGCGGGACGCAGTGCAGGCCGTGGATCCGACGCTGCCGATGCAGTCGCTCCAGACGATGGACGAGCGGATGGCGCTGCCGATGTGGCTGCCGCGAACGACGACGGGGTTCTTCGGCATCTGCGGCGCGCTCGCGGTGCTGCTCTCGACGATCGGCCTCTTCGGCGTCACCCACTACACCGTGAGCCGCCGCGGCCGCGAGTTCGGCGTGCGTGCGGCGCTCGGTGCAACGGCCGGAGACATGCGGCGCCTCGTCTTCGGCGAGACGCTCCGCCTCGCCGGTCCCGGCGTCGTCCTCGGCGTGCTCGCCATCGTCGTGGTCGTCGCCATCGCGCGCGCGACGCTGCCGTCGGTGCCGGTCATCGGCGCGACGCCGTATCTCGCGGCGGTGACAATTCAGACGTTGGTGACCCTGCTGGCGAGCTGGTCGCCGGCCAGGCGTGCGGGTTCGTCGGATCCGCTGGAAGTCCTAAGAGCGGATTGACGGACGGCTCTGATAACTTCGAACTTCGAACTTAGAACTCTGGTTCGCGGCCCTCGCGCCGATCTCACTCACTTCGGATGCTGTGCGCGGTGTCACCTGGCGTGACCTGTCGTCACCCGTCGTAACCTGCCCGTCACCTGCCGTCACCCGTCGTAACCAGTCGTAACCTGTCGTGACCCGTCAATGGACCGTCTGCGGACCGAACATCTCGCGTTCGATCTTCAGCACTCGAGTGATCCGCGCGTCGAGATCGGCCTGTTCGATCTCGAACGGTCCGGCGACCGCGGCGCCCATCGGAATCTCGATGGCGAGGACGACGTGCTTGTCGTCGCTCGGCTCGACGATCCAACTGAAGCCCTGGAGCACGACGACCCGGTCGGGCGCGGCGCCGGGGTTCTGCGCCCGGTCGATGGCGCGAAGCGTTTCGATGAGCACGTCGCGCACGGCCTCGTCGGTCCAGGTCTTCGGATCGCCGTGCGGCACCGTCACCGTCTCGGTCACGGCGAAGTCGCGGCCTTTGAGTACTACTTCGACTGAGAACTGCACGTGATCTCGTCCTGTCTGGCTGGACCCGGGGGCCGCAAACCAAGTTTGAGTTCTGTGTTCTAAGTTTGAGTTGCGCGAACGCGAAGCGTGAGCGCCCGCTATTCGTCTTTCCAGCCTGGCGCGCGCTTCTCCATGAACGCCCTGATCCCTTCCGCGGCGTCGTGAGAGGCCATCAGCTCGCGCAAGTATAGCCGCTCGATGGCCGGCAGCTCGCGGCGGGCGGCGTCGACGAGCGGCGCCCGGATCGCGCGCGTGGCGTGGCCGAGCGCTTCAGCCGAATAGCGCGCCAGCGTGCGATCGAACCAGGCGTCGATCGCGGCCGGTAGTTCGGCGGCCGGCGCCACCAGTTCGAGCAGTCCCGCGGCGCGCCACTCGGCCGCCGGACGAGCGTCTCCGGCGAGCGCCGCGCTCGTCGCCCGCGACCAGCCGACCCGGCGTGGCAGCAGCACGCTCGCGGCCGGCGGAAACACGCCGAGCGCGATTTCCGGGAGGCCGAAAACGGCATCGTCGCTCGCGAAGATCAAGTCGCAGGAGAGCGCCAGCTCGAAGCCGCCGCCGAGACATCGGCCGCGCACGACGGCGGCCGTCGGCGTGGCGCATTCGAGCAGATCGACGACCAGCGCGTGCATCTCCGGCAGCACGCGATCGATCGCGCCGGGCGCATGTTCGGGGACGCTGGCGCCGAAGCTGAAATCGGCGCCTGCTCCCTCGATCGTCAGCAGGCGCAGGTGCCGCGCCCGGGTCAGATCCTCGAGCGCCGCGCGCAGCTCGCGGACGATGTCTGCAGTCAGGATGTTGCCCTTCGGATGCGCGAAGGTCAGTGCCGCGCGGGTCTGCTCGCGATTGAACGACAGGCTCAGCGCCATCTCAAATGATCCGCCGCGGCGCCGACGCGTTCTCGATTTCAGCCGCGAAGGCGGCGCGGTCGGTGACCGGCGCCCGGCAGACGAAGTCGACGCAGACGTAGCCGGCGGCGCGGCCGTCGCGGACGTCCATGGCCGCGAGCCACGGCAGCTTCGCAATGGTCGCCTCGGGGCGGGCGGCGGGATCGATCGCGAGCGTGACGGCGAACGGGAGATAGTGCGCCGCGAGCTCTTCTTCGAGGCCGCGCCGATCCTCGCGCCCTTCCGGTCCGACGACGACGATCTGCGGCCGCGCCGCATTCCACAGCGCGGCGTTGGCGACCATGAACGGCATCACCCGCACGACCTGCCCGATCTGCGGACCGTAGCGCTCGAGCGTCCGGCCGGCGCGAGCGACGAGCGCCGCGTCGCCGATGATCGACCCGAGCGTGATCAGATTGCGGACCGTGACCGACGCGGCCGCGGGTTCCGCGCCGTCGTAGTCCTCCTTGAGGCGCAGGATCACGCGCGGATCCTGTCCGGTCGTGCTGAACCAGCCGCCGTCCGTCTCGTCCGAGAAGAGCTCGCGCTCGATGGCGGTGAGCTCGAGCGCCCAGTCGAGCCAGCGGGCGTCCGCGGTCGCCTGAAACAGTTCGATCGCACCCCAGGCGACGTACGCGTAGTCTTCGCAGAAGCCCTCGACCGCGGCTTCCCCGTCGCGATAGCGGCGCAGCAGCCGTCGCCTGTCAGCGCGCCAGAGATGCATCCGCACCGCCTCGGCCGCTCGCGTCGCCATCGTCAGCCAGTCCCCGCGGCGCGGGCTGTCGGCGAGCACGCGCGCGGCGCGCGCGGCCGCCGCGATCATCAGGCCATTCCAGGCGGCAATCACCTTGTCGTCGAGGTGCGGGCGCGGCCGCTTCGATCGCTCGTCGAACAGCGTCTGCCGGATCCGGCCGAGCGCGGCCATGACGGCGTCCGGCGTCATCGAGGCGCGCGCGGCGACCTCTTCGATCGACTGCGCGATGTAGAGCAGATTCTGTCCGCGGAACTCACCCTGCGGGTCCGCGAGCGCGTTGCCGCCGTCGACGATGCCGAAGCGGCGCCGCGCCACGGCGGCGTCGTCGCCAAGCAGGCGATCGATCTCCGCCGCCGTCCACACGTAGAACGCGCCCTCGCGCTTCTCCGCGTGCGTGACGGTCGCCCCGTCGGCCGGCGGCGGCAGGGAGTCCGCGTCTTCGGCGGAGAGGAAAGCGCCGTCGGCCGCCGTCAGATCGCGCCGCACGTAGTCGAGCGTGTCCTCCGCGACTGCAGCGTAGAACGCCTCGCCGGAAGCTTGCGCGGCCTCGAGGCAGGCGATGACGAGTTGCGCCTGGTCGTAGAGCATCTTCTCGAAATGCGGCACCCGCCATTCGGCATCGACGGAATAACGATGGAACCCGCCGCCGATGTGATCGCGAATGCCGCCGATGGCCATCGCCCGCAGCGTGTCGAGCGCCATCGACTTCGCCTTCGTGTCGCCGGTGAGCGCGAAGGCCTGCAGCAGGAAGAGCAGCTCGGCAGGCCGCGGAAACTTCGGCGCGCCGCCGAAGCCGCCATGCCTGGCGTCGAAGGCCTGCGCGAACTGCGCGACGCCGGTGTCGATCGCGCGCCGATCCGCCACCGGCGCACGGTCGGGCGCGGACTCCCCCGCCGTCGCCTGCCGCAGCCGCTCGACGATCGTGTCGGCGCCCTGCAAGACCCGCGGCCGCTCGTCGCGCCAGGCCCGCGCGATCTCGCGCAGCACGTCGCTGAACCCGGGCCGGCCCCAGCGCGACTCGGGCGGGAAATACGTGCCGCCGAAGAACGGCTTCAGATCCGGCGTCAGCCACACGCTCATCGGCCAGCCGCCGGCCCCGGTCGTCGCCTGGACGAACGACATGTAGACGCGATCGACGTCCGGCCGCTCCTCGCGATCGAGCTTGATCGAGACGAAGTCGCGGTTGAGCTGCGCGGCGATGCCCGCGCTCTCGAACGACTCGTGCTCCATCACGTGGCACCAGTGACAGGTCGAGTAGCCGATCGACAGGAAGATCGGCTTGTCTTCGTCGCGCGCGTGGGCGAATGCTTCGTCGCCCCACGGAAACCAGTCGACCGGGTTGTTGGCGTGCTGAAGAAGGTAGGGACTGCGCTCGCGCGCCAGGCGATTGGGCACGCTCCAGTGTCCTACGTGCCGGTCGGCGGTTGCAAAACCGGCGCGGCCGGCACACCGGACGGAAGGTGCTTGCGCTCGCGGGCAAAAGCGGCGGTGACCTCGCAGCCGAAGAGCAGGATGATCGCCGACAGGTACACCCACATCAGGAACACGACGATGCTCGTCACCGATCCGTGGAAGTTGCGAAAGCGATCGAGATCGCGGACGTACCAGGTGAAGCCCCAGAGCGCCAGCCGCCACAACACGCCGGCCAGGATCGCGCCGAACCACACGTCGCGCAGCCGCACTTTGGCATTGGGGATGAAGTAGTAGATCAGGCCGACGACGAGGATGAACATCGGCGTCGGCAGGTTCGAGTAGATCAGGCCGGTGAAGGCGGCGAGCTCGGGAAAACGGGCCAGCACCCCCTCGAACCACCGCGCTTCGATCACCTGCACCAGGCTGACGAGCAGGACCGTGAACGCCATCAGCAAGCCCGAGCAGAGCATCATCACGAAGGCGACGAGCTGATGCCTGAAGAAGCCGAGCGGGTTCTCGACGCCCCAGGCGTGGTTGACCGCCGAGGTGATCGCGCCGAACACCCCCATCGACGCCCACACCGTCAGCACCAGACCGAAGACGCTGAACCCGATCGGCGTCTGGGCGATGCTCTCGACGCGCGAGACGACGAAGTCGAGGTTGCTCGGCAGCCCGCTCGCGATCATCGGCAGCAGCGTCTCGCGGCCGACCGCGAACTTGCTCAGCAGCGCGACGACCAGCGCCAGGAACGGGAACATCGACAGCAGCGAGTAGTACGCGATCGAGCTCGCGAAGGTGAGATTGCTGCTGTTGTAGAACTCGAAGACGCCGCGGTAGGTGGCGCGCCAGGCCAGCCGGCCGGCGCGGCGAAGTCGGGCGAGCGCACGGACCAGCGGCCCCGAACGCGTGGCCGTGGCGCTCACGGCCGTCTCACACTCCCGCCCTCATCGCGATCCGGCCGTGCCCGGGGTCGACGGCGGCCACTGCTGATCCATCCGCTTCACCGACTTCCAGCCTTCGCTGGCGGCGTCGCGTGCCCGCGTCGCCGCTTCACGCGCGCGCCCGACCTCGGTAAGCAGATCGGCGAGGCGCGGTTCGATGTTCTCGCGCAGCTGGCGGCCGCGGTCGGTGAAGAACAGGTAGCCGACGAGGCCACCGGCCACCGCGCCTGCCAACACCCCCAGCATCACCGCGTTTCGTTCGTTCACCGATCGCCTCCGAGAATCTCATTCTACCGGAGGACGCTCATATAATCGCCCGTATGCCCGACGCGCCCCAGCCGCACGACGCGCCACGCGAGACCTCGCCGACCAGCCGCGTGACGACCTCGCCGACGAACAACACCTGCCGCAAGCCCGATCACGACGCGTTCCCGTGCGATCGCTGCGGCACGGCGATGTTCCGCATGCACGCGGTCTGGCGGTGCCCCGCGTGCGGCTACAAGACCGACTGCTGCGGCTGGTAGCGCGATGGACGTCCTCTCCAGCCGGGTGCAGACCGGCAGCGACGAGTACCGCAGCAATCACGACAAGATGTCCGCGCTCGTCGCCGAGCTTCACGCGCGGCTCGCCCGAGCGCGCGAAGGCGGCGGCGCGAAGTACGTCGAGCGGCATCGCGCCCAGGGCAAGCTGCCCGTGCGCGATCGCATCGCGCAGCTCGTCGACGCCAACACGCCGTTCCTCGAGCTCTCGCCGCTCGCCGCCTGGAACATGTACGACGACGACGCGCCGGCGGCGGGACTGGTCACCGGCATCGGCCGCGTCAGCGGACGGGAAGTCGCCGTCGTCGCCAACGACGCCACCGTCAAGGGCGGGACGTACTACCCGATGACGGTCAAGAAGCACCTGCGGCTGCAGGAAGTAGCGCTCGCCAACCGTCTCCCCTGCCTCTACCTGGTCGATTCGGGCGGCGCGTTCCTGCCGCTCCAGGCCGACGTCTTTCCCGATCGCGACCACTTCGGCCGCATCTTCTACAACCAGGCGCGGATGTCCGCCGAGCGCATCGCGCAGATCGCGGTCGTCATGGGATCGTGCACCGCGGGCGGCGCCTACGTGCCGGCGATGTCCGACGAGACGATCATCGTCAAGGGGACCGGGACGATCTTTCTCGGCGGCCCGCCGCTCGTGAAGGCGGCCACCGGCGAGGAGGTCACCGCCGAGGAGCTCGGCGGCGCCGACGTGCACACGCGCCTCTCCGGCGTCGCCGATTACTTCGCCGAAGACGACGAGCATGCGATTCAGCTGGCGCGCACCATCGTCTCGACCCTGCACACGTCGAAGCGCCTGCCCGCCGACATGACGACGCCGGAGCCGCCGCAGTACGACCCGGCCGAGCTCTACGGCGTCGTCAACGTCGATCCGCGCCATCCTTATGACGTCCGCGAGGTGATTGCCAGGCTGGTGGACGGCTCGCGCTTCGACGAGTTCAAGCAGCGCTACGCGACGACGCTGGTCACGGGCTTCGCGCGGCTCCACGGGTTCCTGATCGGCATCGTCGCCAACAACGGCGTGCTGTTCTCGGAGTCGGCGCTCAAGGCGACGCACTTCATCGAGCTCTGCAACCTTCGCGGCATCCCGCTGGTGTTCCTCCAGAACATCACCGGGTTCATGGTCGGGCGGCAGTACGAGCGCGGCGGCATCGCCAAGGACGGCGCCAAGATGGTGCACGCGGTGGCCAACTCGGTGGTACCGAAATTCACCGTGATCATCGGCGGCTCGTTCGGCGCCGGCAACTACGGCATGTGCGGCCGCGCCTACGAGCCGCGCCTGTTGTGGATGTGGCCGAACGCGCGGATCTCGGTGATGGGCGGCGAGCAGGCCGCGTCGGTGCTCGCGACCGTGAAGAAGGATCAGCTCGCGCGCGACGGCCAGACGCTGTCGGCCGAGGAGGAACGCGCGATCCGGCAGCCGATTCTCGACAAGTACGAGCTCGAAGGATCGCCGTACTACTCCACCGCGCGGCTCTGGGACGACGGCGTACTCGACCCGGCGAAGACGCGCGACGCGCTGGCGCTCGGACTGTCGGCGGCGTACAACGCGTCGATTCCCGATGCGCGGTTTGGCATTTTCAGAATGTAGGCGAGCACCCAGCACCGAGCACCCAGCACCGAGCACCGAGCACAACCATGTCCTTACTCGAAATCGTCCCCGGCGCGGTGACGCGCGTCACGCTCAATCGGCCCGACGTCCGCAACGCGCTGAACGAGGAGCTGATTCAGGCGCTGACGGCCTGGGCGAAGAGCGTCCCCGCGGATGGCTCGGTGCGCGTCGTCGTGCTGCAGGGCGCCGGGTCGGTGTTCTGTGCCGGCGCGGACCTGCAGTGGATGTCGAAGCTCGTCGACTACACGCAGGAGGAGAATCTGGCCGACGCCTCCGACGCGGCGCGGATGTTCCTGGCGATCGACACGCTGCCCGTCCCCGTGATCGCGCGAATCCACGGCGCCGCGCTGGGCGGCGGCATCGGCCTCGCCGCCGTCTGCGACGTCGTCGTCGCCGCGGAAGACGCGATCTTCGGGCTCACCGAAGTGACGCTGGGCATCCTGCCGGCGATGATCTCGCCCTACGTCGTTCGCAAGGTTGGACTCTCGGCCGCGCGCGAGCTCTGCCTCAGCGGCGCGCGCTTCTCGGCGGCGCGCGCCAGGGAGATCGGCCTCGTCCACGAGATCGTCGCGGCCGACCGGCTCGATCTCACCGTCGATCGCCACGTCCAGCTGTTCATGAAAGCGGCGCCGACGGCGGTTGCCGCGACGAAGCGGCTGCTCGCGCACGTCAGCGGCCTGCATCCCGCCGATGCGTTGCCGATGACGGTCGAAGCGATCGCGGCGCAGCGGGTCTCACGCGAAGGCCAGGAAGGCATGCGCGCGTTTCTCGAGAAGCGCGCCCCCGGCTGGACGTCCGGCGGCGGCAAGCCTCCCGTCAAGAGATGATCCGGCGGCTGCTCATCGCCAACCGGGGCGAGATCGCGCTTCGTGTGATCCGGACGTGTCGCGAGATGGGCATCGCGACGGTGGCGGTGTACTCCGACGCTGATGCCGCGGCGCCCCACGTCGAGGCGGCCGACGACGCCGTGCGTCTTGGTCCGGCGGCGGCGTCAGAGAGCTACCTGAAGATCGCGGCGGTGATCGACGCGGCGAAGAAGACCGGCGCCACCGCGATTCATCCCGGCTACGGCTTCCTCGCGGAGAACGCCGATTTCGCGCGCGCGTGCGAAGGCGCCGGCATCGTCTTCGTCGGACCGCCGGCGTCAGTGATCGAGCGGATGGGATCGAAGACGGCGGCGCGCGACGCCGCCCGGGCGGCGGGCGTCCCGATCGTGCCGGGCAGCACGCCTCGCGATCAGTCGGCGGCGGCGCTGGCGGCAGCGGTCGCCGAAACGGGCTTGCCGGCGCTGCTCAAGGCCACCGCCGGGGGCGGCGGCAAAGGCATGCGGACCGTCCGCGCGGCCGACGAGATCGCCGCCGCGGTCGAGTCCGCGTCCCGCGAAGCGCTGCGCGCGTTCGGGGACGGCACGCTCTACGTCGAACGCCAAATCGATCGCGCGCGGCACGTCGAAGTACAGATCTTCGGCGACAGCCGCGGCCACGTCGTTCACGTGTTCGAGCGCGACTGCTCGCTGCAGCGGCGGCATCAGAAGGTGATCGAGGAGGCGCCGGCGCCGCGGCTTACGGCCGCGGTGCGAGCGCGCCTGCACGAAGCGGCGCTGGCCGCGGCGAGAGGCGTCGGCTACGTCAACGCGGGCACCAT
>DASTCC010000391.1:0-6323 GCA_035711465.1 Vicinamibacterales bacterium
CGCAGCCCGCAGCCCGGAGCCAGCAGGCTATTTCAACAGTCCATCCAACGTCTTCTTGAACGTCTCGTACGGCTGCGCGCCGGTGATGCCGTGCATGATCCGGACCTGATCCGTCGCCGGATCGCGCATGCCGATGAAGAACACCGGCGTTCCGGCGGCGCCGAAGCCGGTCGCGATCGCGGCGACGCGGCGGATGTCTTCGGTCGGCCGGCCGCTGTCCACGCAGCTCTGGAACGCCGTGAGATCGAGGCCGGCTTCGCGTGCGCGCGCGGTCAAATCCGCGGGCTTGTGCGTGCCGGGCGCGGTGAACAGGCGATTGTGCAGATCCCAGAACTTCCCCTGCTCGCCGGCGCAGCGCGCGGCGACGTGCGCCCGAATCGCCTCCGGGTGGTTGTCGTCGATCGGCAGGTCGCGGAAGACGTAGCGGATCTTGCCGGTCTGGATGTACTCGGCCTCGATCTGCTTCGCCGTGCCGTTGAAGTGCGCGATGCAGAACGGGCACTCGTAATCGGAGAATTCGATCAGCGTCACGACCGCATCGTCCGGCCCCTTGGCGGGCGCGCCGCGGACGTCGATGATCGGCGTCTTGCGCATGCCCGCGATTTCCTCGGCGAGCTGACGCTGCGTCTCGCGTATCTCGACGAGCTCGCTGTGCAGGTGCAGGTAGCCGATGCCGAAGCCGGCGAGGCACAGCACCGGGATGATGGCGCCGAGGATCGGCCCGATCGCCTGCCGTTTCCCGGGCGGTTTCGCGATCGCCGGCGCGGGCGGCGGCGCCATCGCGGGCGGTCGCGGTGGCTCAGCAGCGTCTCTGCCGGGCTCGCCGTAGGGTAGCCGTTCCTCGCTCATGCCAGGCCCTCGACTTCGTCCAGCGTCGCGACCGCGCGCCGCAGATGCGGAATCGTGATCGAGCCGCCGACGACCAGCGCGACGTTGAACGCTTCGAGGAACTCCGGCCGCGTGACGCCTTCCTCGCGGCATCGGACGACGTGGTAGGTCACGCAGTCGTCGCAGCGCAGCACCAGCGACGCGACCAGGCCCATCAGCTCCTTGGTCTTCACCGGCAGCGCGCCCGCTTCGTAGGCGCGCGTGTCGAGCGCGAAGAAGCGCTTGATCTCGAGATTGTCCGACCCGAGAATGCGCACGTTCATCTCTTCGCGAAACTTCCTGAATGCCTCCAGCCGTTCGCCCATGCGTCCTCGTGCGCCGCCGATCGCGCGGCGCGGTTGTGCTTCGCTACGCGTAGATTGTACGCTCCCGCAACCGCATGCGTCGTACCCGCATCCTGATCACCCTCGGTCCCGCCAGCGACGATCCGGTCACGATTCGCGCCCTGCTCGACGCCGGCGCCGATGCCGTCCGCCTGAACTTCTCGCACGGCACCGTGGATCAGCACCGCGAGACCTGCGCCCGCGTCCGCGCCGCGGCGGCCGAGGCCGGCCGCACGGTCGGCGTGCTCCAGGACCTCGGCGGACCGAAGATCCGCATCGGTCCGCTCGAGGCGCCGATCGCGCTGCGCGAAGGCGATCACCTGACGATCGAGAAGGGCACGTTCACCGGCGCGTCCGGCCGGGTCGCCTGCAACTTCGACGCGCTCTTCACGACCGCCGAGCGCGGCCACCGGCTGCTGCTCGACGACGGCCGCATCGAGCTCAAGGTCGTCGATGTCGGCGCCAGCGGGCTCTCGACGACGGTCGTCATCGGCGGAACGCTCGAATCGCGGAAGGGCATCAACATTCCCGACGCTGCGCTCCAGGTGCCGGCGATGACGGCGAAGGACGTCGACGACTTGCGCGCCGGCGTCGCCATGGGCGTCGACATGATCGCGCTCAGCTTCGTCCAGTCGGCCGACGACATCCTCGCCGCGCGCGCCGTCGCCGCGGACGCCGGCGCCGCCGATCTGCCGATCGTCGCCAAGATCGAACGGCCGCGGGCGGTCGATCAGATCGACGACATCCTGCGCGTCGCCGACGGGCTGATGGTCGCGCGCGGCGATCTCGGCATCGAGATGCCGATCGAGACGCTGCCGACCGTCCAGGGCCGGTTGATTCGCGCCGCCCGCCGCGCCGCCGTGCCGGTCATCGTCGCGACGCAGGTCCTCGAGTCGATGCGCCACGATCCGCGGCCGACGCGCGCCGAAGTCACCGACGCCGCGCACGCGGTCGATCAGAGCGCGGATGCGATCATGCTCGCCGGCGAGACCGCCGCCGGCCGCTACCCGATCCGCGCCGTGTCCACGCTCGACGCGGTGATCCGCGAGGCCGAGCAGGCGACGCATTCGGCGGCGCCGTTCGACGGTCAGGGCGGCGCCGCCCTCGGCCGCGCCCATGGCGTCGCGCTCGCCGAGGCGGCGGTGACGCTCGCCGCCCGCGCCGGCGCGGCGGCCATCGTCGCCGTCACCGAGGGCGGCAAGACGGCGCGCATGCTCGCGGCGCTGCGGCCGCCGGTGCCGCTGCTCGCGGCCACGGCGAGCGCCCACACCGGCGCGCGGCTGTCGCTGGTCTGGGGCATCACCCCGCTCGTCGCCGCCGACGCGTCGATTCCGGCGCTGCGCCACGCGATCACCGAGCGCGGGCTCCTGTCCGCCGGCACCGCCGTCGTCTTCGTCGCCATTCATCCCGAGCTCGGACATGACGGCTCGAACTTCGTCCGCGTCGAGAGGCTCTGAGTGGCACGATCATCGGGGCCGTCCCATGCGACGCTCGCGCTCAAACTGATCATCGACAACTCGCTGCTGCTGATCGTCGGCGCGGTGACGGCGCTGGTGTGGGCGAACGTCTCGCCGGCGACCTATGAAGACGGGACCCACGGCGTCGTGCACTTCCTCGTCAACGACGTCGGGATGGTGTTCTTCTTTGCGCTGGCGACCAAGGAAGTCGTCGAAGCGATGCTGCCCGGCGGAGCGCTGTCGTCGCCGCGCAAGGCGTCCGTGCCGATCTTCGCCGCGGTCGGCGGCATGGCCGCGCCGGCGGCCCTCTTCCTCACGCTGATCGCCGTCATCGGTCGGCCGGATCTCCACAGCGGCTGGGCGATTCCGTGCGCGACGGACATCGCGTTCTCGTATCTGGTCGCGCGCGTGGTCTTTCCGAACGGGCATCCGGCGATCCCGTTCCTGCTGCTCCTCGCGATCGCCGACGACGCGCTCGGGTTGATTCTGCTGGCGATCTTCTATCCGACCGGCGTGGTCTCGTTGACGCAGCTCGTCGGGTGGCTGGGACCGGCCGTGCTCCTGGCCTGGGCCTTGAGGAAGACCGGCGTCGAGAGCTTCTGGTTCTACGTGATCGGGCCCGGCGTGCTGGCCTGGTGCGGGCTGTTCCTTGGCGGGTTGCATCCGGCGCTGGCGCTCGTGCCGATCGTGCCGTTCATGCCGCACCACGCGTCGGAGCTGAAGCTGTTTTCCGGCCGCGCGACGCAGCTCCGCACGATGCACCACTTCGAGCGCTGGTGGAAGCTGCCGGTCCAACTCGTGCTGTTCGCATTCGGCCTGGTCAATGCGGGCGTCCCGCTGGCGAGCATCGGGCCGGTGACCTGGATCATCGCCGCAGCGCTGATCGTCGGCAAACCGGTCGGCATCGTCGGCACCACCGCGATCGCCGGGGCGCTGGGATTTCCGCGCGCCGCGGGGCTCGATCTGCGCGCGATGATCGCGCTCGGAATCACCGCCGGAATCGGCTTCACCGTCGCGCTGTTTTTCACGACGGCATCGTTTCCTCCCGGTGTCGTGCTCGAGCAGGCGAAGATGGGGGCGCTGCTCAGCTTTCTCGCCGCGCCGATCGCCATTCTCGCGGGACGGCTGCTCCGTATCGGCACCGTCCGCTGAGCGCGCCTCGATGGCCCCGCCCGTCAGCCGCGCCTGGGAGGCGGCGCCGACTCGATGTACCGCTTGAGGGCGACGAGCGACACCTGCCAGCCGCGCGTGACGACCGTGTAGTACCGCCGCCACCGCGGCGACGGCTCGCAGCCTTCCTGCTTCACCTGCAGCCGGCAGCCTTCGATCGACGGATGACACGTCACCGAGAGCGCCATCGGCCCGAGCGCGGCGCCTTCAGGCGGAATCCAGTAGGCCTCGGCGACGAGAAAGCTCTTGCCGGGCCGCACCTCGACGACGGTGCCGTAAAAGACGCCGCCGAGCGCGCCGAGCAGGTCGTCGCGGAACGGCGTCGTCGCCCACTCGATGGCGTAGACGCCGAACGGCGTCGGCGTCGTCACGCTCCGCGCCGCCTGCCACCAGACGCGTAGGGCGTCCGGCGAGAAGAAGCAGGCGAATACCGTCGCCGGCGGCGCGCCGATGACGATGTGCTGCTCGAAGCTTTCGGGCTCGGCGGCGTTCGCCTCGGTCACGGGGCCTCTACTTCTGGACGCGCAGCGACTGCACGAATGCGACGACCGCCCAGACCTGTTCGCGCGCGAGCTCTTCCTTGAACGCGGGCATCCGCGGATTGGATCGGCCGTTCCAGATCTTGTGGAAGACGACGCCGTCCGGATTGCGGGCGGCGTTGGCGGCCGAGGTCAGGTCCATGTGGCCGCGGTGCTTCGGGTCGGCGTCCGGACCGTCGCCTTTGCCGGCAGGTCCGTGGCAGCGCTGACACTTGGCGGCAAAGAACTTCCTGCCGTTCGCGAGCACGGTGTCGTTCGCGGGCAGCGGGTTCTTTTCTTCGGCGGCGGTCGGGGGAATCGTCCATCCGCTCTGATCCTGCTGCGCGCCGAGGCGGTTCGTGGCCATCGTGGCCGCGATGGTGAGTGCCCAGATCATCAGCAGGCCGGTGCCAGCCGCCCAGTGACGTGTCATGAGTCCCTCCAACTCCATCATGACATCGAGAGTGCTCGTGCCGCGCGCGTGGTGCGTCGTCAGTAGCGGAGGAACTTCTGGCGCAGCACATCGAAACGTTCGACGTCGCTTTCCCAGGCGCGGGCGATGTCGCGCGCCGAGTCGCCGTTCGCCAGGCCCTCGCGCAGCATTCGAGAGCCGAACAGGATGTCGATCGGCGGCTTCTCGTATTCGTATTCGTAGGGCGGCTGCCGCCACTCGAAGCCGGCGCCCGCGTTGCGATACGCGGCGATGATGGCGACGCCCGTTTCCACCGGCCGGAACGTGCGCCGGTCGGTGACGTGCACCTGACAGCCGCCGCACGAGACCTTCGCGTGCTTGTGAAAGGTGGGCTCGAACGACACGGGACGGAAGTGCACGCCGGGCAGCCCGAGTGACGCGAGTGCCGCCGAACTTCGCTCCGGATCGACCCAGGGCGCGCCGACCAGCTCGATTGGCCGCGTCGTGCCGCGGCCTTCCGAGATATTGGTCCCCTCGAGCAGCACCGTGCCGGGATAGACGATCGCGGTCTCGAGCGTCGGGATGTTCGGCGAGGGCAGCACCCATGGCAGGCCGGTGGCGTCGAAGTACATGTCGCGCAGCCACCCCTTCATCTCGACGACCTCGAGCTTCGCGCCGATGCCGAAGTGCTCGTTGAACAGGCGCGCCAGCTCGCCGATGGTCATGCCGTGCCGCATCGGAATCGGGTACAGACCCACGAACGACTCGAAGCCGGAGAAGAGCATCGGCCCCTCGACGTCAACGCCGCCGATCGGGTTCGGCCGGTCGCAGACGACGACCGGCAGCCCCGCCTTGGCAGCACCGATCAGGCAGTTGGCCATCGTGTAGATGTAGGTGTAGATGCGCGTGCCGACGTCCTGCAGATCGATGACGAGCGCGTCGAGCCCGGCCAGCATCTCCGGCGTCGGCTCACGGGTCTCGCTGTAGAGCGAGTAGATCGGGACGCGCCGGCGGCCATCGCGCCCGTGCGCCGTCTCGATCATGTTCTCCTGCAGATCGGAATGGAAACCGTGCTGCGGCCCGAAGATCGCGCCGATCGTCACGCCCGCCTGCTCGGCGCGGGTCGTCACGTGCCGCCAGTGACGGTCGATCGACGCGGGATTGCAGACTACGCCGATGGTGCGGCCGGCAAGCAGCTTTCGATCGAAGAGGATGTCGGACCCGAGCGTGATCGCCATGCGCAGATGTTATCGACGTCTTCGGGCAGCGCCCGCAGCCCGCAGGTCACTTCACATGCTTCGCGAGCCGGCGGGCGACGTGCCGGGCGACCATCGCGTCGCCGTAGGAATTGCACTGCAGGCGCACGCCGTCGTCGCCGCCCAGAATCGCGACGACGTCGCGGCCCAGTCGGGTAACGCCGCGCAGGCGGTGCCAGGGCCACGCCTGCACGCGGCCGCCGGCGAAGACCAGCCGGTTCGAGGTCAGGAAGATCTTGCCCGGGACCGGGACGTCGGCCGCGAGCGTCGCCGGGGTGACGAGATGGCAAAGGTCCGTG
>DASTCC010000392.1:0-3926 GCA_035711465.1 Vicinamibacterales bacterium
GCACCCGGGCCGCCGCCGCGTGCTGCCGCCGGCTGGAACGTCTGAAGCACCGCGCCGGCCTGATCGAGGATCTCGATCTTCAGATCCGGCGCCGCCTGCTTCACCCAGTAGCGGATCGTCGCGCCTTCCGTCGATCGATACGCATTCGCCGGCGCGAACAGATACACGTCGGACGCCTGTACGACCGGCGCGCCGAACTGCCGGATCGGATCGATGTCGTCGAGAACGTAGAACGATCGTCCGTGCGTCGCGATGACCAGGTCGGTTTCCTCGACGATGAGATCCGAGATTTGCACATCGGGGAGGTTCAGCGACAGCGAATGCCAGTTGGCGCCGTCGTCGAACGAGTAGTAGACGCCATGCTGCGTGCCGGCGTAAAGCATGCCGCGGCGCTTGAAGTCCTCGCGAATGACGTGGGTGTAGTCGGTGGGCTTGAGGCCGTTGACGATCTTCGTCCAGGTCTTGCCGTAGTCGGTGGTCTTGAACAGGTAGGGCGCCTGGTCACCCATCAGCATGCGCTTGACGGCCGCGTAAGCGGTGCCGGCATCGAACGCCGACGCGTCGATGATGCTGACGCGGCCGTTGGCCGGCATCTCCTTCGGCGTGACGTTCTCCCACGACTTGCCGCCGTTGCGGGTGACGTGAATCATGCCGTCGTCCGAGCCGGCCCAGATCACGTTGACGTCGAGCTTGGACGGGCCGAGCGCGAACACCGTCCCGTAGACTTCGGGACCGTTCATGTCGCCGGTGATCGGTCCGCCCGAATGGCCCATCGTCTCCGGATCGTGCTTGGTGAGATCGGGGCTGATGCGATCCCACGTCTGGCCGTTGGTCGTCGTCTTCCAGACGTGCTGGGTCGCGGTGTAGAGCACGTTGGGGTCGACCGGCGAGAACACGATCGGGAAGGTCCACTGCACGCGCTCGACGAGCGCGCTCGAAGGCTCGCCCGAGAACATCCGCGGATACGGATGGACCTCGCGCCGCTGACCGGTCTTGCGGTTCAGGTAGTCGATGAAGCCGCCGTTGTTCGAGCCGGAGAAGAACACGTCCGTGTCCTTCGGATCGGGCGCGATGTAGCCGGGCTCGGCGCCGCCGGGATTGTAGGTGCCGTCGCCTCCGCCGCCGCCGCGTCCGCCGCGTCCGCCCCCGCCCATCTCCTTCGGCAGGCACACCGTGCTGCCGTCCTGCTGCGCGCCGCAGACGTGATACGGGACGTGCTTGGTGGTCACCGCGTGGTAGTACTGGGCGGTCGGGAAGTCCTGCGGGCTCCAGGTCGGCGTCGCTCCAGACATCGAGACCGCGCCGCCGCCGTCGTTGGCGTTGACGAGGTGCTGCGGGTTGTCGGGGTCGATCCAGAGATCGTGGTGGTCGCCGTGCGTGCCGCCGCCGACGTTCTGCAGCGTCTTGCCGCCGTCGGTCGATCGGAACGCGCTGGTGTTGAGGACGTAGACGGTGTCCTTCGCCTGGGGATCGGCGTACACGTGCGTGTAATAGAACGCGCGCTGGCGGATGTTCCGGCTCGGATTGATCAGCGTCCAGGTCGCGCCGGCGTCGTTCGAGACGAACAGGCCGCCGTTCTCGTGCTCGACGAGCGCGTAGACGCGATTGCCGTCCGCACCGGACACCGACACGCCGATGCGGCCGACGACGCCCTGCGACGGCAGGCCCTGGTTGCGCGTGATCTCGGTCCAGGTCTCGCCGCCGTCGGTGGACTTGAACAGCCCGCTGCCGGGGCCCCCGCTCGACATCTGGTACTCGACGCGATAGGCCTGCCACAGCGCCGCGTAGAGCGTGTTCGGGTTCTTCGGATCGATCGAGAGGTCGACCGCGCCGGTCTTGTCGTCGCGGAACAGCACGCGCTTCCAGGTCTTGCCGCCATCGACGCTCTTGAACAGCCCGCGTTCCTCGTTGGCGAGGCCGTACTTGCCGAAGGCGGCGACGAAGACGATGTCGGCGTTGGTCGGATGGATCCGGATCTTCGAGATGTTCTCCGCGTCACGGAAGCCGACGTGCGTCCACGTCACACCGGCGTCGGTCGACTTGTAGACGCCATCGCCCGGCTGGATGTTGCCGCGGATGCACGACTCGCCGGTGCCGATGAAGACGACGTCGGGATTGGACTCCGACACCGCCACCGCGCCAACCGACGACGAGGTGATCTTGCCGTCGGTCACGGGCGCCCAGTTCTCGCCGCCATCGGTGGTCTTCCACAAGCCGCCGCCGACGGCGCCGAAGTACGCTTCGCGCGGCCGCCCCTTCACGCCCGACACGGCGATTGACCGGCCGCCGCGGTTCGGACCGATGCTGCGCCACTGATACGCGGCGAGCAGCGCCGGATCGACCGGCACCGCGCTCGGCTGCTGTGCTTGCGGAACCGCGTTGAGCGGCAGGACCCACGCCGCGAGCGCGCACGCGCCGGCAACCATGGTCACGGGAATTTTGCTTCGAACGGGGGACATGTTTCTTCCTCCTCGGACGAGAGGAGTCTAGCATCCGCCGCTTTGCGGCCGATGCTAGCCTCGGCTTGGGGCTTGGGGCTTGGGGCTTGGGGCTTGGGGCTCGGGTCGGTGTTGCTTCACCGACCGGAGGGTACTTTGACAGACGCGGTGGTGCGGCCGGCCCTGACTTGAAGATCGACGATCAATCGTTCGCCTCGTCCAATCGCGATCTCGGCCGCCAGAGGACGGAGACTGGTCAACAGCGCTTCCGTCCATGGCTCGCCGGGATCGAAGTCGCCGGCGGCGATCAGGTACGTGCCCGGACCGAGATCGTCGACTTCGAACGTGCCGCCAAGGGCGATCGGCGCGAGTCGAATGCGGGGGCTGCCCGGCCACCAGTACCGCGTCTCCTTTGCGAAGAGTGCGACGGCCCGCGCTGTCTGTGCGGCGGCGTCCTCGGTCCCGACCGTGCCGCGCAGGTCGCTGCGTCGGTCGAAGAGCGTCACTTCGATAGCAGCAAGGTCCGTCGAGATTTCGATCGGCTCGTCCACAACTTCGCGGCCGAACAGACGCACCGAAGTCGCGGTCCAGTTCCCTTCGGCGGTTTCGATGCGAATCGCATAGCGGCCGGCCGGGATGTTGCGCACGGCAAACCGTCCGCTGAAATCGGTCTGATCGAGGACATTACCGGGCAGCCTGCGCGCCAGTGGCGGCGGCAGACTGATCGGCACGAGCGACACGCCGATGGTCGACAGGTCGGTCCGACTCGAGAGCGGATCGAAGGCGAGGCGTCCGGAGATCGCCACGGCCCGATCGAGCTGAAGTGTCGATTGCGTGGTGCCGTCCGGTGAGACATCGACCGTCTCCGTCGCCCACCCGCCGGGCAGCGCTGTGCCGCCGGGGCGGCCAATGATGGGGGCGTTGTTGGCGACGATTGCGTAGCGGCCAGGTGGCAGGTCGTCGAATTCGAACGCGCCGGTCGCGGCGGCGAGGTCCCGGCCTGTCACTTCTCGGGCGCGGAACCCGTCGCTGTACTCCAGCCAGACCACCGCCGATGGCGAGGCCCAACCGTGGGCTGGTGGCACGACGCTGACCGCGATCCGCCCGGCCGGCAGGAGTGGTCGCACTCGAACGGTCACGCCGCGAACCCTCTCTCCTGGCGCGACGACGATTCGCGTCGCGTCCACCGGAGTCGCCGTAAACGGCGGCACATCTTCACTCCAGGTCGTGGCGACGTAAGTGCCAGGCGGCACCAAGTCGGCACGGAATGTTCCCTCAGGCGCGAACACGCCGCGTGATCGGGTGAACTGGGTCGGCCCACCGGACGTCGAGGATGGAACGGCGGACAGCGTGATCGTGCCGGGCGCCAGCCGGCCGCGATCGTCGAGAACAGATCCTTCGATCGCCCCCAAACGCGGTATCCGGATCTCGATCGATCGCGGAGCCGTAGACGACACGGCGATCGGCCTCGGCGACTGACTCGAATCG
>DASTCC010000393.1:0-13078 GCA_035711465.1 Vicinamibacterales bacterium
CAGCCCACCGCCCTCGTCCACGAGGCCTACCTGCGGCTATTTCAGGATCGGCCCGCCGATCTCGACTCGAGGGCGTCGTTCCTGCGGCTGATGGCGGCGCAGATGAAACGCCATCTGATCGATCACGCGCGCCGGCGCAACGCCGACAAGCGCGGCGGCGGCCTGGCGCACGCCAACGTCGACGACATCGATCTGCCGGCGGCGCTGGCCGACGAAGCGCCCGAACGATTCCTCGAGCGACTCGACCGCGCCCTCGACGACCTGGCGGCCGAACATCCGCGCGTGGCAACGATCGTCCGGCTCCGGTTCCTCGAGGATCGTTCCATCGAGGACACGGCGAAAGAGCTCGGCATGAGCGCGGGCACGGTCAAGCGCGACTTCGCCTTCGGCCGGGTCTGGCTGCTCCGGGCGCTGACCGGCTGACCGGCGCCTCCGAGGGGCGCCACCCACCCGCGGTGATCCAGTTTTCGGACCTCTGCGCCTGTAAGGGCAAGGAGGTCAATCATGACCAGGATGCTGCTGAAAGGCTTCGTTGTGGGTTGCTTGATGATCGTCGGTCTCGCGCAGTCGGTTCCGGCGGCGGCACAGTCGCCGAACTTCGTCCGGCACGACCGGATTCTCGGGTACGACACGGACGTCTGGCGCGTGTGGGTGCCAGCCGGCCGGATGGTGAGGGTGGTGGTCGACGGACAGACGCACACGGATCTGGACCTGGAGGTGCGCGATGCGCAGACCGGACAGCTCCTCGACTACGACGACGACACTACGTCGTACTGCATCGCGAACTTCTACGGCCCGTACTCGCGGCTCATCGAGATTCGCATCGACAACCTCGGGCGCTACTCGAACGCCTACCGCCTCGAAGTCCGCTGGTAACCCGCCAGAACGACTCCCCTGAACAGCCGGTCGGCTTGCGCCGTCCGGCTGTTCGCCTTCTTGTCGTGCTCTGGGCTGCGTGCTCGGTCCGCGGGTCTTCCGGAGCACCAAGCACGCAGCACGCAGCACGACGCTGATCCAGACGCGAGCTCTCTACGCCTGTAAGGACAAGGAGGTCAGTCATGACCAAGAGGATGCTGAAGGGCTTCGTTGTCGCGGGTCTGATGGTGGCGGGGTTGGCGCAGGCGGCGCCGGCGGCGGCGGAAACGCTGGCGTTGATGCGCGTCGGCCGGGTGCTGGCGTTTCACACGGACGTGCACCGTATCTGGGTGCCGTCGGGGCAGACGATTCGGTTGCAGCTCGACGCCGAGCTCTCGACCAACGTCGAGCTCGAGGTGCGCAACGCGGTCACCGGCGAGATCGTTCCGCTCGAGCGCGATGAGATCGACTGCGAGGTCGCCTCCTTCGGGAGCCCGCGGGCCGGCATTGTCGAGATCCGCGTCAAGAATCGGATGCCGATCTCGAACGCGTATCGGATCATCGTTAGCTGGTAGGAGACGTGCTGGGTGCTGGGTGCTGGGTGCTGGGTGCTGCAGGCCGCACGACACCGCACCCAGCATCAACCTACCGCCAGTTGCCAATCAAGATGAACGGCGCCCAGTAGTACGGATGCGCCCACGGCGCGTTCGCGGACGCCGTGAACGGTTTGTCGCCGGCAGCGAGCGCCGCGGTCAGGCCGCGCTGCCCTTTCGTCGATGACGTCGGCGTTGCGCGGCCCGTCAGCATCGCCAACTGCGCCTGACGAAGTGCCTCGGCCTTGTCGAGCTTCCGCTCGACCTTGCCGCGGTAGAAGGCCTCCATCAGCACGCGCGTGCTCTCGTCGGCCACGGACCACAAGCCGGCGATCACGGCCTTGGCGCCTTGACGCTGGGCGATCACGCCGAGGCTCTCGACTTCGACGCCTTTCGCGGCGACGTCGCCCACCGCGGTCTCGCACGCCGAGAGGGTGAGGAGCTCGACGCCCTCGAAGAGCAACGTCTGGCGGTTGACCTCAGCCAGGGTGAGGCGGGAGCCGTCGCCGAGGAGCAGGTACGAGCGCTCGTCATTGCCCGGCTGGAATTTGAAATGACTGGCGATGTGCACGACTGGCGAGCGCGACTGCAGGGCCTCGCGGAACGACGCATTCGTGAAGGCGTCGTCGAGGAGGACACGGCCAGGCAGGAGTCCGGTGGCGTCCGTGCCGGCGCTGAAGAGCGTCCTCAACTCGTCGGCCACGAACGGCAGTCCGCTGAATCCGGCCACGCTCTTCGAGACGCCGACGCCGAGGCCCTGCCATGAGGCCGGGGATTGGTCGACCAGACGGCGCTGGCTCGCCGGGGTAGCGATGACCGTTCGATACGTCTCCGCGAGATACCGCTGCCCGTCCCACAGCGCCGCCATCGGCACGTAGCGCAGCGCGCCATCGAGGACCCAGACGATCGATTGCGCTCTTGCCTGCTCGAGATCTCGAGCGATCGGAGCCACCAGCAAGCGATAGAGCTCCCGTCCCGCCGGCCGCGGATCGACCGTCGGGTTTCTCAGGGCGCGCCTGAAGGCCTCGACGCGGCGATTGAGCGTGATCGTCGGGATCGCCACTTGCGCGGCCTTACGCGCCTCGGCGCTGAACATCAGCAACTGCAGGTGACCGGGCATCACCAGCACGTAGACGACGACCGATCCGTCGCCGATTGTCCGCAGGTCGCCCATCACCGGCTGCAGATCCTGCACGGCACGGACGCGCAGCGCCGCCGCTTCGGCGCGCGACGGCGGCACTTTGGTGACAAGCGCATCCAGGTGGTCGTTGAACGCGCGGGTCGCGACTTCCAGATCGGCCTCGAGCGCCTTCAGCCGGGCTTCCTCCTCGTCGCTGCGGCTGCTGATCCCGCGCAACTCGCGCCGTTCCTGCCCGATCGCCATGATCTGGTCGCGGATTTCCGCATAGCGGGTCGTCCACGCCGCTTCACTCGCGGTTTTCGGCGGCCGATCGGATGTCCCGGCGGCGTCGCCGCGGACGAACTCGAGGAACTCCTCCTGCTTGAGCAGATCGAGTACCGCCTGCGCTTCCGGCAGCCGGCCCGCGGCGATCAGGACGTCGGCGAGATCCCGATAGACGCTGGCGCGACTCTCGAGGTACGTGCGCTGCACACTCGCATCCATGCGCGCGAGGTTGCCGCGGGTGCGCTGATGGATGTCGACGGCCTGCTTGCCGAAGACGGCGGCGACGTCGAGGCGTCCTTCCTGACGCCAGTGATTCATGAGCGCGGCGAAGACCACCGCCTCCATCGCCGGATCGGCGCCACCGGCGCTGTCCGCCAACGCTTGAGTGAAGTAACGGAGTGCGGCGCGTCGGTTGCCGCGTTTGCCCTCGGCGATCCCGATCTGGGCGAGGACGCCCGCGACGCTCGCGGCCTCGCCGGCGCGGAGGTCTTCGATCTCGTTCGTGAACATCTGAATCGCGCGGCGCGCGTCGCCGCGATGCAAGGCGACGGCGCCCATCTGGTGATAGACGCGGGCGCGGGCGACGGGCGCCTGCGAGTCGCGAGCGAGCCGCATCGCCTGCTCGAGCATCGCATCCACGGTCCCTCTCGGCGCGCCAGCTTCCTCCTTGAGAAACGCCAACTGACTCATCGCGCTGGCTCGGACCGCACCGGTAGCCAACGTGACGGCGCGCTCGTAGTGCTCGACCGCCTTCGCGGTGTCGCCAAAGAACCACCAGGTCTGGGCGATCTGCCGTTCGACCGAGGCTTCGTATTCCTTGTTGCCCCGCTCCTGGTAGCTCTTCCGCGCCTCCTCATACGCAGCGACGCCTTCCTCGTAACGGCCCAGACCGATCAGCGCAGTGGCCTTCATGTTGTTCGCGCCGGCCTCGGCGTCTCGGTGTCCGGCCTTGATCGCCAGTTGCCGGGCGCGCTCGGCCAGATCGAGCGCACGAACCGAGTCGCCTGCGCCCGACGACAGGTCAGCGAGGCCGATGGTCGTGATCGCCTCCTCGAACTGGTTGCCCGTCGAACGATGCAGCTCGATCGCCTGTTCGAGATAGCCGCCGGCCTCGGCCCTGCGGCCGAGCGCCAGCAGCGCGACGCCGATGTTGTTCAGCGACTCGCCGAGCGTCGCCCGTTGATTGAGTTGACGCCGCAATGCCAGACACTCCCGCCAGGCAGTGAGCGCCGCACGAAAACGGCCGAGCTTGTAGAGAATCGTGCCGAGGCCGTTGTAGTGATACGCCAGCGTGCCGTCGTCACCAGCGCGACGCGTCAACGGAATGCCTTCGGCGTAGTCGTCGAGGCCGCGGCTGCCGCCATGTGCGTAGGCAAGAAAGCCGAGCGCAGCGCCCTGAGCACGAGCGTCGCCGATCTGCCTCGCCAGCGCGAGACCCTCCTCGTAGTGCGGCAACGCCTCGGCTGGGGTCGTGAACGACTTCTGAAAGCCAAGGCCGAGGATGCTGTCGATCAGCGTCACGGTGTTGCCCGCCTCGCGATTGACCTTGATCGACTCCTCGGTCGCCCGCATCGCGTCCGCGCCGCTCAACCCGAATTGCGCGCACCAGCCGAGGTGATGGAGCGCGATGCCGAGCGCCCGCTGGTCGCCGGACTGTCGCGCAACCGTGACCGCCTGTTGGATCAGAGCGAGGGCGGTCTTCTCCTCGCCGACGCGACCCTCGGCGAACCCACGTTCGGCCAGCGCCTCAGCGTATCTGGCCGCCGGCCCGATCGATTCGTACGCCGTCGCGGCGTTGCGGAGATGCACGACCGCGGCGTCGAACTGTCCCCGGAGCGCGAGAGCGTTGCCGGCGCCGAGCTCGGCAGCGGCGACGACCTCCGCCAGGCCCGCCGCGCGAGCTTCGTCAATCAACTTCCGATAGGCCTGGACCGCTTGATCGAGAGGCTCACGTTCGCGCTTCGCCAACAGTGCGTCGGCATCGGCAAGATGCCGACGCACCAACGCTTGATCCTGCGCGGCGACAAACGTCCTTGGACTCGTCAGCGCAGCCGCGACGACGATCGTTGTCGGGATGACCCGTGAGAGAGCAATGACAATTGCGTGCCTCAGTAGAACGAAACTTCCGCCGCGGTCATTCTGCCGACGTGTCATCGACCAGCTCCTGGGGAATGAGCCCGTCTGTAACGCCTCTGCGGTTCGAGGTGGTGCGCCTGCCTCGGCCTACCTTCGCATCGCGCGCAGAAATTGATCCAGCCGCTGCGCCAGCCGCGGCGTCTTGAGATGACTACCGGCGAGGATCCGATCGGTCGCCGACGCCGGCTGATAGGTCCATCGCCCATCGGCGGCCTTCGTGAACTTGCCTTTCGCCGCCATTGAATCCTGATCGGTGACGAGCACCAGATCGTGCGCGCCGGCGTTCTGGGTGTCGTAGAAGGACACGTAGCCGGAGCCGCGCAAGTCGAGCGCGACCTCGAAGTCCCACTTGCGCTCGATGACGAGCGCGCGCAGCTGATCGGGCGATCCAAGCAGCGACGCCGGCGTGTCGTTGTCCAGATCGAACAGCATCATCTCCGGTCGATCGCCGCCGGCAACGAGCACGTCCATGCGCCCGTCGCCGTCGAGGTCGCGCGGTTCGACGGTCGCGCCAAAGTCCCACGGATCGGGCACGAAGATGATCGGCGCCTTCGGGACGTTCGTCAGCAGCTGCCGCACTTCGTCGAGGTGGACGTGATAGGTGAACTTGTCTTCGCTCACCTCGCCGGGTCCCGCGAAGGTGACGCCGATCAGCGCGCCGGTGCGATCGAGCACGGGACCTCCGGAGTCGCCCGGATTCGCCTGCGCCGACGTCAGCATGATCCGGCGCTTCGGCTGCCCGGCGACGAGCGCGTCGACCTGGCTCTGCTGCACGCCGCTGGTGCGGAGCCGCAGCATCACCAGCTCGACCATGTCCCTGGGAAAGTCGCCGATCGACGACACCTCACAGGGCCGGTACGTCCACAGCATTCCCGATGCCGGATGGCCGATGATCGCGCAATCCATCCCGGGCCGAGGCGCCGTCTGCGCCAGCTTCAGGAACGTCAGCGGCGCCGCGCCCGCGGGCCGCTCGAGCCTGAGCAGCGCCAGATCGTTTTCCGGATCGTCGCGCAGGAGCCGCGCGCGCACCGCGGACGGATCCAGCGTCATGATGCCGTCGCTGCCCAGCCGGCCGAGGTGCACCGTCGCGAACGACGACGTCGCGTCGTTGCCGAGCCCGGATTCGATGACGTGATGGTTGGTGACGATCAGACCGTCGGCACTGACGACGAAGCCGCTGCCGTGACCGTTGATCGTACGGACGACGACGGTCGCTGGGGCCGCGGCGCTGTAGACCTCGATGCCGCCGCGTGGCCGCTCGAGATTTGCGTCTGGCGTCCAGCCGCGTGGTCCGTCCGGCGTGACGATCCGTCGCAACGCTTTCGGCGTCAGGACGATCGTCGGGTTGATGAACGCTTCGGCGATCTCGGCCGACCGAAGCGACCAGTCCGGCTCGGGCTCGGGCCTGGGCTCCGCCGGCGGCGCGCTGGAGCGGCAGCCGGCGACGATTGCGGCGACCGCAAGCGCGATAGCGGGCAGACGTCGAAGCAGAAAGTGCGGGGGAGGCGGCATCGGTGTCATCGCTTCACTTCCTGTCGATGACGCGCCACGTCGTCAACGCCATCGAGAAACTGTCGACGGATTGCGGCCGGAGACTCCGCGTCCCGGCGGCATCGCCGAACATCGCGTCGTCGAGCAAGCGGCGCAGCGGCGTGGGATCGCTCGAAGCGCCGCGAGTGGTCGCCAGCGCTTCCTGCTCGAGCGTCGTAAAGTTCTGCCGCGTGGCCGTCGACGGCACGGCAATCGCCACGATCGATTCCCATCCAAGCGTCGTGTCGGTGACGTCGAACCGTCCTGTCGTCCGAACCTGGCCCGGCCGGATCTGGTTATCGAGCTCCTCGCCGGTCTGGGGAAACAGCGTCTGGATCCCCAGTCCGGCGTCGACGTAGAGCAGCGTGACGTCAACCGGCTTCTGACCCAGGTTCTTTACCGACAGCTGAATCTGCTCGCCGACTCTCAACAGGACGCCGCGCGAGAGCGACAGCGGCACGCCCGCTGCCTTCGCGTCGGGAAATCTCGTCGCCGAGATCTCGACGAGCGGTGCGGCGTTCGTCTGCGACTGCGACGCGATGCGCATGAGATTCGATGCGCGCGCGATGCGCCGGATCGGGCCGACGAGCGCCGCGCCGAGTTGAGGATCGCCGACGGCAGCGATGTCGAACTGCGCCGGCGATTCGACGCGCCCCTTCCCATCCGCACGACCCGATGTCGGCTGCCACCCGGCCGCGGGCACCAGATGCACGCGATCGCCGACGACGCGCACGAACCAGTCGGCGCCGTCGTCGTCGATGCGGCGCGCCAGCCGGTTCGACGCCTCCTCGAGATTCGCGAGCGCGCGCTCGATCGCCGCCGGTCCGCGTCCCTTGGCCACCGCGCGGTAGACGCCGTCGCTCGCCGGCTGCTGCACCGCGATGCCGAGCGTGAGATCGCCGAAGCTGTACGCCTTCACTCGCGCGCGGCTGCCGTCGACGATGCGATCCGGCGCGACCGCGGCAACGCCGCCGTAGGCGACGGGCTCCACGCGCGCGCTGGTCGCCGTGGCCGAGACGACGCGAAGCATGCCGATCGGTTTGTCCGACTGAGTCGATCCTGCCGCGCCGAACAGCTCGAGAATCGATCCCGGCGTCACGCCCTGGATGCTGCCGGCGTCGACGCTCCACCCGGCCGGGTTGGCGGCGGAGCTCACGACCATGCGCGGCCGGTCCGGCCAGGTCCGCAACCCGAGCACTTCGCGATCGAGCCCGGCCCCTTCGAGCATCGGGGTCGGCGCGTTTCGCGATGTCGCCCGATAGCGCTCGAGCACGCGCTGGCCCAGCTCGCGATAGGTCATCGCGCTCGACGCCTGCCCGAGAATGCTTGCCAGCGTGTAGGTGAAGACGCCGTGCACCGGACTGGTTCGCGCCGGCATCGGCAGCTCGGGCGTCGTCTCGGTCATGTTCGCGGCGTAGAGCGCGGCGATGTCACCGGCATCGTCGCCGAGTCCCGCCGGTGTGCCTTCGGCGCCCTTGCCTCTCGAGCGCGTTGCCATCCGTTCGGCGCGGGCGCGCGCTTCGGGAGGCAGCAGCTCGTCCATCGAGATCTGCCGAAGCGTCTCCGGCGCACCTCGCGACATCGTGCCCGACTGACACGCGTCGACGATCAGCCACACGAACGCGCCGGTGTTCCGGATGTCGGTCAGCCACCGCCGCAGGTCGTCGTCGACGACGGCATTGCGGACGACGTGAGGATCGCCGCTGCGATCCCATCCCCTCGCGTCGGCCGGTAGAAAGATCTCGTCGAATCCGTCGGGCTCGCTGTCCTGCGGATCGTCGTCGGCCGGCTGCTGGCTGCCGTGACCGGCCATCAGCACGACGATCTGATCGCCAGCTGCGGCGACGTCGCGCAGGCGGCGGAACTCGCGTTCGATGTTCGCGCGCGTCGGACGCCGGCTGGCGTCGGCGGGAACGCCGGCGAGCACACTGATGTCGGCGCTGGGAACATTGAACGGCGCGCGCTCGAGCACCTGCTTGAACAGCTGCACGTCGTTCTCGGGGCCGCGCAGATTGTGCCTCGTCATCGACGGATCGACGAACGCGGTCACGCCGATGAGCAGGGCCCGCGTGCGCGAGCCGGTTCGTGGCGGCGCGGATTGCCGCGGTGCCGGCCCGGCCGATGAGGCTGTTGTCGTCGACGGCGTTGCCTGCGGCGCGGCGTTCACTTCGGGACGCGAACAGGCGCCTGTCGGCGTCATGAGTGCCGCTGCAAGCAGCACGGTGCCCGCGCGATGCCAGCGAGACATGACGGCTACCGGCGTTCGAAGCTCATCGGGGCCGTGTTGCCGGCAACGACGAGCGCGGACCAGTAATAAGGATGCGATCGATCGGCGCGCTTGAGGGTCTGCAGTTGTGCCGAGCGCAGCGCCGCGGCGCGCCCTTCGCCCTTGCTCAGGCCCTGGTAGTACCCGGTCACGAGATCCGCCGTGCCCGCGTCGTCGACCTTCCAGAGCGTCAGAACCTGGGTCGCCGCGCCGGCGATCGTCAGCGCGCGGCGGAAGCCGTAGACGCCGTCGCCGGCGCGCACTTCGCCAAGCCCCGTCTCGCAGGCCGAGAGCACCACGAGGCGAGTGCCGCGCAGATCGAGATTGGCGGCTTCGAGCGCGGTGAGCAGGCCATCTTCAGCGCCCGCAGCCGGCGCGGCGCCGGCGCCAGCGAGCGCGATCGCGGCGCGCGCCAAGGGCGCAGGATCGTTGGTGATGCGGACGACCGGCGTCAGTCCGCGATCGTCGCCGCCGCGGGCGCCGGCGACGCCGCCTTTCGCATCGGTCGCACCGACGACGAACGCGTGCGTGGCGAAATGCAGCACCTCTGGGCCGTGGACGGCTTTGACCGCCGCCTCGGTTGCCGCGGCGCCCGATATCACCTTTGCCGAGGGCACGAGCTTCGCGATCGCGTTCCCTTCGCGGGCCGTCCCCGGCAGCGGCGAGAAGGACATCGCACCCGGCGCGGCGGTCGCTGACGCGAATTGAGGTGCGGCAATCACGAGCGCCGTCGCTTGCGGCGCGGCAGTCGCGGCGAAGCGCAGCACGTCGCGGCTCGACGCGAGATACGACAGGCTCAGCCGCTCGACGAGATACCGGCCGTCGGCCGCGGTCATCGCCGCGAACGGCAGCAGATTCAGCACGTCGTCCGGCACGACGTAGACGTGCACCGCCCCGGCGATCGCCGCTTCGATTGGTTGGACGAGGAGATCGTAGACGGCGCGGCCTGTGGTACGGACGGTCGTGTCACGGGCCGCGCGCAGCGTCGGCCGCCAGGTGTTGATCGCCGCTTCGATCGGCGCCGCGTCGCCCAGCTCGATCCACGCGAGCTCCTTGTCCGCGCGGACCACGAAGGCCGCGTAGCGCGGCGCGCCGAATCGCCTCGCGCGATCGGCCGTCCTCGGATCGAACGGCAGGTACTTCACGTACTCGACGACGGCGTGGCCGGCGGGCAGACCGGCGCGAACATCCGCGAGCGTCGTCGGGCTCAGCTCGGCACGGGCCGCCGCGCTTTTGCCAGCGAGCTCACGCTCGAGGCGATCGGTTTCGGCGCCGAGCTCCGCAATGCGCGCGTCGCGGGCGGCGGGGGCGAGTCCAGCGGGGTTCAGCACCACCTGCGCGAGCGAGCTCCTCGCTTTTGCGAGCGCGTCGAACGACGCGCGATCGGCCTCGGCAAGGTTGGCGCGCAGCAACGCGGTCGAATTGACGACGGCATCGAGGACGCGGCCCTTGCGCTGCAGGATCGCCGTCGCCGCGAGGGTCGTCCATTCCGGATTCTCATTGCCGAACTCGAGCCGCATCGACAGCGCGATGTCGGTGTTCTCCTGCACCGTGCGCATGTAGCTGATCTTCTGCGCCTCGGATCCGCTTGCAATCGTCAGCCCCAGGCCGCGTTCGGCGATGGCGACCGATCGCGACATCGCCGCCAGCGCTTTCGGGCCGTCGGCAGCGACCTGATAGAAGACGGCGAGCCGCTGCAGCGCTTCGCCGGTCAGCGGGTGACTCGCGCCGAGCATGGTCTCGCGAATGCCGAGCCCTCGGTGGTAGAGCGACTCGGCGGTCGCGCGGTCGCCGAGCAGCAGGCGAAGCATCGCCCGGTTGATCGACACCGTGGCCGCGTCGAGCGAGTCCTGCAGCTTCGCGGTCCCGTATTCGGCGAGCGCTTTCTCGTACATCGCGTCGGCCGCGGCCAGATCCCCAGATTCCTGAAGGTTGGCGGCGAGCTGGACCATCCCGGTCGTGCGGTCGGGATGGCCGGCCGGCCGAACCCGCTCGCGAACCGCCAGCGATTCTTCGAGAAGCGGCCTCGCGGCCGTCAGGTTGCCTTGATTCTGATGGAGCTGCGCGAGTCCGCTCAGCGTGCCGGCCAACGCGATCGTCGGCTCGCGGCCAGGGGCCTTGTAGACCGCGATCGCCTTCTCGAACAGCGGCTGAGCGCGGCTGTAATCGCCCATGGCCACGTACAGGCTCGCGAGATTGGCCTGCGCACCGGCGAGTGCCGGCTGGCCGGCAGCGACCTTCTCGTAGATCGCCACCGCGCCGGCGAGCGACCTCTCCGCTTCGGCCGGGTCTCCGAGTCCGCGCCTGACGTTGCCGAGGACCGTGAGAATCGAGGCCACCTGAGCGCTCTCGCGACCCGTCGCGCGTTCCTGATGTTCGAGCGCCCGCTGCAGCGGTTGGAGCGCCGCGGCAAACTGGCCGGCCTGGAAGAGATTCAACCCCTGGCCGGACAGAATCCCCGGCAGCTGCGCCGCCGACGCCGGGTCCTTCTCGGCGAGAGCGACGGCCTGCTCGTAGAGCGGCACGGCGTCGCGAAAGCGGCCCGCCGCGCGGAGTTTGTTGATCTCGTCGCTCAACTGCTCCAGCGTGCGCGGCGCCGGAGCGGCTTGTGGTGCCGCCTGCGGCTGAGCGCGAACGACGGGACTGCCGGTGGTGATGACGGCAAAGACGACGCCGGCGATGGCGGCCGAGGCCGCCACGCCGGGTCGGCGATGGACGGCGAACACACCGGCGCGGGGAGCAACGCGCGACATGACCGATACCTCGCCTGAGGGAGTCGGGGCCGCGTGCCAGGTCTTAACCGGGCCGCATCCCGGCAGGACCCGACAGCGTTCCCCTGCGCTTTCACCGAGGCGCAGAGCCTATGGCTGGGCCAGGGCGAAGTCAAGACGGCGGCGATCCTCGCGGATGGAGGGTCGCCGCCGCCTGCCTCGAGTGAGAGGTCAGCTCCGGGCGCGCCGACGCCGCCACGCCAGCGCCGCGCCGCCGGTGAGCATGAGCAGCCACGTCGACGGTTCGGGCACGCTCGTATCGACAGGACCGGCCGTCAGCTCGATCGTGAACGGCACGAAGTCGTTGGTCTGCGTCTCCTCGTTGAAGATCGTGAATGGCTGGAACGCCAGGTTGAAGCCGACGTTGGCCGTCGGAACAACGCCGGCAATCGCGTTGAAGAAGGCGATGCCGTTCGCGTCGAGACCGAAGGTCGCGCCGGAGGCGAACGAGCCGCTGAAGGGCGTAGTCCTCACCGCCAGGTACGCCTGTGTCTCGGACGGATCGTCTCCCGTGTAGAGCGATTGCAGGTCGCCGGAATCGGAGGTCGGTCCGAGGAAGTTCGCGACCAGGTCGTCGAGGTTGGCGAAGCAGGTGACGATGGCTGAAAACGTCGAGCAGGCGGTCGTGACCGCAGCGTCGCTGAAGGATCCAATTGGAATCGCCGCCACCACGTGCAGCCCGTCAACGGTGAGATTGCCTGCCGCCGCGTTGGACGTGGTCAAGGTCAGCGTCGGCGTGAAGTTCAGCAGGCTGAACAGGCTGGTGTCGCAGGTGCCCGGTCCGGCCGAACACAGGCTGTTGAACGTCGCCACGTCGAAGGCGCCGTCCCAGACGACCATGCCGTCGTCGGACGCGCCGTTGAACTCGAACTTGCTCGCCTCCGCCGGCGACGCCAGCAGGAAGGTAGAGACCACGATTGCCAGACCGCCGAAACATTCGCGCAATGCCCGACGCATACCCGACCTCCGTCGACTGGGGAGCTTCCCGACTTTGGACTGAGAACCGGCCGCACCGGTGCAAGAACTTCGCCAGAGACGGCCGTCGAGTCGGGGTGATTGCCGGCAGAGCCGCGATGATCGAAGTCGGACCGGAGCCAGACTTAAGTCGGGCCGGCGCGCCGGGCGGCAGACGCTACAAGCTCCAGCGCAGCAGCACCGATCCGACCGTGAACCCCGCGCCGACCGAAGCGAGCAGCAGCAGATCGCCCTTCTTCAGCCGGCCGGTCGCACGCGCATCGGCGAGCGCCAGCGGGATCGTGGCCGCGGTGGTGTTGCCGAACCGGTCGAGGTTGATGACCACCTTGTTCGGATCGACGCCCAGCTTCTGCGTGCTGGCTTCGATGATCCGGCGGTTCGCCTGGTGCGAGACGAACAGATCGAGATCGTGCACGGTGAGGTGGTTGCGGTTGAGGATCCGCCGCGAGATCTCCTCGGTCATGCGCACCGCGAACTTGAACACCGCCTGACCGTCCTGCTTCACGAAGTGCAGGCGCTCGTTGACGGTCTCGATCGAGGCCGGCCG
>DASTCC010000394.1:0-2029 GCA_035711465.1 Vicinamibacterales bacterium
CCCAAGGCCCAAGGCCCAAGGCCCAAGCCGTCTCTATCTCTTAATCAGCTCTTCCAAATACGCCGTCGCCCGCGGATCCTTCGACCGCCCGAGCGCCGAGACGGCTTCCTTGCGCACCGCCATGTTGGTGTTGTTGCGGGCGAGCGTGATCAGATGCGGGACGCCGGTGTTGTTCGGCAGCCCGGCGATGGCGCTGACGACGCGGCGCTTGACCGCGTCGTCGGCGTCCTTGTCCATCACCGACAGCGCGTTGGCGACGCCCGGTTCGCCGGTGGAGCGGACGTACTGATAGATCGCTTCGGACCGCACCTTCGGATCCGTGTCGGTCCGGGCGAACGACAGCAGCGCGTCCTGCGCGGCGCGATCGGTCATGCGGCCGAGATTCGACACCGCGCTGCGACGTACCGCCGGCGACGCGTTCGATCGCGCCAGCGTCACCAGGTGCGGCGCGCCCTCGTTGTTCGGCAGCGAGGCCAGCGCCGAGATGGCGCGCGACTTCACGCTGTCTTCGGCATCCTGGTTGACGACGGCGAGCGCGTTCTGCAGGCCGGCGCTGCCGGTGACGCGGATGTAACCGCCGATCGCCTCGGCGCGAACCCGCGCGTCGGTGTCGGTGCGCGCGAGCGCGAGCAGCGCCTCGGCCGTGCCCGGCTGGCGCGTCTGTGCGAGCGAGGCGACGAACGATCGGCGCGTCTCCTGATCGCGCTCGGTGCCGATGAGCTTGCGCAGGACGTCGAAGCCGTGCGCGCCGCGGTACGACGCCAGCCGGCTGCCGGCCTGCCGCCGCAGCGAGTTGTCGGTGCTGCCGACGAGCCGATCGAGGATCGCATCGGCGCCGGCGTCACGGTGCAGCGCGATCGCGCCGACCGCCGAGCTGGCCATCGATCGCCGGCTGTCGAGCGTCATCCGGGCCGTCGGCGAGGCCGTGTCGAGCGCCGTCAGCGTCTCGAGGTAGCGCAGGCTCTCGGCCGCGGGCACGGCGTCCAGCCACACCACCGTGCGGCCGCCGGCGTCGAGCGGGCAGTCGCCGGTGACGAGATGCATCCGCTCGATCTCGCCGCGGACCACACGCAGCAGCACGAGCATGTTGGTGCCGGCCTCGAGCGGCACCGGACCGGCCGGCTGCGCGATCTGTGGGCGCTCGCCGCCGGTGAAGCTCGTCGGCTCCATCCACTGGCCGCGCACGGCCCAGTTGTCCGTGCTCCACCAGCTGCACATGTCGCGGCGGCCGTCGACCATCGGCACCTGCCAGCCGATCCAGGTCGCGTCGACGCCGCTGAGGCTGCTCACCTCCCGCGCGATCGCCGTGCCCGGACGGTGCTCGACCTTCCCGTTCTGAATCAGCCGGTCGACGGGGACCGCGGCTTGCTGGACCTCGCGCGCGAGCGCATCGACGTTGCTCGCGGGCGGAACGCTCGGGGCCGTGAAGACAACAGCGGCCAGGGACAGCGGTAGCAGGCGCGACATCACTGCCTCCTTCCTACTTGATGATTTCCATCAGGTAGGCTTCGGCCGCCTTGTTCTTCCCGTTGGTGGCCAGATTGGACAGCCGCGCGACGATGTCGCGCTTGAGTTCCATCGAGCCTTCCTTGCGGGCGATCGCGATCAGCCCCTCGGCGTTGTTCTGCGCCGAGAGGGCCGAGATCACGGCCTTGCGAACGTCGTTGTCCTGATTCGTCGAGTAGATGTCGACGAGCATCTGGCCGGTCTGCTCCGACTTCTGACCGCCGAGCGCGCGAATCGCGCGCTGGCGCACCGCCGGGTCCTTCTCGGTGCGGGCGATCTGGGAGAGCTGTTCGACGGCGCGCATCGAGCTGAAGGCGCTGATCATCCGGATCTTCAGGTCGGCGTTGGTCTCTTTCTGGTAGAGCGTCCAGAGATCGGCCGGCGCCGCCAGGCCCGAGAGGTTGCTGATGGCGCTGCTGCGCACCTCGACCGGGGCGGCGCTGTTGCCGGCGATCGCGATGAGCGCCGGCTTGTCGCCCGCGGATCGATAGGCGGAGATGATCGCCATGCGCACGGCCGGGTC
>DASTCC010000395.1:0-2368 GCA_035711465.1 Vicinamibacterales bacterium
AAGTGGTCGAACGCGATCCGTTCGCGGAGAGCGCCGCCGCTGGCGGCGGGCGGTGGACGCTCGATCAGCAGGCCGAGGCCGAGCGCGGGCTCACCGCGGAACAGGCCGACGCGTTCCGCGCGCTCGAACGGGCGGCGTCGGAACCCGGATTCCGGACGATCCTGCTCCACGGCGTCACCGGCAGCGGCAAGACCGAGCTCTATCTGCGGCTGGCGAAGCTGGTCGTCGCGTCCGGCCGCACCGTGCTGGTGCTCGTGCCGGAGATCGCGCTGACGCCTTCGGCGGCGGGGCAGTTCCGCGCGCGGTTCGGATCGCGCGTCGCCATCCAGCACAGCGGCCTCTCCGATGGCGAGCGCCACGACCAGTGGCATCGCATCCGCCAGGGCGACATCGACGTCGTCGTCGGCACCCGATCGGCGATCTTCGCGCCGCTGCCGGAGCTCGGATTGATCGTCGTCGACGAGGAGCACGAGTCGTCGTACAAGCAGGAGGAGTCGCCGCGCTACAACGGGCGCGACGTCGCCGTCGTGCGCGGCCGCGAAGCCGGGGCGCTGGTGGTGCTCGGATCGGCGACGCCGTCGCTGGAGTCGGCGTCGAACGCCAGGGCCGGCCGCTACGACCTGCTCCGCCTGCGCAGGCGCGTGCTCGATCGGCCGATGGCCGACGTCCGCGTCGTCGACATGCGGAAGGAGTACGCGGCGCACGGACCGGACGTGACGATCAGCGCGCCGCTCGTCGAGGGCCTCGAGGCGCGTCTCGAACGGCGCGAACAGGCGCTGGTGCTGCTCAATCGCCGGGGCTTCGCCACCGTGATCTTCTGCCGCCAGTGCGGCGCGTCGAAGGAATGCCCGCATTGCAGCGTCGCCTTGACGTATCACCGTCAGGTGCGGCGGATGCGCTGCCACTACTGCAATCACGCCGCGGCGGTGCCGAAACGCTGCGAAGCCTGCGGCGGCGAATACCTGGAGCAGTCGGGCTTCGGCACCGAGCGGCTCGAGTCGGATCTCCGCGCCCGGTTTCCCGAGGCGCGCATCGTCCGAGTCGACCGCGATACCATCCGGCGGCGCGGCGCCATCGCGCGCGTGCTTCGCGAGGTCGCCGGCGGCGACATCGACATCCTCGTCGGCACGCAGATGATCGCCAAGGGGCACGATTTCCCATCGGTGACGCTCGTCGGCGTCATCTCCGCGGACGTCGGCCTCGGGCTCGCCGATTTCCGCGCGTCCGAGCGAACTTTCCAGCTGTTAACCCAGGTCGTCGGCCGCGCCGGCCGTGGGACGACACCGGGCGAAGCGATCGTCCAGACGCTCTATCCCGATCACTACAGCATCCGCGCCGCCGCCGCGCAGGACTACGACGCGTTCTACGATCGCGAGATCCAGTTCCGCACCGAGCTCCACTACCCGCCGGCGGTGGCGATGATCAACGTGATCGTCAAGGGCAAGACGATGGACGCGGCGATGACGGAGGCGAGCGATCTGGTCAAGCGCGCGCGCGAGGCGGGCGGCGCCCCGCGCATCCTCGGCCCGGCGCCGGCGGCGCTCTCACGCATCAAGGACGAATTCCGGGCCCAGTTCTTCATCAAAGGCCGCAATCGCCGCGACATGCGCCGCGCCCTGACCACCGCGCTCGACGCGAGGCCGGATCTGCGCCGGCGCGTGATCGTCGACGTCGATCCGATGACGGTACTTTGAGGGAAGGCTTGAGGCTTGGAGGCCCCAAGCCCCAAGCCTCCCTATCCCTGTGGCGTAATCGTCAGGAACTCCACCGGCACCGGCGTGAAGCAGAGCACGAACATCACGACCGCGAAGATCGCGATCGCGGCGCGGCCGGCGCCGACGGGCTCGTCTTCGTCGAGCACGCGCGGATGGCGCAGGCCCATCGTCAGGGCCATGAAGATCATCATCGCGGTGAAGACCAGCCAGCTGAGCGAGCGGGTCGTGAGGAAGACGGCGACGAGCAGCGTCAGCGCCGACACGCTCGCGGCGCGTTTGCCGAGCAGCGCGTACATGATGTGGCCGCCGTCCAGCTGCCCGAAGGGGAGGAGGTTCAGCGCCGTCGCCAGCATGCCGAACCAGGCAGCCATGCCCATCGGGTGCAGGAAGATGTCCATGCCTTCCGGCCGCGTCCCGAACCGCAGCCAGGCGAGCGCCTGCAGGCCGAGCGGCTCCCCGAAGTAGAGGATGTCGCCCGCCGGCACCGGCAGCATCTGCGAGTACTTCAGGCCCAGGTAGAGGAAGGGGACGAGCGCGACGAAGCCGGCGATCGGCCCGGCGACACCGATGTCGAACAGCGCCTTCTTGGACGGAAACGCTTCCCGGATCCGAATCACGGCGCCGAACGTTCCGGTGAGGAAGATCATCGGCGG
>DASTCC010000396.1:0-3159 GCA_035711465.1 Vicinamibacterales bacterium
GGATCCCTCGCGATCATCACGAGCAGCCGGCCATCGACGGGGGCTTTCGCGAGTGAGGCCGGCAGCGTGACGCTGACGCGGAACTGACCGCCGCCCGACTGGCCGGTCGGCGTCGACCCGACGGAAAAGACCACCGCCAACGCAACGATGAGCGTAGACTCGATGCGCTTCACGGGCCGAGTGTAGCGCAGCGCAGAGCGACCTCTGAGGTCATTGTTCGATTCGACGACGCCTGGCGTTTCCGTTCTTGATCGACATCTTCGGGAGGTGGGCATGAATCGCGCCGTGCTTCCGTTGCTGGCCGCACTGACGATGGCCGCGTGCAGTGACCGGAATCCACTTGAGCCCGGGGTCTTGCCCACGCGGCCGCCAGAGGCGCCGACCGCGTCGTTGTGGGCCATGGTCGTCGAATCCGGCGGCGTCTGCATCCGTGGCGCCAAGGTGGTCGTCGTCGGAGGACCGGCGGACGGCCAGACCGTGACGCAGGACGCGCCGTGCGACGCGTGGGATTTCGGAGGCCTCAACTTGCATGGCCTCCTGGCCGACGCCGAGACGACGCTTCGCGCCTCGGCCGCGGGCTATGCGACGCAAGAGTTCAAAGTGATCGTGACGCCCACGTCGTGGCAGCGCGCGTTTCTCATGGTGCTCTCGGAGCAATAGCCGCACGGATGCGCGACGCGTGACGGCGGTTGGCGGTCAGGCGCGCCAGCCGAGCAGCGCGCCCTTGCGCGGCGAAGCCGCGGGCTCGCCGGTTTCGACGAACCGCAGCCGGCGCCGCGCCTCGTCTCCCCACAATCCCGCGATCGCGAGCACCAGCTGAAGATCCGCGCCCGCACCGCCGCCCAGGTTTGTCGTCTCCGCGATTGCCTTCAGGTCGTCGTAGCTGGCGTCGGCGAGAAGCACGGCGTGCCGTCCCTTCGGGAGCCGGTGGTTCGGAATCACGACGCTCGCCGCGAGGCTGTCGAGCAGGCGCTCACGCCACGCCGGCGAGAACCGCGGGAAGATGGATCGGAACCAGAACGTGCCGAGCAGCTGCCTGACCGCAGCGCCCTCGATCGGCACGGCCGGCGACGGTTCCCCGGCGGCGAGCCGCACGGCGAACGGATCGAGCCGGTTGAGCGCCTTGGCAAAGTCGGCGAGGGTCGCAAACGCCGACCCGGACGTGCGCGCCACTGGACGCATCGCGCCGGACGCGACTGAGGTCGACGCGGCCGCGTCGCCGTCTGCCGCCGCGGCAATCGCCTCGCCTTCGACCGACTCGAGATCAGCATCGCCGTTCGACGTTCGCAGATTCGAGAGCGACGGCTCGAGCGTCCACTCGAGTGGCAGGGCTTCGTGGACACCGGTGTATTCGGTGAAGAGCGCGGTGATTCCCCACGGTCGCGGCGTGCGAACCGCGCGCGCGTACAGCGGGTTGTATCTGGCGCCGGGCCCGGACCCGAGCGCCAGCGCCGCGATGCCGCTCTTGATCTTGGCGTCGGCGAGGTTCGACCAGTCCCCCTGGATGCAGACGAGCGAGGTGCCGGCTGGTTTGCTGAACACGCAGTACGGGTTCTGCCAGCAGCGATCCACGGCCGCCTGAATCGCGGCATCGGTCGGTTCGTCGCCATCGGCCGGATCGATTTCACCGAAGCCGATGCGCATCCGCCCGTCGCCGGCCAGCAGGATCGACAGATCGGACGGATCGACCTGCGACAGATCCCACAGCACGTAGATCAACCCGCGCAGGCCCCGCGCGATCGGCAGGTTCATCCGTTCCCAGACGGCCGCCTGCGGCTGCGGATCGCGATCGGAGTAACCACGGTCGTTGAGGATCTCGATCAGCCGGATTCGCGCGGCGTCGAACTGCGCGGCGACGTCGATGGCGTGATCGTAGCGGCGCTTGTCGACCTCGTGCCGCTCGAAGGACGGCCGGACGAAGATCGGCAGCACCAGCTTGCCGCGCCCGCGGACGAGCTCGGCCAGCGGAAACATCGTGCCCGCGCCGGTGCCCTTGCCGCCGGTGCCGATCAGAATCACCACCGAGTACGGCTCGATCAACCGCTCGATGCGATCGCGGCTCTCGTCGAGCGCCTGCGCCGCCACCGCCGGATCGTGCCGCGCCCCGAGACCGCGCGTCGTCGCCATGCCGATGAGCAGCCGCTCGTCCTCCGCGACCTGCGCCAGCGAGAACTCGTTGGTGTCGAGAAACCGCGTCGTGACCGCGCCGCGCAGCCGCTCCGCGAAGGTCGCGTCGGTCCGGTGCGCGATGGCGACGTCGCGCGCGAAAAGCGTCTTGAGCGAACGGAGGATGTTGCCGCCACCGCCGCCGCTGCTGACGATAAGGATGCTCATCTCCCACCTGCCTGTTCCTGATGGGCGAGGCGAATCCGGACCCTCACCCATTTCCCCGACGCGCGCAGCCGATCGCTCACGACGACGTGAGCGCCGACGATCCGCATCACCCGCCGGACGTCGTACTCCACGTTACGCTTGTGGTCGACGAGGTTCGGATACCTGCGTCCGGCGCCGGGCGCGATCGAGATCTCGAGTTGTCCCTGGCGGATGAATCGCAGGCGCGTGCGGATCGGCGGCGCCGCCGATGACGAATCGACCAGCGGCTGCGCGAACGCGTTCACGAAGTCCTCGCCGGCACGCCGCAGCGCGGCCGGTACGGGACGCGGTGCCAGCAGTACACCGGCGGCGACACAGAACACCAGCATGGCCGCCACAGCCGAACCGATCGCGCCGATGACCACGGCCGACGTCGATCCGGTGGCGGGTGCTGCAGCCCCGGACGTCGCGTCATCGGTCAGAGGCGCCGAAGTGATCGCGGGCGCCGCCGTCGCGATTGCCGGCGACAACGACGGTGCCGGAGTCGGCGGTTCGGCGAGAGGCGCATCGACCCGCTCGCTCGCCACGCAGGCTTCCCAGTCGGTGCTGAGCGGTCGCCGATACTGCGATTTGGGCACGAACATCCCTCGCGCCGGATCGCGGATTTGGAAGGCGTCGCTGTATGTCGCCCGCGAGCTCCCCGTCAGGCGAAGCGCGAGACGAGCGACGGTGTCACCGCGCGCGATCGGCGAGCAGACGAACTCCTGCGCCTCTGCGCCGAGCGGTGCGCCGCAAAGCAGCAGTGACAGCAGCAGTGCCGCGCGGCGCCGACGATTGCACGATGTT
>DASTCC010000397.1:0-20095 GCA_035711465.1 Vicinamibacterales bacterium
GGTTCATGGCCGAAGTGGACGGCGACGCGCAGATCGGCACCATCAATCGCGGCAACGGCAGCGAGATCGCGACGTTCGAGGAGCGCGGCGTGGTGTCGCTGCTCTCCGGCAATCTCATGGACGTCTGCCCGGTCGGCGCGATTCTCACCAGGCAGTACCGCTTCCGCTCGCGGCCCTGGGACAACCCGCATGCGGTCGACACGATCTGCACGCTGTGCGCGAAAGGCTGCAATACCACGGCGTGGATCAAGGCGAAGCCTGAGTGGGCCAAAGGCGCGCGGCTGATCCGGATGACGCCGCGTCTCAACCCCGACGTCAACAGCTACTGGATGTGCGACCTCGGCCGCTTCGACTACGGCTGGATCGAAAGCGATCGACGGTTGCTGCAGCCCCATGTCCGGCGCGGCTCGTCGTTCGACGCGGTGCCGTGGACCGACGCGCTGGTCGCGGTGAAGGACGCCGTGGACGCCGGCGGCGGCGCCGCCAATGTCCGGTTCCTCGCCTCGGCGCACGCGTCGCTCGAGGAGCTGTTCGTCCTGCGTGAAGTCTCCGCCGGCACGGGCGGCGTCACCATCGGCTACCGGCACCGGCCGAAGCCACAGCCGGCGAGGACCAAGTTCAGGATTCCCGCGATCGACGCGCCGAACCTGCGCGGCGCCCGCGACCTCGGCGGCTTCGGCGTCGGCAACGGCGACGGCCCGGCGGACACCTCCGCGCTGCAGCAGGCGGTCGCGGCCGGCACGGTCAAGGTGCTCTACGTGTTCGACCCGGGCCCGGACGGCTCGATCGGCGACACCGACTGGATCCTCGACGCGCGCGCCAAGGGCCAGATTCCGACGCTGATCGTTCACGGCGTCCTCCATTCGCGGCTCGCCGACAGCGCCGACATCCTGCTGCCCGGGTCGGCGTTCATGGAAAAGGACGCGACCTACACGAACATGTCCGGCCAGGTGCAGGCCGCCTCGCGCGTGATCACGCCGCCGGGCGACGCCGCCGAGGACTGGCAGATCCTGCTGAAGCTCGGCCTGGTGTTCGGCCATGACGTGAACTTCGCGTCGGCGCAGGCCGTCCGCGAAGCGATCGCCGCGTCGCTTTCGTCCGTGCCCGGCTATACCGCGCTGCCGACGCTCGCGTTCTCGCGGCCGATGTCGGCGCGCAACTGGCTGCAGGCCAGCAACCCGTCGGAGCGCTGGAAGTGGGACTTCATGTTCCAGGACCTGCCGCCCATCAAGTTCGGCGAGGAGTTCGGCCCGCTGCCGCGCGCCGATGTCATCCCGCTGAAAGAAGTGAAGTAGCGCGCGGCCGTCGCCGCGCGCCGAAGCGTATGCGTCAGAGACTGCTCGCCTGTCTCGGGATCGTCGCCGCCGCCCTGCTCGTCATGGCGCAGTCGCGGACCGGCGTCACTCCGGCGCTGGTGCCACTCGCCGAGCACACGCCGGCGCGGCCGGGATCGCCGCTGCGGCTCGCCCTGCGCGTGTCGCTGCCGCCCGGCTACCACCTCCAGTCCAACCAGCCGCGCGACCCGCTGCTCATCCCGTCCGTGCTGTGGCTCGACGCGCCCGCCGGCGTGACCGTCCGCGAAATCGTCTTCCCGCCGTCGACCGACTTCATGCAGGAGGGCGTCGCCAAGCCGCTGGCGGTATTCGAGCGCGAGTTCGTCATCGGCGTCGCCGTCGATCTCGCGAACGACGTGAAATCCGGGCCGTTGTCGATACCGGCGCGGCTCCGTTTCCAGGCCTGCGACGACAAGGTCTGCTATCCGCCGCGCACCGTGGCGCCGACGTGGTCGCTCGAGGTCGCGGCCGCCGGTGCGCCGGCCGCGGCGCCGGCGCACGCCGACGTGTTCGCGGCGATCAACTTCGGCAGCGGCGGGCCCAATCCCGCAACGGCGCCGCCTCCACCCGCATCGGGCCGCAGCGGCGGCGCGGCCAGTCCGACGGCCGCCGACGACGACATCGATCCGATCGCGCGCCTCGATCGGTTTGCGCAGCGCGGCACGACGCTCGGCGGCTACGCCTCGCCCGAGGCCTTTCTCGAGTTCGTCAAGGATGCCGAAGCGGGCGTCACCTCCAACAGCTGGTTCGCCGGCCGAGGCGTCATCGCGATTCTCGCGATGACGTTCGTCGGCGGCCTGGCGCTGAACCTGACCCCATGCGTGCTGCCGATGATTCCGATCAACCTCGCGATCATCGGCGCCGGCTCGCAGGCGGGCGGCCGTCGGCGCGGGTTCCTGCTCGGCGCGGCCTACGGCGGCGCCATGGCGATCATCTACGGCCTGCTCGGTCTCGTCGTGATCCTCACGGCCGGCACCTTCGGCACGATCAACTCGTCGCCCTGGTTCAACCTCGGCATCGCGCTGCTCTTCGTCGTCCTCGCCCTGGCGATGTTCGACGTCATCTCGATCGACTTCTCGCGGCTGTCGAGCCGGATCCGGTTCGCCGAGTCGAGCCGGGGCACCTTCCTGCTCGCGTTCGGGATGGGCACGATCGCGGCGCTGCTGGCCGGGGCGTGCGTCGCGCCGGTCGTCATCCAGGTGGTGCTGTTCGCGAGCGATCTCTACGCGAAAGGTACCGCCCCTGCGCTGGCCCTGCCGTTCGTCCTCGGCCTCGGGATGGCGCTCCCCTGGCCGGTCGCCGGCGCCGGCATGGCGTCGTTGCCGCGGCCGGGCGCATGGATGGTTCGAGTCAAGCAGGCGATGGGCGTGTTCATCCTCGCGACCGCCGCGTACTACGGCTACCTGGCCTACGGCATCTTCGCCAATCGCTGGGTCGATCCGGCCAGCGTCACCGCCAGCGTCAAGGCGCAGCTCGAAGACGGGTGGTACGCGTCGCTCGGCGAAGGGCTGGCCGCGGCCGAGCGGGAGGCAAAGCCGGTGCTCATCGACATGTGGGCAACCTGGTGCAAGAACTGCCTGGTGATGGACGAAACGACGCTGAAGGATCCGGCGGTCCAGAAGGCGATTGCCGACTACGTGAAGATCAAAGTGCAGTCCGAAGATCTCGACGCTTCTCCCGCCAGGGACCTGCTCGAACGGTACAACGGCTTCGGCCTGCCGTCGTACATCATCTTGGAACCGAGACAGCTCGGCGGCAGCTGACGACAGGTCACGACGGTGACGATCGCGACAGCGTCATCGATCGTCCTTCATAACCGCTGTTCCTTGTCGTACGTGCCGCGATCTGAGTGCTATAGTTAGCGCTCGATGGAGCGACCCATGAGGAAACGGGGTTCTGGCCTGCTCTTGGTCCTGACCCTCCTCATCGCGCTCGGCACTCTCGTTCAGGACTTTCGGTACGACCGTTCCCTCTCCCAGGCCCACGAGACGACGCGCGCGATTGATCGTCAGTTCAGCGCGCTCGACGTGTCGCTGGCGGAACTGCGGGCCTCCGAGGCGGGCTACGTCGCGAGCGGACAGAGTCTCGACGTGTGGACGGCCAGGGTCGGCGAGATTCTGAGCGGCATCGAAGCGTCGATCGGCAACCTGAGCTCGGCCGCGGTCGACATCACCGCGAAGACCCAGATCGAGGCCGCCGCGGCGGCATTCGTCGAGATCAAGCGGATCGAAGAACGCGCCCGCGAGTTCGCGAACAAGGACCAGAAGTTCCTGGCCTCCGATCTCATCTTCATGGACGGCGTCGAGGCCAGCCGCCGGTTCGGCCAGGCGCTGGCGCAGGCCAGAGCCACCGAGCTCGCGGCAGCGCAGGCCCGGGAGAGCCGGCTCGCCTGGACGCGCTTCGGCATGAACGCCGTCGCGCTCGGCTTCGCGATCGTGGTGATGCTCTACTACGCGCGATCGGCGCAGCCGGCCGAGGAACCGCCGCGATCGCTGGACCTGCGGTCTCAGGAGCCGCCGGCGCCGGTCGTGATGGCGCCGCCGCCGAGCATCGCCTCGCCGCCACCGCCGCCCGTCACCACGGCGGTCAACCTCACGGAAACCGCCGAGCTCTGCGTCGACCTCGCGCGCGTCACCGATGGCGCCGACGTGCCGCCGCTGCTCGAACGGGCGGCGCGCGTGCTCGACGCCAAGGGCGTCGTGTTGTGGATGGCCGATGCGGACGGCGCGCTGCTGCGGCCGACGCTCTCGTACGGGTACGGCGACAAGGTGCTGAACCGGCTGGGAACGCTGCGGATGGACGGCGAGAACGTCACCGCCCTTGCCTATCGATCGATGAAGCCGCAGTCGGTCAGCAGCACGACCGCCAAGGGCAACGGCGCGCTCGCCATTCCGCTGGTGACGGCCTCGGGCTGTCTGGGTGTGCTGGCGGCCGAGATCCGCCAGGGTAAGCCGAGCGCCGAACGGCTGGCGATCGCGCGCGTCATCGGCGCGCAGTTCGCGTCGCTCGTGGCGCCGGCGGCCGAAGCCACCGAGGCGGCAGGCAAAGCCGCCGAAGCGTAACCGGCCGCAGCTCCTCGCCGCGGCCGGGTTCTGACCTCACAGCAATCGAGCACCGGCATCGCGCCGCGCGATCACTTTATGATCGTCCGTGGCCGTTCCTCGCGCGAGAGCGTCGCTTTCAGCGTCTGCTCCTGCCGATCGCGGACGATCGTCAGCGTCACTTCGGTCGACGCCTGAGCGATGAACCGCGTCAGGTCGTTGGCGTCGCGAACCGTGCGCCCGTCGACCTTGGTGATCACGTCGCCCGCCTTCAGTCCAGCGGTCTTCGCGGGTGAATCGTCCTCCACGTTGGCCACGAGCACGCCCGTCGTCGTCCCGAAATACTGGCCCAGCTGATCGGTAAGGCCCTGCACCTCGACGCCGAGCCGGCCGCGGCGGCTCGAATAGAAGCTGAAGCGGTCCGGCCGGACGACGCGCGGCTCGAGGTCCGGATTGGGGTCGGGCATTGGTCGGGAGAACTCGAACGTACGGCTGTCCGGCCAGGAAAAGCCAAACTCGCGGAACGGCGCAAAGGCGCCATAACGCGAGGACGCCTCGGGCGTCACCTTCAACGTCACCGACTCGCCGCCGCGCACGACCGATGCCGTGACCTCACGGCCGTCCGGCGTCTCTTCGACCAGGCGCGCCAGATGACGGGCGCTGCGAATCTTCTCGCCGTCGAAGCTGACGACCACGTCCCCGGCCCGGAAGCCGGCGCGGGCGGCGGGGCCGTCGCGATCGACTTCTTCGATGACGGCGCCGGTCTGCGCCGAGAGTTTCTCGCGGGTGACGTCGGCGCTATCGACGTCGCGCAAGCTGGCACCGATGGCCGATCCGCCCAGCAAATGCGTGCGCATTTCGGAAAATGGCCGCTCCCGGACGCTCTGCCCACGCAGCGCGGTCGGGGCGACGATGAAGCCAATAGCCAGAACGCAAATCGCCAGGACGCCCACCCAGGCGATCTTCACGAGTCCGAGGATGGTGTTCATGAACCCTGCCCTCCAAACGAGCCTTCAACCCGGATCTGACGAACGGCCCGGGTCAAAGGTTGTTAAAGCTGGGCAAAGGCGATCCCCGTCCCCTTTCGAGGGCTGTTGTCTGGCCTCAGGTCCGGACACCGCGGGGACGACGGCGATCTTCGGGAGGTTTTGCAACGAATCGCGACGGCACGTGTCTTGATAACAACAGGGGTGAACCGCCCGACGTCAAACGGGATGCGTCATAAACGACAGGCAGGCGCTGGCATCGCCGTATCCCGTCGCTCCAATCACCGGCGCTCGGGCGGTTCACTCTCCTTACCTCTCTCCTCCGGGCACGCAAGGGTGGGCCGGTTCTGGAATCACAGGGGATTCCAGAACCGGCCCTAAGTCTTGATGGGCTCCGTCATCTTCAGCACCACGACGGTCATGTCGTCGTTGGGCGGATGGCCGGCGCGATGCTCCTCGACGGCGGCGACGATCGCGGCGGCCATTTCCTTCGCCGAGAGCGCGCGTGACCGATCGACGACCGCCATGGCGCGTTCGGCGGTGAACTCCTCGCTTTTCCGGTTCATCGCCTCGTAGACGCCGTCGCTGCAGAACACGTAGATGTCGTCCTGCTCGAGCGGGAAGGACATCTCGTCGTAGGTGACGCCCTGAAACGATCCGAGCGGGACGCCGGGCAGCGAGATCTGTTCGGTGCGATCGCGCGTGGCGCGAATCGGATACGGCAGACCCGAGTTGGCGAGCGTCACCATGCGGCGCTTGAGATCGAAGACCGCGTAGCAGAGCGTGCAGTAGTACTCCTCGAGCTGCCGCTCGTGGAGGATGGTGTTGATCGACATCAACACCTTGCCAGGCGACGCCCGCTCAGGCAGGTAGCGGCGCCGGAAGGTACGGCCGCGGACGAGCTCGCCGGCAAACACGCTGTAGAGCGCGGCAGGGACGCCCTTGCCCGAGACGTCGCCGACCGCGATGGCCAGGACGTTCGACTCGGGGACGAGGAAATCATGGAAGTCGCCGCCGAGCTCTCGCGCCGAGGCGAACGTGGCCGCGACGTCCACGCCCTTGATGCGCTTCGGCAGATGCGTCGGCAGCAGCGCCGCCTGGACCCGCCTGGCGAAGCGGAGCTCTTTTTCGAGACGCGCCTCGTTGGCCGAGGCCTCGGCATAGAGCCGGGCGTTCTCGATCGCGACCGCGGCCTGGCTCGCGAGCAGCGTCAGGATCTCGACGTCCCGCTTCGTGAAGGCGTCGAGCGTCGGGCTCTCGAGATCGAAGACGCCGATGCAGCGGTCCTTCAGCATCATCGGCACCGCGAGCTCGGAGCGGACGTCTTCGAGCACCTTGATGTAGCGCGGATCCTTCGAGACGTCGGGCACGACCACGGCTTCGCAATGCTGCGCGGCATACCCGACCAGGCCCTCGCCGAGCGGCACCTTCGGAATCTTGATCTCCTCGCCGAACTGCACGGCGGTGCGGATCTCGAGCTCGCTCGTCTCTTCGTTGAGCAGCAGGATGCCGAACGTCCGGTAGTCGATGACGCGCCGCGCCAGGTGCACGATGCGCTTGAGCAGCTCGTCGAGATCGAGCTCGGCCGCGACCTCGCGGCCGATTTCCGCCATCGTCTCGAACGCTTCGGCGTCCTGGCGTTCGCGTTCGAAGAGTCGCGCGTTGCTGAGCGCGGTGGCGACGTGAGCGGCGAATTGCCGCAGAATCGCGGCGTCGCGCTCGGTGTATTGATCGAGCTGGCGGCTGAGCACGTTGAGCGCGCCGATCGGTTTCGCCTGATGGACGAGCGGCACCGCCAGCGTCGACGCCATGCCGGGCGCGACCTCGATGTACGAGGGCTCGTCGCGGATGTCATCGAGCAGCACCGTTTCCTGCGTGCGGACGACGCGGCCGACGATGCCCTCCGAGGAGCTGATGCTCACGTTGACGTTCTCGGGATAGCCGACGGCGTAGCCGATGGTCAGCCGATCGCGCTTGCTGTCGAACAGATACACCGCAAAGGCGTCGAACGGAATCAGGCGGCCGATGAGCTCCGGGATCCGCGCCAGGAGCTCGTCGAAGTCCACGACCGACGCGACCTGGCGGCCCAGATCGAAGAGGGTCAGCAGGATGTCGCGCTCGCTCAGGCCCGAGGCGGGCGACGGCCGGGGCGGCACGGTACTCGAGGGATGCTGGCTCATGAAAACCGAGGCGGAGGAACCCTCGAATTATACTGCTCGGGACACATGAGCTTGCCGCTGCCCCTCGACTACGCCGCGATCGAACGCATTCTGCCGCACCGCTACCCGTTTCTACTCGTCGATCGGGTCACGGCGTTCGAGCCGGACAAACGTATCGTGGGTGTGAAGAACGTCTCGCTGAACGACCGGTACCTCTGGCATGCCGGCGGCGACAGGCCGGTGCTCCCACCCACGATTCTGACCGAGGCGATCGCACAGACCGGCGCGATCCTCATCCTCGCGAAGCCGGAGAACCGCGAGAAGCTGATCTTCTTCATGGGCATCGACCGCGTCCGCTACCGGCGGCCCGTGCACCCGGGCGACGTCGTCGAGATCGAGGCGATCGTCAAACGCCTGCGCAGCCGCATGGGCGTGCTCTCCGGCGCTGCGCGCGTCAACGGCCGCGTCGTCTGCGACGGCACGATGACGTTCGCGCTCGGCCCGAAGGCGGGACAGGCGGAGCCGCCATCGTAAGTGGGGGCGATGAGCCCTCACCGTCCCGCGGCGAACGTCAGGAGCACCGCGGCGATCTTCGCGCCGCGCGACGCCCACACCGGCCAGCGCTTCTCCGGATGGAGATACCGGTAGCCGTCGAGAATCGCCGGTCCGAGAATCAGCGCGCCGATCACCGGTTCCGGGACGCCGTCGGCGCCGAGCGAGATCGCCATGCCCCGCGTATCGCTTTCGGGCGGGCCCCATTTGCCGAAGGCGGCGACGCTGTAGACGGCCGACGCGCCAAGATTGAAAGCGACGATGCCCTTGAGAAAAGGCGCCTGCTGCGATCGCAGATGCGGGCGCGCGGTCAGGATCCACTCCGATGCGGCGTGCTGCATCCAGAACCCCGCCGACGAGATCACGAACTCTTCGCGCCGCGACACCGGATCGTGAGCGATCGCGACGAACGGAATGAAGCCGTAGTCGATCCGCTCGGCGCGTGGCGACGCGTCGAACGCAAGGCCGGCGAGGACGTGGCCAGACTCGTGGATGCCGAGTCCCGCGAGGCCGCCGCCGAGAAAGATCAGCGTCCGCGTGACCGGAGATCGTTCCGCCGCCGGCCGCGCCGGCGTCGCGTCCGCTGGCGCCGCAGCAGCCGCTTGCGCCAGGGCGGGCGCCGGACTCATCGCCAGCGCCACCACCAACACCCCAAGCCGCACCGCAGCGAGGCGCGGCCGATCGATCACGAACGGCTCCGATGCGACGCCACCGACAGCGACGGCACCCTGGCCGGACGCGGCCGCGTCGCCGGGCGGACCACGACGATGCCGAGCACGATCGTCGCGCCGGCCAGCACCATCGTCCAGTGGAACGGCTCGCCGAGCAGCAGCGTGCCGAGCGCGACCGCGATCACCGGGTTCACATAGGTGTAGAGCGACACGACCGCGACCGGCAGGTGATGGAGCGCGTAGGAGTACGCGGCAAAGGCGATCAGCGAGCCGGCGAAGATCAGGTAGAGCATCATGCCCGCCGTGCTCGGGTTGAACGACAGACGCGGCCACTCGCCGGCAGCCGTTCCCATCACCAGCAGGCAGATGCCGCCGAAGATCATCTGCATCGCCGCCGAGCCGATGACGTCGGACGACACGGTGTGGCGCTTCGCGTACGACGACGCGAACGACCAGCCGATGCAGGCGATCTGCAGAGCGATGACGCCGAGGATCACCAGCGTCGCGCCGCTGCCCGACCAGGTGAGCTCGGGCCACACGAGCAGCACGATGCCGGCGAAGCCGATCGCGAGACCAAGCCACTGACGCGGCACGAGACGTTCGCCGCCGGCAAACATCGAGTCCACCGCCACCATCCAGAACGGCGAGGTCGCGATCATCACCGCCGTGAGACCGCTCGGCAGATACTGCGCGCCCCAGACGACGCCGCCGTTGCCGAGCCCGAACATGAGCGCGCCGATGACCGCCAGGCGGCCCCAGTCGCGCGGCGGCGGCAGCGGGCGGCGCCGGGCGACGAACACGCTGGCGAGCAGCGTGCCGGCGATGACGTTGCGAAGGCCGCCCATCAGGAACGGCGGGATCGTCTCGAGCGCGACCTTGATGGCGACGTAGGTCGTGCCCCAGATCACGCAGACCGCGACCCACGCGATCCAGGCGTTGCGCCGGGTGACCGGGCTCATGACGCGGCCTCTTCGACGCCGGGCGGCGACACGTCGAACGCGAGCGCCGTGCTCTCCTTCACCGTGCCGAGGACGATCGTCGTTCTCGTCGACCGCACGCCTTTGATGCGGCCAAAGCGCGCCTTGAGAAGCTCTCCCAGATGCTCGGCGTCACGGGCGCGAATCTTGACCAGGAAACAATCGTCGCCGGCGACGTGATGCACCTCGAGCACTTCGGGCGCTTCGGCGAGCTGACGGCCGATGCGATCCTCGCCCGCGACTTCCGCCGTCCGCACCGACACGAACGCCAGCATCCCGAGATCGGCGGCCCGGGGATCGACCTTGGCCGTATAGCCCCGAATCACGCCGCGCGACTCGAGCTTGCGCATGCGCTCGAGGACCGCCGACGGCGCCAGGCCCACTTCCCGGGCGATTTCAACTTGGGTGATCCGTCCGTGCCCCTGCAGGAGCTCGAGAATCCGGCGATCGATGGCGTCGATGGTCATCCAGAGAATATAGCTCACGCAAGCGCCTGATTACATGAATAAAAATTCGTGCAGGCGAGCAGTAGCCGAACTTCTGTGGCCAGCCGAGCACCCGAGCCCCGAGTCCCGGGCCCCCACCAGAAGCCTAGGTGCCCTTGTATAAGGAACGCCCCAGATAGCGGTGATAAGCCGTGAACGGCCCGTCCGTGGCGTCGGTGGCCAGGTGCCGGCGGACCTGGTGGAGCTTGGCGTCCAGATCGTCCGCGGCAGCGAGAATGAAGGCCTCCACGGTCATCGGTTCGACCGGCGAGCCGAGCTCGCGCGATCCATGGTGCGAGAGGATCAGATGCTCGAGCTCCATCAGGAGCCCGGGTGAGACGTCGGGATGGTTGCTCGCCGCTGCGCGCAGCATGCGGACGCCGATGGCGATGTGGCCGACCAGATTGCCCTCGACTGAGTAGTCGATCGACACGTCGTAGGCGAGCTCGTGCAGCTTGCCGATGTCGTGGAGCAAGGCGCCGGCAATCACGAGATCGCGCCGCGCCTGGTAGGTTTCGGCCAGAAACACGGCCACGTTCATGATCTGCAGGATGTGCTCGATCAGACCGCTCCGGTAGGCGTGGTGCACCTGCCTCGCGGCCGGCCACACGCGCAGGCGCTCGGCGTTGTCGTGGACGATCGCCTGCAGCAGGCCGCGCAGCGCGGGATCTTCCACCGACGCCAGCCGCTCGCCCAGCTCGGCCCACATCTCTTCGAGGGGCCGGGGCGCCGTCCGGATGCACTCCTCTTCGCGGAAGCCGCGCTCGGAGTCCTCCGGGATCACCCGCCGGATCTTGTCGACCACCAGCTCGAGCCGCTGCTTGAACAGGTTGCCTCGCGCCTGCACGGCCACGAACTCGGCGGCATCGAATTGGGCCTCGTTCAGGTCGACGTCCTGGAAGACCTTGGCTTCCATCTCTCCGGACGCGTCCTGCAGGTGCAGCATCAGGAACACGCCGCCGTTCCGGTCCGTCCGCCGCTCCTTCCTGGTGCACAGGAAGAAGCCGGAACCGATGGAATTTGCGTCGATTTCTGCGATGCGGGGGAGCCTGGCCATGAGCGATCCTGACGACCGCGAGAGTCTACTGCGGATGGTAAGATCGCCGCATGACAGGCCGGGTCAGGGCCCTCCTCGCCACAGCGCTCCTTGGCGCAGCCGGGTGCAGTCAGAATGCGACTCCGCCGCCTTCCTCGTCGGTCTTCAGCGGGCAGGCGCCGGGCCAGACCCAGCGGCTCACCGAAGCCAGGACGATTGCGGCCGATCTGCCGCTGCTGCCGCCGGGCATCGTCCAGGGTGTCCGGCCGATTGCGATGACCAAGGCCGCGTTCGAGTTCGCAGCCCGGCATCCGGAGGTCCTGCGGTACATCCCCTGCTTCTGCGGATGCGATCGCGGCGGCCACAAGGGCAATCACGATTGTTTCGTCGCCGGGCGGAACGCGGCCGGGCAGGTCACGGCCTGGGAGCCGCACGGCATCGTGTGTGAGATGTGCATCGACATCGGCTACCTGGCGAGGCAGATGCACAACGGCGGGGCTTCGGTGGCGTCGATCCGTCAGGCCGTCGAACAGCGGTATCCCGGTGCGCACCAGCACACTCCAACGCCGAATCCGCCGAGGGGCGGCACGCTCGATTGACGCCCGCTCGCAGAGAGGTCCGTGCCTTCGGGTTCATCACTCCGACGGAAACCCTCCCAGCTTCCTGACGACGCGTTCGCGCGCCTTTTCGACGGCCTGCGCGAAGGTGTGTACATCGGCCTCGTCAGCCGGGCCAACGACGACACCGCGACGCTCGCCGCCAATCCGCATCTGCGCCTGATCTTCGGCTGGCCCGAGGAACGCCCCGCCGCCGACGTCCGGCCGATCGACGCCGATCGCTTCGTCGATCCCCAGGCGCGCACGGAGTTCCTCGATCGCCTCGCGCGCGACGGCGTCGTCCAGAACTACCTGCGGCGCCTGCGCCGCGCCGATGGCGCGGCGATGTGGATCGAGACCACCGCGCGCGCCGAGCGCGTGCCCGGGTCGGAGAGTCTGCGCCTCGAAGCGGTGATGCGTGACGTCACCGAGCGCAAGAAGCTCGAGGATCAGGCCCGCGATCTCTACCATCAGCTCTCGCAGGCCGAAAAGCTCGCCGCGCTCGGCACGACGATGTCGGGCGTGGCGCACGAGCTCAACAATCCGCTGGCGACGATCCTCGCCTGCGCCGAACGGCTCGCGACCCGGCGCGCCGACGATGCGACGCGCCGCGATCTCGACGCCATTCACAACGCCGCCGAGCGTGCCGCGCGCATCGTCCGCAACCTGCAGACGTTCGCGCGCAAGCGCCACACGACGCGCACGACCGTGGATCTCAACCATGTCGTCCGCGAGACGCTGGCGCTTCGCGCCTACGAGCAGCGTCTTGCCAACGTCATGATCCTCGACGCGCTGGCGGCAGGTCTGCCGCCGGTGTTCGCCGATCCGCATCAGATTCAGCAGATCGTCCTCAACCTGTTCATCAACGCCGAACAGGCGATGCTCGAGGCGCACGGCCGCGGCACGATGATCGTGCGCTCGTGGCAGGAGCCCGATCGCGACGCGGTGCTGCTCGAGGTGCACGACGATGGCCCGGGGATTCCGGCGGACGTGCAGAATCGCATTTTCGACCCGTTTTTCACGACCAAACCGGTCGGCAAGGGCACCGGACTCGGCCTCACCGTCGCCTACGCGATCGCGCAGGAGCATGGCGGGCGCATCAGCGTGCGTTCGAACCGGCGCCGCGGCGCGTCGTTCGTCCTCGAGCTGCCAGTGCTCGGGCACAACATCCGGCTCCCCGAGGCGGCGCCGGCGCATGCGCCGCCCGACGTGCCGAAAGGCACGCGCGCGCTCGTCATCGAAGACGAGCAGGCGCTCGGCGACGCCGTGGCCGAAGCGATGGTCGAGGATGGCTTCCAGGTCGATCGCGCGGGAGACGGCGAGGCGGCGCTCGCGCTGGTGCGCGATCGGCACTACGACGTGATCATCTGCGATCTGAAGATGCCGAAGGTGGACGGGATGGCGTTCTTCCGCGCCGTGTCCGACCGGCTGCCGCACATCTCGCGGCGGTTGATCTTCGTCACCGGCGACGTCGCCGGCACCGAAGCAGAACGCTTCCTCGAAGAAAGCGGCTGCCGGTGGATCCCGAAGCCATTCAGGCTCCGGGATCTCACGCGGGCAGCCAGAGAAACGCTGGGCTGATCTCGCCTAGGCGACGCGCGGCAGCTTGCGGCGCGTCGTCGTCGCCGCGGTAGGACGCCGCGTCGCGGCCGCGGCCGCCGGACGATCGAAGCGCGGACGCGTCGTGCGGGCGACGATCTTCGGCGCCGGCGCGGATGGCGCGATCTGCGCCGCGGTGAGCGCCTTGCGCAGGCGCTGAATCGCACGCGCATGCAGCTGCGACACGCGAGACTCGTTGACCCCGATCTCTTCGCCGATCTGCTTCATCGTCGCTTCGCCGAAGTAGTAGAGCGAGACGATGCGGCGCTCGCGCGCGGGCAGCGAGGCCATCGCGGCGCGGACGCGATCGCGCACTTCGCTCTGCTCGTACAGCCGATCCGGAGACGGCGGCTCGCTCGGCACGAGGACCGGCGGGAGCGTCGAGCTGTCGAGCGTTTCGAGATTGGCGAGCGGCGAGGTGGATTCGATCGTGGAGATGCGGACGATGGTGCGTTCGAGGCGCGTTTCGTCGGCGCCGACGCGGCGCGCCAGATCCGCGATCGACGGCTCGGCGCCGAGCTCGCGGCGGAGCTCCTCGCGCGCGGCCTCGAGCTCGCGGCGGACGCGGCGGACGCCGCGCGGCCAGGCGTCGCGACGGAGCGCGTCGATCATCGCGCCGCGGACGCGCCGCTCGGCAAACGTCTCGAACTTGATCCCACGGTCGGCGTCGAACCGATGCGCCGCGTCGATGAGACCCAGAACCCCGTCCTGCACGAGGTCCCCGAGATCAATGGAATGGGGCATGGTCGAAGCCATTCGCCGAGCCAGGGACTCGACGAACGGAAGACCGTTCGCCACTCGTTCCTGTTGATGGGTCGCCAAGGGAGCACGCTGCATCGAAAGCCTCCTGAGCCCGGAATGCCCGGGGCTTACGCCTACTTCAACAGCGATGCCAACAGTTGGTTGTTCGCGACCCGAATTGGGGTGCGAACGGACCAAGCCTGTAAGTTGCTAGTGAAGAATAGGTTACGGCTGGCTGACGGACTGTGTAGCGGCGAGAAACGCCGTGCCGGAAGGCGTGAAACTAGTCAAATTGTTGACTGAACTACAAAAACTGTCAGCTGGCCGACGGTCTGGTTGTCGGTATCTCGACAATGCCGGTTGTCCGACGGATCTCCTGGACAGTGGCAATGGCGTCGAGGGCGCTCGCGACGACGTGTCCCGCCCGAGCGTGGTGCGTGGCATCGGTCAGGCGGGACTCGAGCAATTCGGCATTAGCCAGGATGATTCCCAGCTGGTTGTTGAGCCGGTGGAACAGCCGGGAGAGATCCGGCAGTGGATCTTCGTGGGTCATACCGGCGGAGGGGCCGATCGCGCTGCTGGTGGTTTCAGGCGCCACGGCTCAGACGCTCCGTCCAGGCGGCGTCAGTGTTGGCGGCATCGGGCTCGCGCCAGAGCGTGTCGACGTAGATGCGCACCGACCCGCCCGCTGTCCTCACGTACTGAACCTTCCCGCCGGCAATCCAGTTGTAGATCGTCCGTCGGCTGACGCCGACCAGTTCGCACGCCCGCGGGATCGATACGGTCTTTCGCTCCAGAATCATTGTCGTTGTCCCAAGGCTCTCGTCGCGCAGGGCCGGCGCGCGACTGGCCTCAATCACTCGTGAGGAACTATCGGCGGGCCAAACGGAAGACTTTACGCGTTCGCGGCCCGGCTGGCAAGACTCGGGCCGGCCGGCGTCGTCTCTTCTCCGTCCCGCGCCAGCCCAATGCCGACTCCCTTGTGTCAAAATACCGGCACCGGCATGCGGGACCCGCTTTATCAGCACCTGCTCTTCGTCGACGACGAAGCGGCCTTTCGGGAGGCCATCGCCGAGCGACTCGTCGAACACGGCTTCCGCGTCGAACAGGCCGGAACCGGCGAAGAAGCGCTGACCAAGCTGAATGACTTCGCGTTCGACACCCTGATTACCGACCTCAGGCTGCCGGGCGTCGACGGACGGAAGGTGCTCGACGAGGCGTTCAGCCGCTACCCCGAGATCATCGCCATCGTCATCACCGGCTTCGGCACGGTGCGCGAAGCCGTGGAAGTCACCCGGCTCGGCGCCGAAGGCTTCATCACCAAGCCGTTCCAGTTCGAGGAGCTGCTCCACGAGCTGAACGCCGCCATCGAGAAGCGCCGGCTGCAAGCCGAGAACGCCTACCTTCGCGATCAGCTGCACGACCGCTTCAAGCTCGACGGCATGATCGGCCGGACGCCGGTGATGATGCAGCTCTTCGAGCTGCTGCGGACGATCGCGTCCACGTCGAGCACCGTGCTGATCACCGGCGAGACCGGCACGGGAAAGGAGCTGGCGGCGCGCGCGATTCACGACGCCAGCCCGCGTTGCAGCCAACGCTTCGTCGCGCTCAACTGCAGCGCGATTCCCGAGACGCTGCTCGAAGCGGAGATCTTCGGCCACGTGCGCGGCGCATTTACCGGCGCCATCGCCAACCGGCAGGGCCGGCTCGAGCAGGCGCACCGCGGCACGCTCTTCCTCGACGAAGTCGGGACGATGAGCGCGGCGCTCCAGTCCAAGCTGCTGCGCGTCCTGCAGTCGCGCGAGTTCGAGCGTGTCGGCGACTCGCAGACGATCAAGGTCGACGTGCGCGTGATCGCCGCGACCAATTCTGATCTGAAGCAGATGGTCCAGGCGGGCACGTTCCGGCAGGATCTGTTCTATCGCCTCAACGTGATTCCCGTCCGGATTCCGCCGCTTCGCGAGCGCCGCGCCGACATCCCGCTCCTCGCCCAGCACTTTCTCGACACCTTTGCCAGACAGGCGGTGCCGCCGCGGGGCAAGATCACCCTCGCGCAGGACGCGCAGCAGGCGCTGATGGCGCATCTCTGGCCCGGCAACGTGCGCCAGCTCGAGAACGTGATCGAACGCACGTTCGCGCTCGCGCCGGGCAAGGCTCAGCTCTCGGGCGCCGATCTCCCCGAGGAGGTGCGCGGCGTGCCGATTCCCGTCGAAGCCGAAGAGACCGTGATTCCGGACGGCGGCATCGACCTCGATCGCCTGGTCGCCGACTTCGAGCACACGCTGATCCGCCGCGCCCTCGAGCGTACCGGCGGCAACAAGCGTCAGGCCGCCGAGCTCCTGCAGCTCAAGCGGACGACGCTGATCGAAAAGCTCAAGCGGCTGGAGCGCGCCTGACATGCCGCCGCTCACCGGTTACTGGATCATCGTCTCCGGCGTGACGCCGACGGCATTTCGCTCGCGGCGCAAGGAGGATCTGTTGCCGACGCTGAAGCAGCTCCAGCGCACGCAGCCCGACACCATCCTGCGCTGGTTCGACCGCGGCCGGAGCTGGGCGTCGCCTGAGGAAGCCCGGCAGGCGCGCCTCGCGCGGGCGCGCGCGGCGAAGTCGCGCGGGCGCGACTGGCGGCCCGGCGGCGAGCACAAGGATCCCCGCGCCAAGTACAAGCTCACCCGCGACCAGAAGCGCGCGCGCTTCAAGCGGCGGAGCCGCAAGCCGTGATCGCCCACATCGTGTTGTTCCGGCCGAAGGCCGGTCTGTCACAGGATCAACTGCGGTCGTTTGCCCGATCCATCAAGGCCACGATCGAAGGATCGGAAGGTCTCAGACGCGGCACCGTCGGAAGGGCCGTAGCCATTAATGCTGGCTATGCACGTCATTTAGATAATTCGACCTATCCGTTCGCCGCGGTGCTCGAGTTCGAGTCGGCGGACGCGCTCGTCAAATACCTCGTGAAACCCGCGCACCAGACGCTAGGCCGGCTGTTCTGGGAGTACTGCGATGGGACGGTCGTGACCGAGTTCGAATCGGAAGAGCTGGGAAACGTCGACGCAGATTGGTTTTTGATGTAACGACCTAAACAGGCTGGGCTTCCAGAGCCATCGCAGCAGACTCGGCCCGCTCGACCTCAAAGAAGTCCTGGATGATGCCCTGCAGCTCAGGGATCGACTCCGCAGCGTTGATTCGCACGCGAAGCTGAGACCCGCCTTCCAGGCCCTTGGTGTACCAGGAGTTGAGCGCCCGAAGCTTGTTGATGACCCAGCGTTCCCGCCCGCGCGCTGGCGGCGGCGCCACGATTTCGCCCTGCGTGGGCGCGACGTGACGGAAGCCATCGGCCTCGTCGACGCGTTCGTGGATCAGGAGCTCGATGTACTCGAGCAGGAACCGCCCGCGCGCCGCGAGCGGGATCGCCGGCGGCGGCTGTCCCGCGGCCGCGATTGCCGCGTGCTGGAAGATCCACGGATTGCGGAGCGCGCCGCGGCCGACGAGCACGCCCGACACGGCGCCGTTGCGCAGGCGATCGACGACCTGTCCCGGCTCGACGCAGTCGCCCGATCCGAACACCGGCACGCGCACGCCGCTCGCGACGCGATCGATCAGGTTCCAGTCGGATTCGCCCGAGTAGGATTGCGCCGCCGTGCGCCCGTGCACCGCGAGCGCCGCCGCGCCCGCGTCTTCGACGAGCTTCGCAAGATCAGGTGCGTTGATCTCGCGCTCGTTCCAGCCGGCGCGCATCTTCACCGTCACCGGGATCCGCACTGCCTTCGCCATCGCCCGGATCACGCTCGCAGCGTGCTCGGGCTCGCGCATCAGGCTGCAGCCGGCATTGTGCTTGGCGATCTTCGGGACCGGACAGCCCATGTTGACGTCGACGATGTCGGCGCCCATGCTCTCGACGATCTGCGCCGCGTCGGCCATCACCGCGGGATCGCCGCCGAAGATCTGAATCGAGACCGGCCGCTCTTCCTCGGTGTACTCGGCGTACTCGAGCGTGCGATCGATGCCGCGGACGAGCCCTTCCGAGCTCACCATCTCGCTGACGACGAGCCCGCAGCCGCCCTGGCGTTTGACGAGACGGCGGAACGCCGTGTCGGTCATGCCCGCCATCGGCGCCAGCGCGACGGGATGGTCGAGCGAGACCGCGCCGATCTTCACAGGCCCTGCTTGCCCTGCCGGGCCTGCTCGTACAGTTTCTTGTAGTTCTCGTCCTTCCACTCGATCAGCGCGGTGAGCCGCAGTTTATCGATGAATTTCGCGCGTTCCTGGTCGAGCCGCTCGCTCGACACGAGCTGCTCGATCTCCGGCCGCACCTCCGTGTACGGCCGCGTCGCCGACTCGGCGCGCGATTCGAGCTTGAAGATCTGATAGCCGCGCGAGCTGCGGATCGGCTGCGAGATCTCGCCGACCTTGAGCTTGTCGAACACGGCCGCGAGCGTGCGATCGATCTCGCCGAGGTTCACCGGACCCACCAGGCCTTCGTTGGCCTTCGATCCGGATTCCGAGAGCTCGGCGACGACCTTGGCGAAGTCCTCGCCGCCCACCACGCGGGCCCGCGCCGCCTCGATCTTCTCTTTCGCGGCGTCGTCAGCGCCGGCGCTGAAGACCGACTGACCTCCGCGCGTTTCGGTGGGCACGCTGATCAGGATCTCGCGGAGCGTCACCGTCGCCGGAGTCTGGAACTTCTCCGGATGCGCCTGGTAGTACATCTTCAGCTCGGACTCGGTCAGGTTCATCTGACCCATGATCTCGCGCTCTTCGACGCCGCGGATGAGGAACTGCTTCTCCATCATCTCCCGATAGAGCTGCATCGACAGCCCTTCGGCGGCGAGCGCCTGCACCAGCTGCTGCTCGGTGATGTTGTTCTGCTTCTTGACCTGCTCGAGCACGTTCTTGAACTGCTCGTCCGACATCCGGAAGCCGAGCTCACGGCCGCGCTGGATCATCAGCAGCTCGTCGACCGCATCGGTCAGGATCTGCGGAGTGATTTCGGCGAGCTGGGTCCGCAGTGCCTCGTTCTTCATGTCCGACGCCTGCATCTGCGGGTTGCGCTGGCGCAGGATCTCGATCTGGCGCTGCTCCAGCTCGGTCATGGTGAGGATCTCGCCGTTCACCTTGACGATGATTCTTTGAATGATGTTGCCCTGCGCGCCGAGACCGCCCGAGAGACCGGTCAGGAGCACGCACAGGACGAGAGCCCGCTTGGCCATGAAGCACTCCGTGGCTGCCGTCGCCACAACTGACGCCAAATCAATATTTTAGCTTGCGACGATCGCCTCGCTCAACCTGCCGAGGAGCTCGCCGAGCCGCTCGAAGAGCCCGCCCGTGGCGCCCGGATCCGGGGCCGTCTCGGCCAGGATGACCTCCCGGCGGAAGCCCGGCTCGACGGCTGCGGTCGCCCGGGCGGTCCACCAGGACGCGCCTTCCTCATCAGACTTGCGAAGGGTCGTTTTGGGCGTAGGGGCGGTCGGGCGGCCCAGATCCAGCCGCAGGACGGCGGGCGGGAGCAGCGTCAGGTCGCCGCGGGCGGCGACGAACTTGTAGAGCCAGGCCGGGTCCAGCTTCGCGTCCTGCCGGAACTTGAGGACCACGACCTGCCCCTCGCGATCGAGGCTGTCGAGCCCGACGCGATCGGCCATCAGCCGAATCCGCGCGTACTCCGCAAGGTTCCTGACGCCCGGCGGCGGCTCGCCGTAGCGATCGCGGAGCTCGGCGACGATCTGCGTCACGCCCTCGAGATCCCTGGCGTTCGCGAGCCGCCGGTACGCGGCGAGCCGTTGATTCATGTCGGGGATGTACTGGTCGTCCAGCCGGAGATCGAGCTTCAGGTTGACCGACGCGCGGCGCTCGTCCTCGAGCTCTTCGCCCTTGAGCTCCCGAATCGTCTGCTCGAGCAGCTTCATGTACATGTCGAAGCCGAC
>DASTCC010000398.1:0-5589 GCA_035711465.1 Vicinamibacterales bacterium
GTAGCCGTGGCGCGAGCCTTCGGCCAGAGCGCGAAGGATCAACACGTCGAGCGTGCCTTGCAGGAAGTTCATGCGGTCTGGCCCTTGGCCTCAGATGTTGAGGGCATGGTCATTCTGTCAGACGGGGGACTGCCTGGAGAGGTTGCTCTGCGGGCTGCGGGCTGCGGGCTGCGGGCTGCAGCCGGCAGCCGGCAGCCCGACGCCTGATGGCCGAGCGACGCTAATTCGCGAACGCGGGAATGCCTGTCTGTGCGCGGCCGAGGATCAGGGCGTGGATGTCGTGCGTGCCCTCGTAGGTGTTCACGACTTCGAGGTTGACGAGATGGCGGGCGACGCCGAACTCGTCGGTGATGCCGTTGCCGCCCATCATGTCGCGGGCCATCCGCGCGATGTCGAGCGCCTTGCCGCACGAGTTGCGCTTGAGAAGCGAGGTGATCTCGACCGCGGCCGTGCCCTCGTCCTTCATCCGGCCGAGCCGCAGGCATCCCTGCAGCCCGAGCGCGATTTCGGTCTGCATGTCGGCGAGCTTCTTCTGGATCAGCTGGTTGGCCGCGAGCGGCCGGCCGAACTGCTTGCGCTCGAGCACGTACGACCTCGCCCGCAGCCAGCAGTCCTCGGCGGCGCCGAGCGCGCCCCAGGCGATCCCGTAGCGCGCGCTGTTGAGACAGGTGAACGGGCCCTTCAGACCGCGGACTTCCGGAAACACGTTCTCGTCCGGACAGAAGACGTCGTCCATGACGATTTCGCCGGTGATGCTCGTGCGCAACCCGACCTTGCCGTGAATCGGCGGCGCGCTCAGCCCCTTCATCCCCTTCTCGAGAACGAAGCCGCGAATCTCGTCCGTCTCGTCCTTCGCCCAGACGATGAAGACGTCGGCGATCGGGCTGTTCGTGATCCAGGACTTGGTGCCGGTGAGACGGACGCCGCCGTCGACGCGCGTCGCGCGGGAGATCATGCCGCCGGGATCGGACCCGTAGTTGGGCTCGGTGAGGCCGAAGCAGCCGATCCATTCGCCGGTCGCGAGCTTCGGCAGGAATTTACGTTTCTGCGCTTCGGTGCCGAACTCGTTGATCGGCACCATCACCAGCGAGCCCTGTACGCTCATCATCGACCGGAATCCCGAGTCGATGCGTTCGACTTCCCGCGCCACGAGCCCGTACGACACGTAGTTCAGCCCAGCGCCGCCGTAGGTCTCGGGAATGACGATGCCGAGCATGTCGAGGGCGCCGAACTCGCGGAAGATGGCCACATCGGTGCGCTCGTGACGGAACGCGTCGAGGGCACGCGGCAGCAGCTTGTCCTTGCAGTACGCCCGGGCGGTGTCCCGCACCATGCGTTCTTCGGAGTTCAGTTGCTGATCGAGCAGAAACGGGTCGGCCCAGTCGAACCGGGCGGCGGTCTTGGTCGCCATGCGCGAGTCGATCATGCCACGAACGCGGGGGCCTACGGGGAGGCCCTCATCCCGGCCTGCCGGCGTCCGCCCCGATGACCCGGTAACGACGTCGGGCACATGCGCCGAGAAATTAGGCGTGACAAGACGGCGGCCGGCAAAGAAACCTGCACGTCCCCGCCGCCCGACCGCTTCTCGCCGGCGCCCGACCGCTTCTCCCCGCCGCACCGCCGCCTCTCCCCGCCCCACGGCTGTTTCCCAGACTCCCTGGCTCGAGTTCGCGCCCGAGCGCGGCGGTCCTCTGCAGCAGATTCCGCTCAGGAAGTTCCCGTTCGTGATCGGCAGGTCCGACGCCGCCGACCACACGATCTACTCGAACACGGTCTCCAAGGCGCACGCGGCGCTCGAGGTCGTCGACGGCCGCCACCTCGTCCGCGACCTTCAGAGCACCAACGGCACGTTCGTCAACGGCCAGCGCGTGAGCGAACAGCCGCTGGAGGATGGCGACATCGTGCAGGTCGCCCAGGTCGAGTTCTGTTTCCGCCTGCCGGCCGTCCGTCCAGCCGCGTCGCTGGATGCGCCCGCCGTCGAGCGGACGCTGACGATGGCGTCGAGCCAGGCGCAGGGGCTGATTCGGGGTACAGCGCTGCTGCGGCAGCTGATCGACGAGGGCAGGGGCGAGATCGTCTTTCAGCCCATCGTCGATCTGAAGACCGACGACGTGCTCGGCTACGAGGCGCTGGCCCGAGGCACGCACCCCGAGCTCAGCCGCGAGCCGGAAGCGCTGTTCCGGCTGGCGATGCGATGCGGACTCGCGGTGGAGCTGACGCAGTTCTTCCGGCGAGTCGCGGCCGAGTCGAGCGGGCGCCTGCCCGCCGGCGCGAAGCTGTTCATCAACGCGCATCCGCTCGAGCTCGCCGAGGGCCGGCTGCTCGAGTCGGTCGCCGCACTCGCTCCGCTCGCCGTCGGTCATCCGATGGTGATTGAAATCCCCGAGTCGAGCGTCACCGACGTCCGCGCGATGACCGAATGCAAGGCGGCGCTCGCCAGGCTCGGCGTCGGCCTCGCCTACGACGACTTCGGCGCCGGACAGGCGCGCTTCGTCGAGCTCACCGACAGTCCGCCGGATTATCTGAAGCTCGATCGCGGCATCATCCAGGACATCGACACCGCGCTGCCGCGGCTCGAGATGGTGAAAGCGCTCCTCGCCGTCGTCCGCACGCTCGGCGTCAAGACCGTAGCTGAAGGGATCGAGACGCGATCTGTGGCGAAGATCTGCAAGACGCTTGGCTTCGACTTCGGCCAGGGCTTCCTGCTCGGCCGCCCCAGCTGACGATCAACGAGCGGACGGCGCCGGTCGCGCCGCCGCGGTGCCGGCATGCGCCTCGGCGGCCGCGATGACGCGAGACCAGTCGTCGCCATCGAGGCGCAGGATGGCGTGCGCTTCACGTGTCTGCACGACGAGCCAGTGCCGCGAGCGGCCGAGGATGCCGGGCACGTTGATCGCGCCGGCGGGCCGGCTCAGACTCGAATCCCATTGCGGGTCCTTCGCGTGCACATAGGTCAGGCGCGTCGTCTTCGCGAGCGCGACGGTCGCGATCGGCGCGGCCGAGCCGGACGACGTCGCGACGAGCCGGCCGCCGGCGAATTGCACGGTGACGTCGTGCGCCGTCGTCTTGCCGCGATCGACGACGAGGAGCTTCACGTCGGCGAACGCGGCGGCGGGCGGTGGCGGAGTGAGCGTGATCGGCGCCGCGTTGCCGGCCGGCGCGGCGATCGTGTCGGCTCGCGACGAAGACGGCGGCTTGCGCGATTCGTCCGGCTTCGGCGCTGGCAGCGGCAGCGGGGTCGACCCGGCTGGCACGGCCAGGCTCGCGACGTCCGGGATCGCGGTGCCAGCGCGGGCGCCACCGCCGGCGATGCCGGCCGCAGCGAGACTCAGCAACGCCGCCGCCGGCACGAGCCGCGATCCGAACGCGCTGCGTCTGGAACGACGGCGCGACGGAGGCGGCGGCGCGACGACCGCGGCGGGCGGCGCTGGCGTCTGTGTCCGTTCGATGACCTCGGTCGGCCCGTCGATGCGCGCGATCGGCGACAACGGCAGACCCGCCAGCGCACGAGAAAAGCCGTCGTGAAACTCGATCGCCGACTGAAACCGGCCCGCCGGCGCCTTGGCGAGCGCCCGCGCGATGATCTCGCCGACCCAGCGCGGCAGATCCGATCGCAACGACTCGATCGGCGTCGGTGCGTCCTTGACCTGCGATTGCGCCATCGCGAACGGCGTGTCGCCGCGAAACGGCAGCTGGCCGGTGACGAGCCGGTAGAAGACGACGCCCATCGCGTAGAGATCGGCGCGGGCGTCGACGGCACGGCCTTCGACCAGCTCGGGCGCCATGTATGCGGGCGTGCCCATCATGAAGCCGGCATGCGTCAGGTGCGCTCCGCCGTCGACGCGCGCGATCCCGAAGTCGAGGATCTTCACCGCGCCCGCTTCGGTGATCATCAGGTTGCTCGGCTTGAGATCGCGGTGGATGATGCCGGCGCTGTGCGCATGCGCGAGCGCCATCAACACTTCCATGCACAGGCCGGCGGCGCGCTGCGGCGAGAAGACGCCGATCTGATCGACCACGGTCTCGAGCGTCTGCCCGCGCACGAGCTCCATGACCATGACGAGGTGGCCCTCGGTCTCGAAGAGCTCGTGGATCGCGGTGATTCCTGGATGGCTCAGCCGCGCGAGCGCCAGCGCCTCGGATCGAAACCGCTTCTGCGCGTCGCCGATGCCGGCGTCGATCAGCTTGAGCGCCACGGGCCGCTCGAGCATCTCGTCCACCGCGTGGTAGACACGGCCCATCGCGCCCTGACCGATGGGCTCGAGCACGCGATACTGGCCGATGCGGCGTCCGATCATTATTGGTGTGCGCGCTCCACGACAGGCAGCCAATGGTGCAAGAGCCGGGCCGTCGAAAATCAACCCGCAACGACGGCGCGCTTCCGCCGTTCACACTTTGGCAACGACAGAATTGGCAGCGATCCCCATTGCCGCCGCCATCGGATATCCTCCGACCGGACATCCACGACATGCGACCCGTGCTCGCGCTCCTCGTCACGTCCGCGCTGGCGGTGGCATCTCCCGTGGCCTCCGCTGTGCGCTCGCAAACGTCGTCGCCGGTGCTCGCCTGGCGGCCGACGACGCCGCTGCCGCGCGGCGTCGATCATCACGCGACGTTCGCGACGCGCGGTTCGCTCGGCGACCTGCTCTGGGTGGCCGGCGGCAACGACTACAAGACGACCCATGCCAACGTCGTCTGCGGACGCATCGACGCGGCCGGATCGATCGGCGAGTGGCGCGAATCGACGCCGCTCCCGGCCGCCCGCGCAGGACTCGCCGTCGCGCAGTCGGATCGATATGTCATCGTTTCTGGCGGCAAGGACGCGACGCAGCGGACCATGACCGACGTTTTCGTCGCCGCGATCGCCGCCGACGGTACGCTCGGCGCCTGGCGGTCCACGACGCCGCTGCCGGCGCCGCGGTTTCATCACACGATGTTCGTGCACGGCGCCGATCTCTACGTGATTGGCGGGCTCGAGGGCCCGATTTCCGTTGACGCCGTGCTCCGCGCGCGCGTCGCCGACGACGGCTCGATCGCGCGATGGGAGACGCTGCCGCCGCTCCCGCAACCGCGCTCGCACCACGGGCTGGTTGTCGATCGCGGCTGGATCTATCTCACCGGCGGGCTCGACGGCAACCCGGCGGGCAGGAACACACCGCTCGCGTCGGTGATCCGCGCCCGGCTGACTGACGACGGCATCGGCGCGTGGGAGACGCAGACAGACCTGCCGCATGCCTACGCCACGCATGCCAGCGTCGCGTTTGGCGGCCAACTGCACGTGATCGGCGGCGTCGAGGACAACACTCGCTTCGTCGATGCGATCCTGCGCGCGCCGATCGGCGCCGGCGGCCGGCTCGGCGCCTGGCAGAAGCTCGATCCCGGCCTGCCCGCCGCCAGGTCGCACGTCCACCAGACGCCCGTCGTCAACGGCCGCCTCTACACGGCGGGCGGCTCGAACGCGCGGGTGGTCAAGACGGAGGTGTACGTGGGGGAACGCAGCGCCAGGTTCTGACCTCTGAGTTCTGAGTTTCCATGAAGTTTCCGCGTCGAATCCTCGTTGGACTGCTGGCCGGCATCGCCACCGGCATC
>DASTCC010000399.1:0-13761 GCA_035711465.1 Vicinamibacterales bacterium
GGGCCTGCTCGAGCTCGCCAACCTGCCCTACGTCGGCTGCGGCGTCCTGAGCTCGGCCGTCGGCATGGACAAGACGGTGATGAAGACGCTGTTCCGGGCGCGCGGACTGCGCACGCCGGACTGGGTGACGCTGCTGCGCCACGACTGGGCGCGCACCCGCGACGGCCTGGTGCGGTCGATCGAAGATCAGCTGCCGTATCCGATCTTCGTCAAACCCGCCAATCTCGGATCGAGCGTCGGCATCAGCAAGGCGCACGCGCACGACGAGCTCGTGCCGGCGATCGATCTCGCCTTCTCGTTCGATCGCAAGGTCATCGTCGAAGCCGGCGTGCCCGAGGCGCGCGAGATCGAGTGCGCGGTGATCGGCAACGAGACGCCCGAGGCGTCGGTGCCGGGCGAGATCGTGCCGGCGCACGAGTTCTACGACTATGACGCCAAGTACGTCGACACCGGATCGCGGCTCGAGATTCCCGCGGTGCTCGATCCGGGTCTCGCCGACGACGTGCGGCGCCTGTCGATCGCCGCCTTTCAGGCGATCGACGGCGCCGGACTCGCGCGCGTCGACTTCCTCCTCAGCCGCACCACCGGCGAGCTCTTCCTCAACGAGATCAACACGCTGCCCGGCTTCACGACGATCAGCATGTACTCGAAGTTGTGGGCGGCCTCGGGCGTCGACTACCCGACGCTCGTCGATCGACTGATCGCGCTGGCGATCGAACGCCACCAGCAGAAGCAGCAGCTCAAGACGAGCATGTTCTGATCGCCCGCGGCGTCTCGGGCGCCGGCGGAGGGGGCGATCGCACGCGCGCGGTTTTGACACCAGCGCGTACTTTGTGCTTGACACTTTTTCCTTCTCATCCATAATCTACATCTTGCGTGAGAGCTTCCGGCTCAGACCACCTATTGGGTACGGTCAGAAGGCACGAGTCAGTCGCATTCGCGATCGCCGAGATGGACGTCGACGGTAAACGATTCGCGCCGGAAGCTCGATCGAACGGCGAAGTGACGCGCTACGGAATGGAGTAGGGCGGCGAGGGTGCGGCAGCAGTGCCGGCACCCTTTTTTGTTGTGCGAGATGCCAGGCGCGCGTGACGGGAACACACCGCGCGCCTGCCACGAAGCGCGGGTTCGGCGCGCGCGATCCGACGTGCCGTGCAGGCAGCGGAAAGCGGCGCACGTGATGCCCACGCAGTAGACCACCAACGAAGGGGGGGACAACTACAATGGCGAAGAAAGCAGCCAAGGGCGGGAAGAAGAAGGGCGGCAAGAAGCGGTAAGCCAGCCCGTACCCGCAAGAGAAAAAGGGGGGCGATCGTCGCCCCTCTTTTTTTTGTCCGGGGACTTCGTCCCCGGACCCCTTACACGCTCACTCGCGGGGGCCCCAAATGCCCCGCTCCGTTCGCGTGCGCGGCTTCGCTATCGCTCGCCGCGTCGTTTCAGTCGGACACCTCGGTGCGGGGCGGACACCGTCACTCGGGCCCAGCGCCGTTCGCGTGCGCGGCTGCGCTATCGCTCGCCGCGTTGCCTCACTCGGACCTCGCTGCGGGGCAGACACTGTCACTCGGGCCCCGCGCCGTTCGGCTGCGCGGCTTCGGCTCGAAATGAGCCGAGCGCGAGGCGACTTGGAGTCAGCCCCCGAGCCGCGAGCCGGGCAGCGCCGGCGAGCCATCAGTGCTTGAAAACGACGCCGTCCCAGATACGGATGCGCTCGATCACGTCCCACGGCGAGACCACGTCGAGGATGTCGTGGCCGGCGACGACGCGGCCGAAGACGGTGTACTGGCCGTCGAGGTGCGGCTGGGGTGACAGGGTGATGAAGAACTGGCTGCCGCCGGTTTCGGGACCCGACAGCGCCATGCCGACGGTGCCGCGCACGAAGGGCAGCGTACTGAGCTCGTCGCGGATCGTGTAGCCGGGACCGCCTGCGCCGTCGCCGCGCGGATCGCCCGCCTGGATGACGAAGTTGGGAATCAGCCGGTGGATGCGGATGCCGTTGTAGAAGCCCGATCGCGCCAGCGCAATGAACGATCGCGTCGTCAGCGGCGACTGCACGACGTTGAGCTCGATCTCGATCGTGCCGTGGCGGGTTTCGATGTACGCGTGCGGCGAGAACTCCGGATGGAGGAAGGCCGGCGACGTGAACAGGTCCGGCGACTCGCGCATCGGCGCCGGTCGCGTCGGCGCCGCAGTTGGATCGCCGAGCGCCACCAGCGCCGTCGCAGCCTGAATCCGGACGGACCAGTCCGGATCCGCGAGCGCCTTGCGCAGTGTGGGCTCGGCGGCGTCGCGTCCGTACGTGGCGAGGGCCGCGATGGCCGCCGACCTTGCGGCTTCGGTGGCGTCGCTGAGGCCGCGCTCGTAGGCCTCGGCGAGTTTCGGCGCCGCACCGGGAATCTTGGTGTCGCCGATCAGGCGCGCCGCGGTCGCGCGCACCGCGAAATCGGCGGTGTCGAGCGCCCGCAGCAGCCGCTCGGCCAGGTCGGGCGCCTTGACGCGCGACAAGGCCTCGAGCGCGGGACCGACGACGCGGACGTCTTCATCGCTGGCGAGCTGCTCGAGCGGCGGCAGCGCGCGCGCCAAATCGAAGCGGCCGAGCACGCCGGCCAGGCCGGCGCGCACGACCGGATCGGGATCGGGCGGCAGGCTCGAGACCACGAGCAGAAACCCGTCGGCGTCGACGCGCGCCGCCGCCGTCATCGCCGCGAGCCGGACGGCTGGCGACGGCGACGTGAACTGGTCGATGAGCTCGGGAAAGACTTGCCGATCGCCGAGCGTGCCGAGCGCGGCGATCGCCTCGAGCGCGAGGTTGGTCGGCGTCTCGGCCGCGAACGCGAGCTTGGCGATCGGCTGCACGGCGTCGGGGCCGCCCACCTGCGCGAGCGTGCGCACCGCGACCACGCGCAGCCGTGGGTCGGCGTCGGCTTGCATCGCCAGCGCCTGCGACAGCGCGAATGCGCCGCGATCGCGGAGTGCGCCGAGTCCCCGCAGCGCGAACGACGGCGTGTAGACGCCCGCGCTCGAGGCGAGTTGCAGGAGCGCCGGCGCCGCGCGCCGATCGCCGCTGCGCTGCAGGGCGAACGCCACCGGCCACCAGCGCGAGACCGGCGCGCCCGACGCGTCGAGCGCGACCCGTGCGATCGCGTCGTAGTTGCGCAGCCGGACCAGCGCGAACAGCGCCAGGCGGCACGCCTCCGCTTCGAACGTCACCGCCGCCTCGTCGTCGGACGCGAGCGGCGCGAGACTCGCCGCGCACATCGTGAAGGCGTCGGCAATCGCGGGCGCGCGGGTCGCGTCGCCGAGCAGGCCCAGCCCCTGCGCGGCGCGGCCGCGAACCATCGGATCGGGATCGGCGAGTGCGGCCGCGAGCGGCTCGGCGCCCTCGCGCGCGCCCAGCAGGCCGATCGCGAACGCGGCTTCGGCGCGGACGGGCGCGTCGGTGTCGGCGAGCGCCGAGACGAGCCAGGGCAGCGCCTCGCCCATCCGCACCCGGCCGAGCGCCAGCATCGCACGGCGCCGCACGCCGCTGTCGGGATCGAGCGAGAGCTCGGTGAGGTCCGCGGTCGCCGCGCGCAGCAACGGCCGTTGCCCCGGCGCCGGCGGCTCGTTGGCGGCCAGCGGCGGATCGCGCAGCACCCGCTGTTGCTCGAGTCGAAGAATCCATCCCACCTTCTGATCGATCGGCAGCTCCGGGCGCTCCGGGATGGTCGGCGGCGGCGTCACCGGCGGCGCGGGCCTCGACGCGCAGCCGCCGAGCGTGAGCGAGATCAGCGCGAATGCAAGGCCGGCATAGCGGCGCCTGGACGACGATCGATTCACGCGTTGAACCTTTCGAGATGGATCGTCGCGGCCTCGAGCCGCGCCGGCACGGGATCGACGCCGATCCCGATGCCTTCCGGCACCGGCACGACACCGCCAGGGATCACGTCAATCGGCGGATCGATTAGATCCGGTGCGAAGTATCGGCGGCTCGCGGCGATGTCGCCAGGCAACGTGAAGCCCGGCAGCGTGGCGAGGTGCAGGTTGTGCGCCCGGCCGATGCCGCTCTCCAGCATGCCGCCAGGCCACAGCGGGATGCCGTGCTGCGCGGCAAGATCGTGGACCGCGAGCGAAGGCCCGATGCCACCCATGCGGCCGGGCTTGACGTTGATCGCGCGGCAGGACTGCAGTTCGATCGCGTCGGCCGCTCTGTCCGGGCCGGTAATCGACTCGTCGAGGCAAATCGGGGTGCGCAGGTCCGTCTGCAGTCGCGCGTGCCGCACGAGATCATCGTACCCGAGCGGCTGCTCGATCATCATCAGGTCGAACACGTCGAGCGCCTGAAGCGCGGCCAGATCTTCGGGCCGATACGCGCCGTCGGCGTCGACCACGAGCGGCACGTCGCCGACCTGCGACCGGATCGCGGCCACCGGCTCGCGATCCCAGCCCGGTCTGATGGTGATTTTGACCCGGCGGTAACCCGCCGCGAGCTCGATCCGCACACGCTCGACCAACGCCGACACCGAGCCTTCGATGCCGATCGACACGCCGGCCGGAATCGGACGCGGGGTCCCGCCGATGAACTCGCACAGCGGCTTGCCGGCGGCACGCGCGGCCAGATCCCAGATCGCCATCTCGAGCGCGGCCTTGGCCATCGAATGGCCACGGACCCGGTGCCAGGCCGCATGTGTCTCGCGCGGATCCCCAATGCGGCGGCCGAGAACCGCCGGCACGAGGTAACGCGTCAGCACGTGCCAGGCCGACGCCGTCGTCTCCGAGCTGTCGTACGGATCCGCGTCGGCGACGCATTCGCCCCAGCCGACGATGCCGTCGCTCGATACCGCCGCGAGCAAGAATTCCCGGTGAGCCATACGGCCGAAGCTCGTCGCGAAGGGCCTGACGAGCGGAAGCTTGACGATCGAGAGTTCGACGGCGTCGAGCCGCATGCGCCTCGATTGTACCTGCCCGCTCGACGAGGCCGACGCATCGTGGCGATATACTGCCGCGTCCGTGGAGTTTCGCCATCTCGCGATCGAGGGACCGCCGGGCCTCGGCAAGACGGCCCTGGCGGAGCGTCTCGGCGCACGGCTCGATGCCACCGTCGTCCTCGACGAAAAGGACAATCCGTTTCTCGACGACTTCTACCGCGACCGACCGGGCGCGGCGTTCCAGACCCAGCTCTTCTACACGCTCGCCCGGCATCGCCAGCTGCTTGGACTCCGGCAGGGCGATCTGTTCAACCAGACCACGATCGCGGACTTTCTGTTCGACCGCGATCGCATCTACGCATTCATGAACCTCGACGACAACGAGCTGTTCATCTACCAGCGCCTCTACGATCTCGTCGCCCGCGATCTGCCGACGCCCGATCTGGTCGTCTCTCTCCAGGCGCCTACGGACCTGCTCCGCCGCCGCCTCCGCGACCGCGCCAGCCAGTCCGACGACGAGGCAGCCTGGCCAGGCGACGACTACCTGGCCGAGCTCAACGAGGCCTATCAGCACTTCTTCTTTCACTACACGGCGACGCCGCTCCTGGTGGTCGAAACCTCGCACCTCGACCTGACCTGGGGCGACGAGGCGCTGGACGACCTTCTGCGCCAGATTCAGGGCACGGGGCGCGGGACGCAGTACTATGTGCCGCGGAAGTGACTCGGGCTGCGGGCTGCGGGCTCTGGGCCGCGGGCGGCGGAGGGTTTGGGGTTTCAGCCGGGGGACGTAAGAATGAGAGGTTGAATCGAGACTGGAGTTTCTGAGTTCTGAGTTTGAGTTTGAAGTTTTGAGTTTGCAACCGTTTCCCACTCACCCCATATGGCGTGGTTCAAGAAGACCCGCAAGCCTATTGAAACGACCGAGAAGGCCAGCCGGGTCCCGGAAGGCTTGTGGGTCAAGTGCCCGTCCTGCGGGCGGGTGATCTACAACAAGGAGCACGTCAGCGGGCTGCTCGTCTGCCCCGACTGCGCGCATCACTTCCGGATGACGGCCAGCGAACGGCTGAAGATGCTGTTCGACGACGGCAGGTGGACCGAGTACGATCCCGATCTCCAGTCAACCGATCCGCTCAAGTTCACCGACACCAAACCCTATAAGGCGCGGCTCGCGGCCGGCATGAAGGCGACCGGGCTCAAGGACGCGGTGATCGTCGGCGGCGGCACACTCGATCGCGTGCCGGTAGTGATCGCGGCGATGGAGTACGGCTTCATCGGCGGCAGCATGGGCATCGTCGTCGGCGAGAAGATCACGCGCGCGGCCGAACGCGCGCTCGCCGAGAAGTCGCCGCTCATCGTCGTCTCCTGCTCCGGCGGCGCGCGCATGATGGAAGGCGCCCTGTCGCTGATGCAGATGGCCAAGATCTCGGCGGCACTCGGACGGCTCGATCGCGCCGGACTGCCGTACCTCTCGATTCTCACGGATCCGACGACCGGCGGCGTCACCGCGAGCTTCGCGATGCTCGGCGACCTCAACATCGCCGAGCCAAAGGCGCTCATCGGCTTCGCCGGACCGCGCGTCATCGAGCAGACGATCCGGCAGAAACTTCCCGAAGGCTTCCAGCGCAGCGAGTTCCTGCTCGAGAAGGGCTTCATCGACGCCATCGTCGACCGCCGCGAGCTGAAGGGCATGCTGGCCCTGACGATGCGGGCGATGCTCGGCCTGCCCGCGCCCGCCCGCAAGCCGGCAGCGGCGGCCCGCGTCGAAGGCACGGACGCGACCACGGCCTGATTGACCGGCCGAGCGACCGCCGGTCATGACTCACGTCGAGTACCTCTTCTCGCTCGAGCAGTTCGGCATCAAGCTGGGCCTCGCGCAGATCAGCGCCCTCGTCGCGGCCCTCGGCCATCCCGATCGCGCCTACCGGTCGATCGTCGTCGCCGGCACGAATGGCAAGGGATCCGTGACCGCGATGATCGACCGCGGTCTGCGCGCCGCGGGCTATCGCACCGGCCGCTACACGTCGCCCCACCTGATCGATCTGTCGGAGCGGATGACGATCGACGGCCGGCCCATTGGCGCGGACGTCCTCGAGGCCCTGGCCGGTCGCGTGCGCGCGGCGGCCGAATCGCTGCCGGCGCCACCCAGTTTCTTCGAGGCGACGACGGCCGTCGCGATCGAGGCATTTCGCGACGCGTCGGTGGACTTCGCGGTCCTCGAAGTCGGGCTCGGCGGACGGCTGGACGCGACCAACGTCGTCGCGCCCGCCGCGGTGGCGATCACGGCCATCGCTTTCGATCACGAGTCGATTCTCGGCCGGAGCCTGGCGGCGATTGCCGCGGAAAAGGCGGGCGTCATCAAGCCCGGCGCGGTCGTCGTCGCGGGCGACAACCCCGCGGAGGCGCGCGACGTCATCGCAGCGGCCGCCGCGGCCGCAGGCGCCGAGCTCGTCGAAGCGACGCGCGGCACGCATGCCGGCGCCGACGCCGTCGACGGCCGGCTGCATCTCGACCTGACGACGCCCGCGCACGCGTATCGCGATCTGCGCCCCGCGCTGCGCGGCCGGCATCAGGTGCAGAACATCGTCACCGCGGTGCGGCTGCTCGAGACGCTGGATGCGACGGCGATCGCGCACGTCCCGGTCGAGGCGATTCGCGCCGCTGTGGAAGCGGTCGAATGGCCGGCGCGCCTGCAGATGGTGGCGCATGCGGACGGCGACGTGCTGATCGACGGCGCGCACAACCCGGCCGGCGCACAGGCGCTGGCGCGCTACGTCGCCGAGACGTACGGCCGGCGGCCGATGGTCGTCGGCATCATGGCCGACAAGAACATCGACGAGATGATCGCGGCGTTCGCCCCGGCGGCGTCGCACTTCGTGTTCACCGCGGCGCACTCGCCGCGGGCGGCGCGGCCATCCGATCTGCTCGCGCGCGCCGCCAACCTCGCGCCGTCGGTGCCGGCGCAGGCGATCGATACGCCCGATGCGGCGCTGACCGCGGCTCGTCCGCTGGGCACGCCGGTGATCGTCGCCGGATCGCTCTATCTCGCGGGGGAAATCCTCGCGCACCTGTCGTAAGATGCTCGGGCGGCCCGGCAGCGCCCTCCGTCGTCCAACACTTCTGTTGATGCTTCGAACGTCGTCGATCGTCCTCGCTCTCGTCGCGGCCGTCCTGTGGCCGTCGGACGCGTCGGCGCAGAACGTGTTCACGGCGTGTCCGGCCGGCAAGGTCGGGCTCACCTACGCGGGCGACGAGCCCACCGCCACCGGCCGGCGGCTGAGCGGGCCCGTGCACATCGTCTGCGGCACGCTCGAAGTGTGGGCGGACTCGCTCGAGCTGCCGACCGATCAGGCGCTGCCGATCATCGCCACCGGCAACGTCGTGTTCGTCGACCAGGAGTTTCGCGTCTCGGCCGCGCGCGCCGCGATCAACCGGCAGACGAAGCTCGGCACGTTCGATCAGTTCGCCGGCTGGGCGAAGCTGACCGAGCGCCAGGTCGAGAAGAGCCAGTTCGGCACGATGGAACCGGACGTCGTCTTCTGGGGCGAGCGGATCGAGCGCACCGGGGAACGCACCTACAAGTTGACGAAGGGCGGCTTCACGACGTGCCGGCAGCCCACCAAACGGTGGGAGATCTACGGCACCAAGGGGACGGTGACGCTGGACGAGCGCGTGACGCTGACCAACGCCGTGATCCGGGTCAAGGGCGTGCCGCTCTTCTACCTGCCGTTCATGTACTACCCGCTCGAGGAGGACGATCGATCGACCGGCTTCCTGCTGCCCAACTACAGCACGTCGACGTACGCGGGCGCGGGGCTCCGCAACGCGTTTTTCTGGGCGATCAACCGCAGCCAGGACGCGACGCTCTACCACGACTGGTTCTCGAAGAGCGGCCAGAAGTACGGCGGCGAATACCGCTACATCGCCTCGCCAGGCTCGGACGGCAACGTCACGTTCCTGCTGTTCAACGAGAAGGAACAGTTCGCCGAGGACGGCGTCACCGTGATTCGCCCGGCCAGCCGGTCGTTCGAAACGCAGGGCTCGATCTCACAGGCCCTGCCGCGCGGCTTCCGACTCGTCGGCCGCGCCAACTACGCGCAGGATCTGGCGACGCGGCAGCTCTACAATCAGAACGTCGCCGACTTCAGCAATCGCGAGCGCTACTTCGGCGCCACGATCACCGGCAGCTTCGCCCGCGCCTACCGGTTGCTCGCGAACGTCGAGCAGCGCGACTATTTCTACGGCACCGATACCGGGGAACGGCGCGGCAATCTGCCGCGCATCAATCTGAACCTTGCCGACAGGCCGCTCGGCCGATCGCGCGTCTATGCCGGCGCCAGCGGCGAGCTGCTGCACCTGGTGTATCAGCAGAACCTCAATCTGCCGGACACGGATCTGAGCTTCTGGAAGTACGGCGTCGCTCCGAACATCCGCGCGACGGTGAGCACGCTCCCCTACCTCGGCGTCACGACCTCGGCGCAGTGGCTGTTCACGCGCTGGCAGGAAAGCTACGACCCGCTGACGAACACACAGGTGCCGGTGCCGCTGACGCGTTCGATGCTCCGTTTGAATTCGAGGGTGGTCGGGCCGGTGCTCCAGCGCGCCTGGGACAGGCCGGACAGCACGTACGCGAGCCGGATCAAGCACGTCATCGAGCCGAGCGTCTCCTTCGACTGGTGGTCGCCGTTCGCGGACGCGATCCGCGTGCCGCGCGCCGACAGCGATCAGCAGCTCGGCGGGACGATGACGATCAGCTATGGCGTGACCAACACCATCCTGGCGCGCAAGCAGCTGCCGAACGCGCCCCCCGGATCGCGCGGCGTCAACCGCAACATCCTCGTCGTCAGCGTCGGTCAGAGCTATTACACCGACGCGTTCGCGGCCATCTACGATCCGAACTACCAGTCGGCGCAGGCGCCGACGAACTTCTCGCCGGTGAGCATCCGCGTCGACACGACGCCGACCGACGAGCTCTCCGCGAACTTCACCGTCGACATCGACGCCGAATTCAAGGTGCCGCGCACCTTCGGCGCCTCGGGCACGGTGCACCAGCCGCTGTTCGACGTCAGCGGCACGTGGTCGAAGCGGCAATACATCCCGGGCCTGCTCGGGTTCGACAACCCGGCCGGCGCCAGCCACGCGATGGGCGCGAACGTGACGATCCGAACGCGCTCGAACACGCTCGGCGGCAGCTACGGGATGAACTTCGACATCCAGAACAAGACGTTCGTCCAGCAGCGCATCGTCGCCTACTACAACGCCCAGTGCTGCGGCATCTCGATTGACTATCAGGCGATGGGCTTCGCGAACTTCGGCGTCCCGGTGCCGGCCGATCGGCGGCTGGGCATCTCCTTCACGCTCGCCGGCGTCGGCACCTTCCAGAACCCGTTCGGCGCGTTCGGCAATAATAGCCAGGGCCGCTAGGACGCGACCGCGCCGGCGGGCCGCGCGAGAGGATTCATGGTGCACGTGCTCGTCACCGGCGGTGCCGGTTTCATCGGATCCAACTTCGTCCGCTGGGCGCACGCGACCCACCCGGACTGGCACATCACCACGCTCGACAAGCTCACCTACGCCGGCCGGCTCGAGAACCTGCGCGACCTCGACGGCAGCCCGCGACACCGCTTCGTGAAAGGCGACGTCGCCGACGAGGCGGTCGCGGCCCCGCTCGTCCGTGAATCGGAGATCGTCGTCCATTTCGCCGCCGAGACGCACGTCGACCGGTCGATCAAATCCGCCGGCGAGTTCATCACCACCGACGTCTTCGGCACGTTCGTGCTGCTCGAGGCGGCGCGCGAGGCAAAGGGGCTGCGGCGGTTCGTGCAGATTTCGACCGACGAGGTCTACGGCAGCGTGCCCGAGGGCCACAGCCGCGAGACCGACGAGCTCCGGCCGCGCAATCCGTACTCGGCGAGCAAGGCCGGGGCCGATCGGCTCGCCTACAGCTACTGGGCGACGTACGGCGTGCCGGTCGTCATCACCCGCGCCTCGAACAACTACGGACCGAATCACTTTCCCGAGAAGGTGATTCCGCTCTTCATCACCAACGCCATCGACAACCTGCCGCTGCCGCTCTACGGGGACGGCAGGAATGTGCGCGACTGGCTGCACGTCGAGGATCACTGCCGCGGCATCGATCTGGTGATCGATCGCGGCGAGTCCGGCCAGGTCTACAACATCGGCGGCGGCAACGAAGTCGCGAACGTCGACCTGACGCGCCGCATCCTCGAGCTCGTCGGGCGTCCGGCGTCGCTGATCAAGCCGGTCGCCGACCGTCCCGGACACGATCGCCGCTACGCGCTCGACACCAGCAAGCTGCGCGGGCTCGGCTGGCGTCCCGAAGTCGACTTCGATGCCGGCCTCGCCGCGACCGTCCGCTGGTTCCAGGACAACGAGTGGTGGTGGCGGCCGATCAAGGAACAGGATCCGGCCTTCCGCGCCTATTACCAGTCGCAGTACGGCAGCCGTCCGTCGGCCTGACGCATGTCCAACACCGGACCGACGCTCGTCACCGGCGCCACGGGCTTCGTCGGCAGTCACCTCCTCGATCGGCTCGCGGACGAAGCCGCGGTCGTCGCCTGGCATCGGCCCGACGGCCGCGAGCCGGACGCCACACGGCATGTGGATTGGCGCGCCGTCAATCTGCTGAATGCCGACGACGTCCGCGCGGCGCTGGAAGACGTGATGCCGTCGCGGATCTTTCACATTGCCGGCGCCGCCGACGTCGGCTCGTCGTGGAAGAACGTCGTCCCGCATCTGCAGACGAACGTGCTCGGCACCCATCACGTGCTCGAAGCGGTGCGGCTCGCGAGCTGGGTCTGCCGCGTGCTGGTGGTCTCCTCGGCGCACGTCTATCACCACGGCGACGAGCCGATCGACGAATCGGCGCCGCTGCTGCCGGATACGCCCTACGGGCTCTCGAAGCTGGCGCAGGATCAGCTGGCGCTGCGCGCCGCCACCGAGGACGATCTCGACGTCGTCATCGCGCGGCCGTTCAATCATGTCGGTCCACGGCAGCGTCCGGACTTCGCGGTGTCGAGCTTCGCGCGTCAGATCGCCCTGATCGAAGCCGGACGCGCGCCGGCGACGATCCGTGTCGGCAACCTCGACGCCCGACGCGACATCACCGACGTCCGCGACGTCGTCGAGGCCTATCACCTGCTGATGCAGGCGGCGCCCGCCGGCCGGCCGTACAACATCAGCTCCGGCCGCGCCTGGAAGATTCGCGATCTACTCGAAGAGCTGCGGCAGATGTCGCGAGTGCCCGTGACGATCGAGATCGACGAGACGCGCCTGCGTCCGAACGACATGCCGGTCGTCCAAGGCGACGCGACGCGCATCCGCGCCGAGCTCGGCTGGCTGCCGCGCATCCCGGTCGAGCAGACGCTCGCCGACACGCTCGACTGGTGGCGTGAGCAGATCCGGTCGACCGACTGATCCCCGATGCCGGCGACGTCCGAGCTCCTTCGCCAGACCGTCCACATCGCGATGGGCGGCCTCGCCCTGCTGCTGCGGTGGCTCACCTGGCCGCAGGCGGTCGCGCTGGCCGCGATCGCGGTGATCGCCAACCTGACGGTGCTCAGACGCATCGCCGGCCCGATCTTCCGCGATGCCGACGCCACCGGCATCAACAACGCGGGCATCGTGCTGTATCCGCTGGCGGTGCTCGCGCTGCTGCTGATCTTTCCATCGCGGCCCGACATCGTCGCCGCCGCCTGGGCCATCCTCGCTGCCGGCGACGGCTTCGCGACGATCGCCGGCACCCATCTGCGATCGCCGCGCCTGCCGTGGAACCGCGACAAATCGGTCGCCGGCCTGATTGCGTTCGTCGTCGCCGCGAGCGCCGCCGGCATCGCGGTGGCGTGGTTCGTCCAGCGCGAAGACGCGACAGCAGCGCGGTGGTGGATCGTCGTCGCGCCCGCGCTCGCGGCGGTTGCGGCGGCGTTCGTCGAGACGGCGCCGATCAGGCTGAACGACAACATCTCCGTGCCTGCCGTCGCCGCCGCGGTACTGTGGGCGACGAGTCACGTTGACGCGGCTGTGTTCGCGGCGTCGTGGCCCGCGTTGACGTCACGGGCCGTGCCCGCGGTGGCCATCAACCTCCTTGTCGGCGTCGCGGGCTGGCGTGCCGGCACCGTCACGGTGGCGGGCGCGATCACCGGCGCCATCATCGGCGCCGTCATCTACGTCGGTGCCGGCCCGGCGGGATGGACGATGCTGCTGGTCGCGTTCGTGGTGGCGTCGGCGGCGACGCGGGCGGGGTATGCGCGCAAGGCGCGGCTCGGCATCGCCGAAGCGCGGGGCGGACGGCGCGGACCGGCCAATGCGATCGCGAACACCGGGATCGCCGCGGCCGCGGCGTCACTTGCGCCCGGGCTGGCCGCGCCTGAGATGGCACTCCTTGCGCTGACGGCGGCACTGGCGACCGGCGCGAGCGATACGGTCGCGAGCGAGGTCGGCAAGGCGTGGGGCCGCACCACCGTGCTGGTCACGAGCGGCCGCCGCGCGGCGCCCGGGACGTCGGGCGCTGTCTCGCTCGAGGGCACGATCGCCGGCATTGCGTCGGCGGCCGCGCTCGCGACGATCGCCTGGACGCTCGGCCTGATTCCCGCGATCGCGATCGTGATCGTCACGATCGCCGCGACCGTAGCGTCGCTCGTCGAAGGCGCGCTCGGCGCGACGCTCGAAGCCTCGGGTATCCTCGACAACGACGCGCTCAACTTCGTGAACACTGCCGTGGGCGCGGCGCTGGCGCTCGCGGCGGTGTGGCTGTTCGGATAATGGCGACGATTCGCGACTACATCGAGCTCGGCCGGCCGTTCACGCTGATTGCGCCAGCGCTCGGCTTCTTCTCCGGCGC
>DASTCC010000400.1:0-5554 GCA_035711465.1 Vicinamibacterales bacterium
CGACGAACGCCGCGTTGGCCAGGCCGGTATGCGCCAGCGCGTAACCGGCGTCGTGCTGGATCGATCGCTCGAAGTCGGCGATCGACGCCTCGACCAGCGCCGTCTCGAGGCTCTCGATCTTCAGCCAGCCTTCGATGTAGGCGCGATAGGCGTCGAGGCTCGACGTCTCGCGCCCGATCGACCGGCGCGCCCGCGGCGACGCCGGCAGGCCCATCTCGTGCGCGAACGTCTTGACGATCCGATCCTGCAGCGCGAAGACGTCGTCGATCGCGCCGTCGACCTTCGCATCGGCGACGCTCGCGCCGGTGCGCAGATCGACGACGCGCGCGGTGATACGCAGGCGCGCGCCGTTGCGCTGATAGCTGCCGGTGACGGCGAAGGCGGCGCCGAAGGCGGCGCCGATCTGCTGCATCGATCCATCCGATCCCCGTCCGGCCTGAACGACGCTCCAGCGGTCGATGACGCGGAAGTGCCCGAGCGCCGCCAGGTCGCTGGTGACGGTCTCCGCGATGCCGGCGGCAAGCCACGCCACGTCCGCCTCGCCGGTGACGTTGACGAAGTCGAGCACGATTATGGCCGGCTGATCGCTCGCGGCCGCCGCGGCCGCCGGCGCCGCGGCCGTCTCGGTGCCGGCGCCGGTTGCGGCGGTGGTTGTCTCCGGCGTCACTTCCGCGATGAAGCGGTACCCGCGCCGGGCGACCGTCTTGATGAACGTCGGCGATGCCGGCTCGTCGCCAATCGCTTCGCGAAGCTCGGATACCGCCTGCGCGAGCGCGTTGTCGGTGACGTTGGCGCCGGGCCAGACGCCGTCGAGCAGCTCTTCCTTGGTGACGAGCGTCGCCGGGCGATCGAGCAGATAGAACAGCAGATCGAGCAGCTTGGGTGTCAGGTCGAGCGGCTCGTCGCCTCGAAACACGCGGTAGGCGGTCCGATCGGCCCGGTACGGGCCGAACCGGTAGGTCATGGCGGAGATTCTACCCGCCGGCCGGCGGCGGCCGCGAAAACCGGCCGGAATTCGTCCGGCCCTTGACACCGGCCCGGCGCTCGCCAAGATTCTCGCTATGCGCAGCGTCTCGCCGCGTTCCGGGATGGTCGGCGCTTTCGGCATCGCGCTGGCCGGCCTGGCTTCGGCGGGCGCCCTCGCCGCGCTGGCGCTGCAGCCGACGTTGGCGCGCGACTGGCCGCGCTATGCCGCGGACGCGGCGTCCACGCATTACTCGCCGCAGATCGCAATTACCCCGGCGAACGTCTCGCGGCTCGACGTGGCCTGGGAGTGGCGGCCCAACGAAGACGCCCGCGCCGACGTCGGCACCCGGCCCGGCAACTTTCAGAACACGCCGATCATGATCGACGACGTGCTCTGCGTGAGCACGCCGTACAACCGCGTCGTCGCGCTCGACGCCGAGTCGGGCGCCGAGCTCTGGGCGTACGATCCCAAGGCGTACGCCGACGGGCAGCCGCCCAACGGGACCGGCTTCGTCCATCGCGGCGTCGCCGCCTGGCGGGGCGCCGACGGCCTGCGCATCTTCATCAACAGCCGCTACAAGCTGATCGCGCTCGACGCGAGGACCGGCGAGCCGATCTCGTCGTTCGGCACCAGCGGCGTCGTCGACCTGTCGCGAGGACTGCGCTGGGAGTTCGATCGCCGGCACTACACCAACACGTCGCCGCCGATCGTCTACCGCGACCTGGTCATCGTCGGCAACGGCGTCGGCGATCGGCTCGCGTACAAGAACGATCCGCCCGGAGACGTCAGAGCATTCGACGCGCGCACCGGATCGCTGGTGTGGACGTTTCATACGGTGCCGGCGGCCGGCGAGAAGGGCCACGACACGTGGGGCGACGGATCGGCGGCGTTCACCGGCCACACCAACGTCTGGGCGCCGATGTCGCTCGACGAGACGCGCGGGTTGCTGTATCTGCCGGTGAGCACGCCGAGCAACGACTTCTACGGCGCGCGCCGTCCCGGCGTGAATCTGTTCGCCGAGTCGATCGTCTGCCTCGACGCGGCCACCGGCGTGATGAAGTGGTACTACCAGATCACCCATCACGGCCTCTGGGACTACGACCTGCCGGCGGCGCCGAATCTGGTGACGATGAACGTCAGCGGCCGCCGCATCGACGGCGTCGTGCAGCTCACCAAGCAGGGCTTCGCGTTCGTCTTCGATCGGGTGACCGGCGAGCCGGTGTGGCCGATCGAAGAGCAGCTCGTGCCGCCGAGCGTCGTCGAAGGCGAGCGCGCCTGGGCGACGCAGCCGATGCCGACGCGGCCGCCCGCATTCAGCCCGCAAGGTGTCACGCTCGATGACGCGCTCGACTTCACGCCCGAGCTCAGGGCGGCGGCGCAGGCCGAGATGGCGAAGTACCGGCTCGGCCCGCTCTACACGCCGCCGTCGAAGGAGGGCACGCTGATGCGGCCGGGCATCATCGGCGGCGCGAATTGGGGCGGCGGCGCGTTCGACCCGGAGTCCGGCATCCTCTACGTCAAGTCGAGCCACCAGCCGGCCATCGTGTCGTTGCGCGTGCCAGATCGGTCGCCGTCCAACCCCCGCGCGGCCGAGGTGGACGCCGATTTGGTCGGCGACCTTTCGACCAGCGCGACGTTCCGGCCGCCGGCGCCCACGCAGGGTCCCAGCCTGCCGATGATGAAGCCGCCGTACGGCGAGCTCACGGCGATCAATCTGAACACCGGGTCGATCGTGTGGCGGGTGCCGTTCGGCGACACGCCCTCACTGCGATCGCACCCGGCGCTTCAGGGCGTGAAGCTCCCCGAGCGGCTGGGTGCCGCCGGCGCGCCTGGCGTCATCGTCACGCGCGGCGGTCTGGTGATCGGCGGCGGCGGCGACTCCGCGCTCTACGCGTTCGACAAGCAGACCGGCAAGGAAGTGTTTGCGTTCCCGCTGCCGCGGCGGTCGACCGCGACGCCGATGACCTACCTCTCCAGGTCCGGCCGCCAGTTCATCGTGATGGCGACCGGATCCGGCCGCGACGCCTCGCTGATGGCGTTCGCCCTGCCAAAGTAGGCAATTGGGGTCAGATCTTGAATCTTGGCGTTTGGTGCCAGGTCTTGAATCCTGCATTGCTTTCAGCGCCTGAATCTTGCCGTCAGTGTCGGGCTCTGAACCCCTGATAACGACGCGCAATCACCAATCTGGCGCGGTCCGGGATTCAAGACCTGGCACCAAACGCCAAGATTCAAGATCTGACCCCGACCACTCGATTCCCTCTTAGGGAGGTCGGTGGCCGTCAGCGGTACGCGGCGTCTTGCGCGTCTCTGGCCCAGCCTGGCGGGAGGCTTGGTCATGACGGCGGTGGTGTCTCTGCCTGCGCAACGGGTGGCCGACGAGCCCGCCCTGAAGGCCGCCTACATGCAGCAATTCGCCAAGTTCATCGAATGGCCTGGCGACGCCGACGCGCCGGCGTCGCCGCGCGTCTTCTGCATGTCGGATCCGGTCGTCGCCGACGCCGCCGACGGGCTTGGCGCCGACCGCCGCATCGGCGGCCGCCCGGCCGTCGTCAAGCGAGTCCAGCCGACCGACGATCTGCGATCGTGCTCGATCCTGTTCGTCGGCGGCGCGTCCGCCGATCGCATCCGCGCGTTTCTCGCCGCCGCCAAGGATCGCAGCATCTTCACCGTCGGTGACGGTCCGGCGTTCACGCAGGCCGGCGGCATGCTCCATTTCTATTCCGAGCAGAACCGCATGCGGTTCGCGGTCAATCCGGCGAGCGCGCAGCGCGCCGGTCTCAAGCTGAGCTCGCAGTTCCTCAGCCTCGCGACGATCATCAAGGACGGGCAGCACTGATGACCGCTGCCGTCCGTCGCCTCTTCGCTCAGCTGTCGCTGGCGGGCAAGCTCACCGCCATCGGCACGATCACCGCCGCGGTGACGATGACGGTGGTGTTCGTCGTGCTCGGCGTCATGGATCGCGTCGCCGTGCGGCGCGCGCTCGCGCAGGAGATCTCGCAGCTGGCGACCGTCGTCGGCGCGAACAGCGCCGGCGCCCTGGCCTTCGTCGACGAGAAGTCGGCGCAGGCGACGCTGGCCGGAGTGGCGGCCAACCCGCACATCGTCACCGCCGCGGTGCTGCTGCCCGACGGCAGCGTGTTCGCGCGCTACGACCGGCCGGGCCAGCCGCCGTCGCAGATCCCGGCGGAGGTCCACCGGCGATCGAACGCGCCGCAGTTTGCCGGCCAGCGGCTGTCGGTGGCCGAGCCGGTGATGCTGACCGGCGAGCGGATCGGCACCGTCTATCTCGAATCCGATCTCACGCAGCTCACCGAGCGGCTGGTGCGGCTCGGCGTGGCGCTCGTCGGGCTGTTCGGGCTCTCCTGCGGGCTGGCGATTGTGCTCTCCGGCCGACTGCAGCGCGTCATCTCCGGTCCGATCCAACGGCTCACCGAGATCACGCGGGTCGTCAGCGACGAGCGCCGCTACGACCTGCGCGCCGAAGCGGCGGGCGGCGACGAGATCGGCGAGTTGGTCAACGGGTTCAACAGCATGCTCGCCGAAGTCCAGGCGCGCGATCGGGAGCTCGTCGAGCACCGCCAGCGTCTCGAGTCGGTGGTCGAGGCGCGAACGGCCGAGCTCCGCGCCGCGAACACCGATCTCGTGCAGGCCCGCGACCGCGCGCTCCAGGCGAGCCGCGCCAAGAGCACGTTCCTCGCCAACATGAGCCACGAGATCCGCACGCCGCTGAACGGCGTCATCGGCATGACCGATCTCGCGCTCGACACGGATCTCAGCGCCGAGCAGCGCGAGTACCTCGAGACCGCGAAGTTGTCGGCGAACACGCTGCTCACGGTGATCAACGACGTCCTCGACTTTTCGAAGATCGAAGCCGGCCGTTTGTCGCTCGAGACGGTGACGTTCGATGTGCGTACGACGCTGACGCAGGCGCTGCGGCCGCTCGCCGTCGCCGCGCACCGCAAAGGGCTCGAGCTCATCAAGGACGTCGCAGCCGACGTGCCGGAGCTGGCGCTGGGCGATCCGGTGCGGCTCGGCCAGATCGTCAGCAACCTCGTCGGCAACGCCATCAAGTTCACCGAGGCCGGTCACGTGCTCGTCGAGGTCCGGCTCGACCGTCCCGCCTTTGGCGACCGGCAGCCGCTGCGGATCTCCATCACGGACACCGGCATCGGCATCGACGCCGACGCGCAGCAGCGAATCTTCGAGGCCTTTGCGCAGGCCGACGACTCGACGACGCGGCGCTTCGGCGGCACCGGTCTGGGACTGTCGATCTGCCAGCAGCTCGCGCGGCTGATGGGCGGCCGGGTCTGGGTGGACAGCGAGCCCGGCGTCGGCAGCACGTTTCACGTCACCGTCGAGATCGGCTGCCACAGCGGTCCGGCGATTGTCGGGACGCCCGACGTCCTGCCGAGCCGGCCGGTGCTGATCGTCGACGACAACGCGATCAACCGCCGCGTCTACACCGAGACACTGCAGCGCTGGCAGTTGAAGCCGTACGCGGTCTCGGGCGCGGCCGAGGCGGTGGCGGCGCTCGCGGCAGCGGCCGCGGCGGGGCAGCCATTCCCCCTGGTGCTGCTCGACGTGAAC
>DASTCC010000401.1:0-3784 GCA_035711465.1 Vicinamibacterales bacterium
GAGGCGCCAGCGCGCCGCCAGCCACGCGAGCAGCGCCGCCGCGGTCCAGCCGATGGCAAGCTCGGTCAACCGAATCCCGCTGATCGTCAACAGGCTCGTGCCCTCGATGGGGAAGAGCGACGAGTGCCAGCGGTTGAGCGCCGTTTCCGGCATGCGCGTCGCCGCGATCCAGGACGCCGCGAGCAGGGCGCCGCCGACGCCGACGCCGCCGAGAATCTGCTCGGCGGCGAACCGCGCCGGCGCCTGTCGTGGAAACAACCGCCGGTCACGCCGCCACCACCACGAGACCGGAAACAGATACGCGAGCGCGACCGCCGCGAGTCCGAGGATGCCTTCGGTCAGCGCGAGTGGCGCGCCAACCCAGGTCGCGAGCGCGCAGAGGATGACAGCGCCAAGCAACATCGCCGCGGCCGCCGCCGCCGACCAGCGGTCGAATTCGCGCGAGCTTCGCGCGGCACGGCGGCGATCGAGCAGCGGCGCGGACGACAGGAGCAGCGCGAGCACGAGCGGCAGGGCCGCGACCGCGAGCTCGCGGCGCCGGAACGCGCGGCGCTGGTCGGCAAGCTCGGCCGATGAGAACTGCACCTCCAGCAGCGGACCGTCGGGGCCGGAGACCAGGAAGCGATCGTCGCCAGCCGCGGGCTCGGACCCGCCGCCGTACCACTGGCTGATCAAGACCGGTCCGAAAGAGGTGTCGAACCGGTAGTCGCCGAGGCCGACACGGGTCGGCGGCGAGAGCACGGCTTCCGCGGCGGCCACGCCGATGCGCCGGCCCTCGCGCTCGATCGGCTTCACCGACACGAGGCGCGGCCCACGCGGGCCCTGCGCGATGAAGAGCTGCTGCGACCCCGAGAGCCGTTCGGCCGGCACGTCCTCGGCCGGGCCGTCGCTCCAGGCAAGCACGCGATACATCCCGGGTCCGGCGACGACGTAGACGGTGGCCGAGAGGCTGGCGGGGCCATAGGGAGCGAGGTTGGCGAGGTCGCTCAGCGTCGTGAACAGGCGGGCGCTCGGATCGCGCGAGGCCGCGGCTTCGGCGACCGCCGACGACCGCGCCGCGACCTGCTGCGCGAGCCACTCGACTTGTCGCGTGCGCTCCGCGAAGCGGCGGCGCACGTCGTCTTCGAGCCGGGCGCGCGTCGCCGCCGATGTCGTGCCGAAGCGGGAGATCTCCCACGCGAAGCCGGCCGCCGCGAGCGACACGCTGGCGAGGATCGCAATGACCGGCAGCCGTGTGGGAAAGAGGGACACGGTCACTCGAAGCGGCGAGGCATCGGGTCTGAGAATAGCAAAACTGCCCGGTGTATACTGCGCGTCCGTCCCCGCGGAACGCCGCTTGTCCACCACGCCCGCACTACCGCTCGGCGCTGCGCTCAAGCGCGGCGCGATCGTCGCGCTCGCCAACTGGCCGGTGCTGGTGATCGACTTCCTCGCCGAATCGCTCTACAAGGTTGCGCTCATCGTGCCAATCGTCGGCGGCGCGTTCATGGTCGCGGCCGTCTTCGGCGCCGACATCCGCGAGCTGATCGCTGACGGGCTTCGTGAAACGGCCGACCAGGTCCTCGGCACGCTGTCCACCGCGCCGGCCGGTTTCTTCGCGTTCCTCGCGGCGATCGGCATCGTCGCCCTCGGCGGCGCGATGCTGATGTTCATCGTCAAGGCGGGCACGCTCGCGAGACTGGTGGATGGCGAGCGGCGGATGCCGGAGCTGCCGCCCGGAGCGGTGGCGGCGTCGCACGTGCGGCGCGCGGCGCGCTTCACGCTGGCGCGGACGCTCGACGACGCGCGGCATTTCGCCCGGCGATCGGCGCTGCTGACGTGCTGGCTCGGCGTGGTCTACGCGATCGGCACGACGTGCTATCTCACCGCGCTCGGCCTCGGTTTCTCGCTGCCCGATCGCCCCTGGGCGTCTGCGCTCTGGCCGCTGATCGTCCTCGTCGCCACCAGCACGACCGTCGTCGGCGTCAGCATCGTCCACTTCGTCCACGATCTGCTGCGCATCATCGTGATCACCGACGACTGCCGCGTCAGTGAAGCCATGAGCCGCCTGCGCGCGTTCCTGATCGTCGACGTGCGACAGGTGCTGGGCATTTTCGCGGTGATGACCGTCGTGGTGATGTTCGCCGGCGCGATCGCGCTGCTCGTGACCGGATCGCTGGCGCTCGTCGCCTGGGTCCCGTTTCTCGGATTGCTCGCGGTGCCGCTGCAGATTGCCGCGTGGCTCGTCCGCGGCCTTCTCTTCCAGGGCCTCAGCCTGATGGCCGTGTCGTCATACCAGACGCAGTACCGCCGCTTCTCGCCGGTGACCTCCGAGGTGCCAGATCTCGAGCCGTTTGCGGAGTCTTCGTCGCGGTCATCTTGATTAGCGTGTACGACCGGTCGTTCGCCCAGGTCAGCGCGAAGACGTTCGTCGCGGTCGGATCGCTGACGACGCTTTCGAGCCGCGTGCCGGCCAGCGCGGCCGCGCCGGTGATGGCCGGGTTGACGACCTGCTTGCCCTTGCCGTTGGCCGGATCGAGCGTGAGGATCTCGCCGCTCGTGAGGCCGACGACAAGCCGATTGGCGAGCAGCGTCGGCCCATCCACGGGCCGCGCGTCGAGCGGCGTGCGCCAGCGATCGTTGCCGCTGCGCGCGTCGTAGGCGCGGATGGTGTTGTCGATCAGCGCCGCGTAGACGTGATTGGCGTCCACTTCCACCGATCCGATCGCCGGCATGTGCGTGGGGTAGTCCCAGCCGCTCCGCCCGTCCGTCTCCCGAAACGCGCAGATCGTGCCGTTCGCCGTGACCAAGAAGAGTCGTCCGGCCGAGGCCTTGATGGGCCCCGGCACCGTCCCGGTCGGCGCGCGCCAGAGCTCTCCGCCGGTCGCGAGGTCGAGCGCGACCACCGCGCTGCTCTTCAACGGGACGATCACTCGATTGCCGGCGACGAACGGGGGCGCGCTCGCGGCGGCGCCGACGTCCTGTGCCCAGACCTGGCCGCCGTCGGTGATGCGCAGCGCGCGAATGCTGTCGCCGTCCGGCACGATGACGCCGCCGCCCGTCGTCCAGGCCGGGCCGGCGCCGTCCGGCGCGATCTTGACCTCCCAATGGATTCGACCGGTGCTGTCGTCGAGCGCGAGCAGCCGCCCGGCGGCGACGACGAAGATCATGCCGTCGCCAGCTGCCGCGCCGACCGCATCGCGTGCGTCCTCGATCGTCCAGGCGAGCTCGCCGTCGTTCATGCGCCAGGCCTGTACCGGCGTGGCCGTGCCGGTGGTGACGACGACCGCGGCGCCGAAGGTGAGACGCAGCCGTCCGGTCGAGTCGATGTTGCGCTTCCAGGCTTCCGCGTACAGCGGTTTCTCGGGCGCGGAGGGAGTGGCAGGAGCGGGAGCGGGAACGGGCTGCCCCTGCACCGGCGTTGGCTGCGCCGCGAGGGGAAGCGACAGGCTCACGCCGAGCACCAGACCACAACATCTCGTGGCTGCTCGGATGCTCACACCTTATAATAGCGGCATTCTCGCGAAGCACCGGCCTCGCGCTTGCTTCCACATCGGCCGCCTGTGACACATCAAACGATCGTCGTTCTGGACTTCGGTTCGCAGTTCACTCAACTGATTGCACGACGCCTGCGCGAGATGGCGGTTTACACCGTGATCCTGCCGCCGTCGACGCCGGTCGCGGAGATCGAGAAGCGGCATCCGGTCGGCATCATTCTCGCCGGCGGGCCGATGAGCATCGACGAGCCGGGCGCGCCGCATCCGGATCCGACGACGTTCGAGCTCGGGCTGCCGACGCTCGGCAT
>DASTCC010000402.1:0-5501 GCA_035711465.1 Vicinamibacterales bacterium
TGGAACCTGCTCATGGGCAGCTGGCTCTACCTGGCGATCGCCGGCGTCTGTTACAGCCGTCGGAACGACGAGGCGCTCGGACAGGCGCGCGAGGCGATCGTCGAAGCGCGCCTCCACGCCCGCGAAGCGCAGCTGGCGGCGGTGAACGCGCGTCTGCAACCGCACTTCCTCTTCAACGCCTTGCACACCGTCAGCACGCTCGTGCACGTCGATCCGGATCGCGCCGATCAAGCGATCGATCAGCTGGGCCAGCTGCTGCGTTACGCGCTACGCTCCGGGCACGACGAGGTGCCGCTCGCCGAGGAGTGGGCGTTCTCGCGCGAGTACCTGGCGTTCGAATCGCTGCGCCTCGGCGATCGGCTCCGGCTCGACATCGGCGTCGACGACGCTGCGCTCGATCGCCAGGTGCCGGCGTTCGTGCTCCAGCCGCTGATCGAGAACGCCATTCATCACGGCGTCGCCGATCGGCCCGAGGGCGGGCGGCTGCGGGTGCGGATTCGCCGCGATCCCGACGACGCCGTCCGCATCGCGGTGTGGAACGACTGCCCGGACGGCGGCGTCGACGGCGCCGGCATGAGCGGGCGCGGCCTGCGCGATCTCGCCGATCGCCTGACGCTCAAGTACGGTCCGAGCGCCGCGGTCAGCGCCGGTCGCAATGACGACGGTTTTCTGGTGTCGCTGGTCGTGCCCGGCGACACCCCGGAGGTTCGACGATGACGGCGGCTGCGCTCGTGCTCAAGGCGGTCGTGGTGGACGACGAGCCGCTGGCGCGGCAGAAGCTGCGGCAGCTGCTCGACGGCCATGACCACGTGCAGTGGATCGGCGAAGCCGCCGATGGCCTCCGCGCGGTGAGAATGATCGAAGAGCTGCGGCCGGACGTCGTGTTTCTCGACATCCGTTTGCCGGGCCTGTCGGGACTCGACGTGCTGCGCCGCGTCGACCACGCGCCGGCGGTGATCTTCACGACGGCCTTCGATCAATTCGCCGTGAACGCCTTCGAGCTCGCTGCGGTGGATTATCTGCTCAAGCCCTTCGGCCGAACGCGCTTCCAGGCCGCGATCGATCGCGTGCACGCGCTGCTCAGCGCGCCGGGCCGCGCCGGCATCTTCGGCCGCCTGCGTCAAGTCAGCGAGCCGAAATATCTCGATCGGCTGTTCGTCCGCGATCGCGACGCGGTCCGCCCGCTGCGAGCGGCGCAGGTCCAGCACTTCGAAGCCAACGACGACACCGCCTATGTCTACGCCGCCGGCACGCGCTACCGGCTGAACATGTCGCTGACCGACCTCGAGGGCCGTCTGGATCCGGCGATCTTCCTGCGCGTCCACCGCCGGTTCCTGGTCAACCTCGATCACGTGCAGTCGTTCACGCCGATCCCGGGATCGCGTTTCGAGGTCCGCTTGAAGGACGGCACGCTGCTTCCGGCGAGCCGGAAGCGATCGAAGTTCGTTAGGGCGCGAGGACTATAGGGGTCTTGGGGCTTGGGCCCTGGGCCCTGGGCCTTTGGGGCCTTGAGGCCTGCCTTCGGCCCGGGGGCGTCAGGCCCCGAGCCTGCAGCCCGCAGCCCGCAGCCCAAGCCAGCCCCACCCGTGCCCGGATCCACAAGAAGCGAGAAGCTGCAACACCCCAACATGTAAATACGTTATATATACCGACCATGCTGGCGTCGGAAGTCAGGAAGGGCTCGGCCGAAATGCTCGTCCTCGGGGCGCTCGAAGGGCGGTCGCGGCATGGCTACGAGATCGCGCGGTGGATCGAGGAGCAGTCCGGCGGGGCGATCGAGTTCAACACCGCGACGCTCTATCCGACGCTCCACAAGCTCGAGCGCCGCGGCCTGATCGTCGGCCGCTGGGTGGAGAAGGCGGGCGAGCGGCGGCGGCGCTTCTACCGGATCACGCCGGGCGGGCGGGGCGTGCTGCGCGATCAGCGGCGATCGTGGAGCGCGTTCGTCGACGTGCTCACCCGGGTCGCGCGCATTCGGGAGGGCTAGGGCGATGGCGAACAGCGAGTGGAACGACCGGCTGCGGCGATGCCGCTCCGAGGCCAGGCGCGTCATGCCCGACGCCAGCGCGGAGCTGGTCGACGAGGTCGCCGCGCACCTGGCCGAACGGTGGACGCAATCGATCGCCGGAGGAAGCAGCGACACCGAGGCCGAGGCCGCGATGCGGAGCGATCTCGCGCGGTGGCAGGGGGCGAAAGGCGCGCACCGCCAGCCGGCCTGGCGGCGCGCCTGCACCGGATGGGCTGCCGAGCTGCGGCAGACGGCGCGTGGACTCGGCGTCCGACCCCTTTACACGGTGAGTATGGCCGCCCTCACCGCACTCGGCGTCGGCGCCGTCACGGCGGCGTTCGCAGTGGCGTACGGGCTGCTCTGGCGGCCGCTGCCGTATCCGGACGGCGATCGCCTCGCGGTGTTGTGGCAGGTCGAACGCGGCGAAACGACGCAGATCAGCTATCCCGATTACGCCGACCTCACCGCCGGCGCGCTCTTCGACGGCGCAACCGCGATCGCCAGCGGACGCGGCAGCCTTCGCGTCGGCGACCGCATCGAGCGCGTCAACGCGATCTTCATCGAGCCGCGCGGGCTCGAGCTCTTCGGCGTGTCGCCGGCGCTGGGCCGCGCGCTCGTCGCCGACGATCGCGGACGGCCGAACGTCATGATCAGCCACCGGTTGTGGACGTCGCAGTTCGGCGGCGACCCGGCGCTCGTCGGGCGGACGATCTGGCTGAGCGGCGATCTCCTCACCGTGGTCGGCGTCGTGCGCGCAGGCGTCGACGTCGAGCTGCCCGTCGGCCGAGTCTTCAAGATCGAGCAGAACGACATCTGGCAGATCTTCGATTCGACGGAGATGTCGGCGACGCGCCGCGACATCTCGACCTACGAAGCGATCGTGCGGCTGCCGAAGGGACGTTCGATCGACGCGGCGCAGGCCGATGTGGACGCCATCGGCCGGCGGCTGGCGGAAACCTACGCCGCCACCAACGCCAATCGATCGTTTCGCCTGGCGGCGCTGCACGACGAGATGGTCGCCGCCGTGGTGACGCCCTTGCGCCTGGCCGGTGTGGCCGCGGTGCTGACGCTGGCGATCGCCCTGGCGAACGCGATCGCCCTCGCGGGTATCCGTCTCTCGGATCGGCGGCGCGAACTGGCGCTGCGCGCCGCGCTCGGCGCCGGCGGCTTCCGTCTGCGCCGCCAGCTTCTCACCGAGCACGCGCTGACCGTTGGCATCGGCGCCGCGATCGGCGTCTGGCTCGCGGCCGCGGCCGTCACCGCGCTCGCCGGATCGCGCGCCCTCGCGCTGCCGCGACCGGACGCGATCAGGATCGACGCGCCCGTCGTCCTGCTCGCCACCATCGTCGCGGCCGCAATCGTCGTGGCTCTGATGGCGCTGCCGTCGCGCGCCGGAGCAGGGCTGGTGCGGATCGGCGCCGGCGATCGCGCCACCGCCGCAGGCCGTCGATCGCGTCGCTGGCTGGTGGCTGGCGAGCTCGCGCTCGCGATGACCATGGCGACGGCGGGCGCGCTGCTGGCGATGAGCTTTGGACGACTGATGGCCGTGGATCCAGGATTCCGCGCCAGCGGCGTCGTCAACGCACGCGTGTCGGCCTACGCCGAGCGCCACGCCGGCCTGCCCCAGGTGCGCACGTTCTTCGATCGCGTCTCGACGTCGATCGCCGCGTTGCCCGGTATTCAGGCGGTCGCAGCCGGATCGAGCCTGCCGCTGAGCGGACAGACGACGGGCACCGGCGTGCTCGCCGAGGGGCAGACGCCGTCGGCAACGCGTCAGAGCGCAGGATGGCAATTCGTGACCCCTGGCTATTTCGCCGCGCTCGGGATGCCGCTGCGCGACGGCCGGGATTTCAGCGCCGACGACGTTGCCCGCGGCGGGCACGTCACCGTGCTCAACGAATCGCTCGCGCGGGCGCTGTTTCCGAATGGCGGCGCCGTCGGCCGACGAGTGGCCGCGGGCGATGGCGACCGCACCGGCGACTGGCACGAGGTCATCGGCGTCGTCGCCGACGTGCGGCATCTGGCGCTCGGCGCGGCGCCGCAGCCGCGGATGTACGACCTGTTCGGCGAACACTGGGGCCGCACGCTGTTCGTCGTCGCGAGGACCGGCGTCGCCAATCCCGCCGCGATGATCGAGCCGATTCGCCGCGCGACCGCAGCCGTCGATCCCGAGGCGCCGTTGTTCGAAGCGGCGACGCTCGACGAGCTCGTCCAGCGATCGGCGGCGCCGCAGCGCTTGTCGGCGACGGTGGCGATCGGGCTGGCGGCGATGGCGCTGTTCCTGGCGCTGGCTGGCGTCTATGCGGTGACCGCGGCGTCGGTCGTCGATCGCGCGCGCGAAATCGGCATCCGCGCCGCGCTTGGCGCGTCGCCTCGCGACCTTCTCCGGGGCGTATTGCGCGAGGGCTTGACGACCGCAGCGAACGGTGCGGTCGTCGGCGTTGCCGGTGCTTCGCTCGCCGGGCGCCTGGTCTCGGCGCAGATGTACGACGCGCGATCGGGCGACGCGTCAGTCGTGATCGCCGGCGCTGCGATCGCGGTGATCCTCGTCGGGATCGCCGCGACGCTGCCGTCCGCGATGCGAGCCGCCGCGGCCGATCCGCTCGCCGTGATCAAAGAGAACTGACGCGCACGCGCTGCGCGCGCGCAGCGCGGCCTCCGGCGCCGACTGGCGACGAGCGCCAGATCCTTGTCTCTCGGTTCGGCCGTCAACGTTTCGGTCCGCCCCATCGTCCAAGCTGCGGAGGCAGGCATGCGTGCTGTTCGGGACGACATCCGGTTTGCGCTTCGACGATTGCGGCAGCAGCCGGGATTCACGGTGGTGGCCGTCCTGACGCTGGCGCTCGGGCTGGGAGCCAATACCGCGATCTTCACGTTGCTCCATGCGGTGATGCTGCGTTCGCTTCCGGTCACGCGGCCCACCGAGCTCTACCGCCTGGGCGACACCTTCAACTGCTGCGTCAACTCGGGCCTCCAAACGAGCTATTCCCTTTTTTCATATCCGCTGTTTGCGCACCTCCGCGACGAGCTGAAGGAGTTCGACGAGCTCGCCGCCTTCCAGGCGACGGCGCCGGTCACGCCGTTGCGGCCGCCGACGGGGCCGTCGGTGTCGGTGCCGGCGACGTACGTGTCCGGGAATTACTTCCGGGTGATGGGCGTCGGCGCCGCTACCGGACGCGTGTTGACCCCGGGCGACGACGTCGTCGGATCGCCGCCGGTGATGGTCATGAGCCACCGCGCGTTCGTCGAGCAGTTCGGCGGCGACGCGTCGCTCATCGGCCAGGCCTTCATGATCAACGGGGTGGCGGTCACGCTCGTCGGCGTCACCACGCCCGGGTTCTTCGGCGAGACGATCCGGCCCAATCCGGCCGGGCTCTGGATTCCGCTCGGCCAGGAACCGGTGATCCGCGGCGCCGAGACGTCGCTGGTCGGCAGGCCTGCGCAGGACTGGCTCTACGCGATCGGGCGGGTGTCCTCGACGCCCAACCTCGAT